>NZ_JAFGYZ010000002.1:0-383938 GCF_017491585.1 Pseudomonas sp. 58(2021)
TTACTGGAGGAACCGTGAATACTCAATCGGAAAAGCATTTCACGGGCTGTCGATAGCGATCAGGGAAACAGCGGAGGATGGCATCCACGATGTCTACTGGAGTAGACATCGTATCGCCCGAATCGACTTGAACTTGCAGATTGTTACGGCAGGTAAGAGGATCTAAAAACCGTCCACCATGTCTCCGAACATGTGTTCACCATGTCTCCGGTACATACAGGGAGAGGGCTGGGGTGAGGGCCATGGATTTAACGACAAGCAAAGAAGCTCAGGGAATCAACATCTGCATCTGCCCCGGCATCACGATCTTGATCACCCCCGCCCAGTTGCACATCAACGTACTGTTGGCATCGATCGCCGGCATCCCGCCCAGCAGCAGGGTCGGTGCGCCGCCCGGGATCCACGGCGTGGCGGTGGCGGGAATGCACGGCATCGGTGTCAGTACGCCCAGCGCCGCAGCCGTGGCAGCGGCGACCATCGGATTGGCCATGCTCATGCACATGCCGAACGGGGTGACGTTGACCAGCGGAATGTGATCCATGATGTTCGCCGCCGGCATCCCGCCGGTCAGCGTGCGGTTGACCGGCAGCACGTTGAGCACCGCCGGCGCGGCGCCGAAACTGCATTGCAGGGTAGCGCTGGCACAGACTTGCGGGCAGCCCATTTCAAAGCTCCTGTGTGAACAAGGCATACGCGCTAAACCTTAGTCGCCTGCGGCCCGCCGCGCACATTCCCAAAGGTGATTATCGTCCAACACGCTAACCTATAAGACCGAGCCGCGCTTGTGACCACCCGAGCGCGCCATTAGATTAGCCAATGATGTCTGGCCTCCAAAATAAGCAGAAGGGATAAGCATGGCGCTTACTGACCAGTCCACCCGTATCCGCTCTGGCGAAGAACTCGATGCCAGTCTGATCGATCCTTACCTCAAGGCGCACATTCCGGGCCTGACCGGCACGCCGCAGATCAGCCAGTTTCCCGGCGGCGCGTCGAACCTGACCTACCTGCTGGAATACCCGGACCAGGAATTCGTCCTGCGCCGGCCGCCGTTCGGCCACAAGGCCAAGTCCGCCCACGACATGGGGCGTGAATTCCGCATCCTCAACCAGTTGCGCGACGGTTTCCCGTATTGCCCGAAGGCCTACGTGCACTGCACCGACGAATCGGTGATCGGTGCCGAGTTTTATGTGATGGAACGGGTCAAGGGCATCATCCTGCGCTCGGATCTGCCGCCGGAACTGGGCCTGGATTCGGCGAAAACCGAGGCGCTGTGCAAGAGCTTCATCGACCGTTTCGTCGAACTGCACCGGGTCGATTACAACGCCTGCGGCCTCGGTGATCTGGGCAAGCCTGAAGGCTACGTCGCGCGCCAGATCAAAGGCTGGAGCGAACGCTACGAGAAAGCCCTGACCCCGGACGCTCCGCACTGGGAAAAGGTCAAGGCCTGGCTCAACGACAAGATGCCGGCCGACCACCCGACCTCCAGCATCGTGCACAACGACTACCGCTTCGACAACGTCATCCTCGACCCGAACAACCCGATGCAGATCATCGGCGTGCTCGACTGGGAATTGACCACCCTCGGCGATCCGCTGATGGACCTGGGCAACACCCTCGCCTACTGGATCCAGGCCGACGACCCGGCACCGGTGCAACTGATGCGCCGCCAGCCGAGCCACGCCCCGGGCATGCTGACCCGCCGTGAATTCGTCGACTACTACGCCGAGCGCTCGGGCATCCAGATCGACAATTTCGACTTCTACTACACCTACGGCCTGTTCCGTCTGGCCGGCATCGTGCAGCAGATCTACTACCGCTTCTTCCATGGCCAGACCCAGGACAAACGCTTCGCGCAGTTCATTCACATGAACAAACTGCTGGAGCACATGAGCCTGCAGGTCATTGCCCAATCCAGCCTCTGATGACGGCGTTATAACAAGGTTCACTACAAGGGAATCCCATGTCCAAGACTCAGTTGTTCGACCTCGACGGCAAGATCGCTTTCGTCTCCGGCGCCAGCCGCGGCATCGGTGAAGCCATCGCCAAACTGCTGGCCCAGCAAGGCGCCCACGTCATCGTTTCGAGCCGCAAACTCGAAGGCTGCCAGCACGTAGCCGATGCCATCATCGCCGCTGGCGGCAAAGCCACAGCGGTCGCCTGCCACATCGGCGAAATGGAACAGATCAGCCAGGTCTTCACCGGGATCAAGGAACAGTTCGGGCGCCTGGACATCCTGGTCAACAACGCCGCGACCAACCCGCAGTTCTGCAACGTGCTGGACACCGACCTCGGCGCCTTCCAGAAAACCGTCGACGTGAACATCCGTGGCTACTTCTTCATGTCGGTGGAAGCCGGCAAGCTGATGCGCGAAAACGGCGGCGGCAGCATCATCAACGTGGCGTCGATCAACGGCATTTCCCCGGGGATCTTCCAGGGCATCTACTCGGTGACCAAGGCCGCCGTGATCAACATGACCAAAGTCTTCGCCAAGGAATGCGCGCAATTCGGCATCCGCTGCAACGCCCTGCTGCCGGGCCTGACCGACACCAAATTCGCCTCCGCGCTGGTGAAGAACGACGCGATCCTGAAACAGGCCCTGACGCAGATCCCGCTCAAACGCGTAGCCGACCCAAGCGAAATGGCCGGCGCCGTGCTGTACCTGGCGAGCGACGCCTCGAGCTACACCACCGGCGTATCGCTGAACGTGGACGGCGGTTTCCTGTCCTGATCCGCCGCTGATGCAAAAGAAAAGGCAGCCCAAGGGCTGCCTTTTTCATGCCTCCAGAACCTTCGGCAACTGCCAGCCGAAATGCACCGACAACAACCGCAACAACAGACACGCCGCCCCCGCCAGCAACGCAGCCGCCACCGGCGGCACACCCAGCCTGCGCCCGACGATCAATACCGCCGCGCCGACAAACGCCGAGCTGGCATACAAATCCGCCTGCAACACCACCGGCACCCGCGCCAGCACAATGTCCCGCAGCACCCCGCCACCGACACCGGTAATCGTGCCCATCAGCATGGACACAAACGGCGAGATCCCGAAATTCAACGCCTTCTGCGCCCCGGCCACGGCAAACAGCGCCAACCCCGCCGCGTCCAGCACGATCAGGGTCGAACCGGACCAGCCCAGCACCTGCTCATGAAAAACAAACGCCACCCCGCCCATGGCAAACGCCAGCGCCGGGTAACGCCAGTCAGCCACTGCCTTGGGCGGCGTAGCACCGATCAACAGATCACGCGTCACCCCGCCACCGAGTGCGACGATGAAGGCAATCACCATCACCCCGAGCAGATCGAGCTGACTGCGCATCGCCGCAATCGCGCCTTCAACCGCAAACACCGCCGTACCGACCAGGTCGGCCACCAGCACAATCCACTCGACCCGCGCCTGCAACGGCGCCCGGGTTATTGAGTGACGCAACGGGTCTTGGTGATGTGTCGAGTCACTTGCCCGTCGGCATAGGCATCACCGGCGACCTCGGTATTTTCCATGACCTGACAAGTCCGCTCAGGTGGCGGAGGCGGCGCGGCCGGCGGAGGGGGTGGAGGACTGGCACAACCACTGAGCAGCACCAGACCGAACGCCGACAACAACGAAAAACACACGCGTTTCCCAGGATTGTTCATAGGATGACCCGCGATGAATGGAAGAAAACTCCCGTCGCCGAGCAGGACAACGCCCGGTTATGGAAACCGAACCACTCATTCCTTATAGACCAGTGGGGGGTGAGTGCCAGTGAAATGGTGGGATTGGGGGGAATTGGCTGTCGATTTTGGGGTGGGTTTGCTGAGTGGATCGTGGAGGCCGAAAGATTTTGGACAACCTTTATAACCAACCCTCACCCTAACCCTCTCCCGGAGGGAGAGGGGACTGACCGTGTTGTTTGGGAAAGGTACACCGACGTGACATACCGAGGTGAACCCGGGTCTTAAAAAGCAAACATCCCGCACCTGCCTTTGCCTTTGCTTCCACCACTCAACACGATGAGCGTTAGCTCGAGTACCGCTTTTGATCGCAGGGCCCGTCGGCAGGCTGAGTGGAGGGATTGATCCGGGGGTGGGAGCGCAGCGACCGTTTGGCGAAGCCAAACACATCGAGAGGAGGTGCAGCGAAGCAAACCGTAGGCGATGCCCCCGGATCAATCCCGGAGCGAAGGAACCCGAGCCACAGCGAGGGCCGTACGTCAGGGTAAAGACTTTTTGGTTACTTTTGGCTGGGCCGGCATTCCGGGCGTTTGTCAAAAGTGACCCGCTGTAAGAGCGGAACCGCCAGCCGCAACACCCGAAGAAACGGATACACACCCAAACCCAAAAACAGCATGGTCGGCCCAAAGGCCGCCAAGCTCAACTGGGCGAGCGCAAAGAATTGCTCTCAAGCTCATACCGCAATTCATCAATCAAGGCATCCACCGCCTCATCGGTACGCAAGGCCCCCAGACTCAACCCGCTAATCACCAGATCAACCTCCCCGGAAGCCGGGTGATACAGCTTCACCGTCAGCGAATGATCCCCATCCACCACACACTCACAAGCCAACGGCGAAAAACTACACTCAAGCCGAGCCCGCAACCGCGCCAGATAAATCATCGCGCCAGCTCCGACAATCGACGCATCACGCCAGGTTCAATAACAAACAACACATTCATGGTCAGATCCATTAACAACGACGGAAGGGACACGATCACGAACAAAACCCGCATCGCACCCCAACAGACTAAGAACAGCCCGCCTTGTCAGACACCCGAATTTGCACCCCATGAACTAGTGCATTTGCACCTTATCGCTGTCCCCTGCTACTGCTTGAGAACAACCCGCGCTCGCGAGCCCAGACAATCGCCTCGCTGCGACTGTGCACATCCAGCTTCGAATACACCGTCGCCACATGGTTGCGCACCGTGTTCGGCGCCAGCTTCAACCGCGCAGCAATCTCCTTGTCCGCCAGCCCCTCACAGATCAGCCCCAGCACATCGCGTTCGCGGGCCGTGAGATCAGTGAACGAAACGCTAGGCAGTTGCGGCGAGTTGATCTTCTTCACATTGGCCAGTTTTTCGATCAGCGTCCGGCTGAACCACGACGCATCCTTCATCACCTCTTCAATCGCCGCCACCAGCTCAAGCTCGGTGCGCTTGCGTTCGGTGATGTCCATCAGCACCAGCAGATAGCACACCGTGTCCTGAATGCTGACGGTGTCGGCGGACACCGCGCACTCCAGCAGCTCGGCGTCTTTCCTGCGGATCCGCATATCGACGCGATCGACCCGGCCGGTCTTCTCCAGCGCCGCCAGCAACCGGGCGCGTTCCGCCGGTTCATCGATGAAGTCCAGTTGCGCGACTGTCTTGCCAAGAACCTCGTCGCTTTCGTAAGCCAGGGTATCGAGAAAGGCCTGATTGACGTCGATCAGCCGCTGCTCGTCGGCGCTGCAAATCAGGATCGGCACCGGCGTCAGGCGAAAGGCCTTGGCAAACCGTTCCTCACTCTGACGCAAGGCGACTTCGGCCTTATGACGCAGCTCCATGTCGACAAACGAAAACAGCATGCAATCCTCGTCGTTGAGCACCAGCGGCTGTCCCGCGACGATCACCTGTTTGCTGCCGCCGTCCGGCAGACGCAATTCAGCCTGCATCTGCGGAATGGTCGCGACATCGCGCAGGCGCTGGATCGCCAGGTCCTTGCGCTCGGCCTGTTCGAGAATATCCAGCTCATAGGTCGAGGCGCCGATCACCTGATCGCGGGTGTAACCAGTCATCTCCAGAAACCCCGGATTGACCTTGATGTAACGCAGGTCGCTGAGGCGGCAGATCACCGCCGGTGCGGGGTTGGCGTTGAAGGTTTTTTCGAAGCGCTGTTCGGCATTGGCCCAATCGGTGACGTCGCTCATGATCAGCACCAGCGACTCGATATCGCCATCGCGATCGGTCAAGACCATGCTGCGCACGCTGTGCATCCAGGTGCGTTCTTCATCGCTGCGCGGAGAAACTTCCACCAGCACATCGCTGAACGTTTCACCGGTCGCCACGCGGCTGATCGGGTACTGCTCCGGTGTCAGCGTGTGGTTGTTGCGATACCGCAGGTTGAAGCGCTCGACGTATTCCCCGGCGTTGTTGCCCAGCTCGCCGATCCGGCTGACGCCATGCATCGCCAACGCGGCTTCGTTGGCCCAGAGAATCGTCTGGTCGAGTTCCAGCAGAATCACCCCGTCGGACAGGCCGGCAATGATTTGCTGCAACTGACGGCGGTTGGTTTCGGTGGTCAGGACGTCCCGGCTCATTGGTTCTCCACAAGTTCGCGCATGTGAAGTTTACGACCGCAGGCCGTTGTGATCGTGCCGACAATCTCGGACACGCCGCAATCTCTGTGATCCGCAAGGGTGCGCGGGCATTCGCGCGCCGACGGTTTCTCGACTAACGTTATTACCTCATCGGATTGAGCCCCTGCCAGCCACACCGGGCTCTTGATCAAGGAGAGACTGATGACATCCCGCCGCCTCATCGAACAGACCTATCGCACCTGGTCCAGCCCCATCCTGCTGGAGCTGAAAAAGCGCGAGCACGAGATGGCGCCGGCCGAACGTCAGGCGCTCGAGAATGTGCTGGTGGAAAGACGATTGCTGGACGTTGGCAACCCGAACGGCAGTAACCGTCGCAAGGGTTCGGCGATCAAGGAATAACACCTCCCCGGCCGGTACAAAAAACTGTGGGAGCGGCTCGCTCCCGCAGGTGCCCGGCTACAGGATATTGGCCGAAGCCTGCAACCCTGCCAGCTTGTCAGGGTTACGCATGATGAAGATCCGGTTCACCCGCCCCCGCTTTATAACCCTCCCGCGCTGACTATAAAGAAAGCTTCAGCAGTTCCTTGCGCAGCATTGAAGGCTCTAGAACGGCTATTTCAGCGTGCCAGTCGAGTGACAACAAATGGCTCAGCTTCTTTTGGGAGACCAGGGTTTTGGCCAGCAGACAGCTTTTTCGGTCGCGGATGCTGATGAGGTTCAACAGCCAGTCATCGCCCTGCCCGGCCATCCATTCGTTGATCGTCGAACGATGCCTTTCGAGCAAAGCGTTGGCATCCCATACCGTCATTTGAGCGAAGACCTGCGGCAGGAGGCTGTCGGGTTTCATCCGTTTCAAGTCTGCGGCCAATGCGGCGCAGATGTCTGATTCGATAGCGGTCTGGCATTCAAGGAAATATTGCTCGGGCCAGTCCGCTGTGAGTTTCCCGTGGGGCACGAGCTCGGCGTAGGCATCGATATCCGCCACCGTGGTCATCTGCCCGGTGAAATTCAGTGTGTTGTCCAGAATCGCCGTGGCCAGCAGCGCGGCGCTTTGTTTGCTGATACTCGACAGCGATCCTGCGGCTTTCCAGCACTGGAAAACCTGCGTCGCCGCCGCGCCGATCGGGCGAATGTCGGCGGCAGCTCCGAGTGTCCGCGCCCAGTATCCTTCGAAGCCCGGATGATGGTCGATGACTTCTACCACTCGTTCGAGTGCGACCAACGGATCGAAGTGGTGGTAATCGGAGACATCGACCAGCACGAATTCATCGCTGGATGTCGGGCGGTAATCGTCTAGAACAGCGCCCCAGCCGAGCACGGTTTTCGAAACGCTGGCGTTGGGTTTCGCACTGCTGACGGCGCGGGCGGGAATGCCTTGCAGGTTGAGCAATTCGGCGTAGGCGATGCAGCAGGCGTAGGCATCGATGTCCAGATACGCCGAGCCTGAGGTGATGACTTTGATGGGCGACATTGCGCGTCCCTGACTTCCTTTTCAGGGCGGCAACGTCGCACGAACAGATGACAGTTTGAAGTCAGGCGGCCCGCTGTCCTCCCGCCACCGCCGCCGAAGCTGCCAGCATCGCGCGAAGCAACACCGCACACCCGGCCGCCAGATCGTCCGGCGCGGCGTTTTCGATTTCGTTGTGGCTGATGCCGCCTTCGCACGGCACGAAGATCATCCCGGCCGGGCCCAGTTCGGCGAGGAAAATCGCGTCGTGGCCGGCGCCGCTGACGATGTCCATGTGCGACAGGCCCAGCCCCTTGGCGGCGCCGCGCACGGCTTCGACGCAGCCCTTTTCGAAGTAAAGCGGCGGGAAGTCGGCGGTCGGGGTCAACTCGTAGGTCAGGCCGTGTTCTTCGCAGGTCGCTTCGATGACTTGCTTGACCTCGGCGATCATCGAGTCGAGGCGCGCCGGTTCCAGGTGCCGGAAGTCGAGGGTCATGCGCACTTCGCCAGGAATGACGTTGCGCGAACCGGGATAGGCTTGCAGGCAACCGACCGTGCCGCAGGCGTGGGGTTGATGACCGAGCGCTGCACGATTGACTGCACCGACAATCACCGAGGCGCCGACCAGGGCGTCCTTGCGCAGGTGCATCGGGGTCGGCCCGGCGTGGGCTTCGACGCCGCGCAGTTTCAGGTCGAACCACTTCTGCCCCAGTGCGCCGAGCACCACGCCGATGGTTTTCTGTTCGTCCTCAAGGATCGGGCCTTGCTCAATGTGTGCTTCAAAGTAGGCGCCAACTTTGTGGCCACTGACTTTGCGCGGCCCGGCGTAGCCGATGGCGTTCAGTGCTTCGCCGACCGTTACGCCGTCGGCATCGACCTTGGCCAGGGTTTCTTCGAGGGTGAATTTTTCCGCGAACACGCCGGAACCCATCATGCACGGGGCGAAGCGCGAGCCTTCTTCGTTGGTCCAGACCACCACTTCCAGCGGCGCCTCGGTTTCCACGCCAAGGTCGTTGAGGGTGCGCAGCACTTCAACGCCGGCGAGCACGCCGAAGCAGCCATCGAACTTGCCGCCGGTGGGCTGGGTGTCGATGTGGCTGCCGGTCATCACCGGTGGCAGGTTCGGGTTGCGACCGGGGCGGCGGGCGAAGATGTTGCCGACTTCATCGACCGTGACGCTGCAACCGGCGTCCTTGCACCACTGCACGAACAGGTCGCGGGCCTGGCGGTCGAGGTCGGTCAGGGCCAGGCGACAGACCCCGCCCTTGACGGTGGCGCCGAGCTTGGCCAGCTCCATGAGCGACGCCCACAAGCGGTCGCGGTTGATGTGCTGATGGGTCGATTGCAGAACGTCTACGGCTGCGTTCATGGGGATCTCCTCAGGCAGTTCTTATGGGAATTACAACGGCGATTTGACGGCCACCGGCGTCGCACGCATCGCGCACAACCCGTAATAGATCAACCCGCCCAGTGCCGAACCGGTGAACCAGCCGTAGCTGTAGAACCAACTGAATGCGCTGCTGCCCAGCGACAGCAGGGTCAGCACCACCGGCACGCCGAACGCGATGAATCCGGCCCGGTTCCACGCCGGGTAGACGTCGTCGCGGTACAGGCCGGCCAGGTCCAGTTGCTGTTTCTTGATCAGGAAATAGTCCACCACCATGATCCCGGCGATCGGCCCGAGCAGGCTGGAATAGCCCAGCAGCCAGTTCGAATACACGGTTTCCAGACTGAGGTCGGAGACGATCCAGCCGAGTTTTTTCAGCAGCTCATGACCCATCAAGGCCAAGCCGACAAATCCAGTGAGGATCACTGCCTTGGTACGGTTGATGACCTTGGGCGCGATGTTCTGGAAGTCGTTGGTCGGCGAAACGATGTTGGCGGCGGTGTTGGTCGACAGCGTGGCGATGATGATCAGCGCCATGGCCACCGCGACCCATACCGGGCTCTGGATGTGGCCGATCAAAGTGACCGGATCGGAAACGCTGACACCCACCAGTTTCACCGACGCGGCGGTCATCACCACGCCCAGCGCGGCAAACAGGAACATGGTCAGCGGCAGGCCGAAAATCTGCCCGAGGATCTGATCCTTCTGGCTGCGGGCATAGCGGCTGAAATCGGGAATGTTCAGCGACAGAGTGGCCCAGAAACCGACCATCGCCGTCAGCCCGGCGGCGAAGTAACTGACCACGCTCGCGCCTTCGGGACGCTTCGGCGGGATCGCCAGCAATTCAGTCATCGACACATTCGGCATGGCCCACACCAGCAGCCCGATGCCGACCGCCACCAGCAGCGGCGCCGACAGGGTTTCCAGCCATTTGATCGACTCGGCGCCGCGGATCACCACCCACAGGTTCAGCGCCCAGAAGATCATGAAACCGATCACCTCCCCCGTCCCGCCAAGAGATTTCCAGCCCTCGAACACCGAGCCGAGAAACAGGTGAATCGCCAGCCCGCCGAACATGGTCTGGATGCCGAACCAGCCGCACGCCACCAGCGCGCGGATCAGGCACGGCACGTTGGAGCCGAGAATCCCGAACGACGAGCGCAGCAACACTGGAAACGGAATCCCGTACTTGGTGCCGGGAAACGCGTTGAGCGTGAGAGGAATCAGGACGATGACGTTGGCAAACAGAATCGCCAGCAAGGCTTCGCCGACGCTCAGGCCGAAATACGCGGTGAGGACGCCGCCGAGGGTGTAGGTCGGCACGCAGATCGACATGCCGACCCACAGCGCGGTGATGTGCCACTTGTTCCAGGTTCGTTCGCGCACCTTGGTCGGTGCCATGTCGTGGTTGTAACGGGGACTGTCGAGGACGTCGCTGCCGGCTTCGAGTTCGAACAAGCCGTCGCGCTCGGTCACTTGCGATCTGTTCTGTTGCATGGCCGCTCCACTGTTCTTCTGATTATTTTTTTGCTCATCAGGCGGCTGCACACGCAGGTGCGAGCCGGACGATGGCCGGAGGAACTGACAACTTTCATGCACCGGCCACGGTGTCAGCGGCGGCATCAATAAACGTGCCGGGTGCCCCGCTTTCGCATCGGGCCGTGCGTTTGACTTCTTGTAACTGACTGATGTCTATCAGTTTTAATTATTCACCTTTCAAGCCCGCGGATACTTGACTGAACACTCAGGCTAACTGCCAGGCAAGTTGTCCGAACTGTCAGGACTCAATCTGGTGCACTGCACTTTTTTTCATCGTGGGCGATCAGCCTCAGCTCAACTTCAAGCGGCTGATTTCACATAGGAAATCTTGCTCATATTTCCAACCTGTCAAGTGCGTCAAAATGGTGAAGTGCCTCACCATTTTGGTGATTTTGTATTTTTATCGTTATCTTTCAAATACTTAAAACAATCATAAGCTTATAAAAAATAATCTTGATCAATTGCAGAACTGCGACTAGCGTCTATTCCTGACAGCACTGACAAGATTACGCATTCGGCGCTGCAAACAATAAAACACTAGAACCGGCACAAGTCGGTCATGCCTGCGAGGAACTCGGAATGTCTCTGTTGATCCGTGGCTCCACCGTTGTTACCCATGATGAAAGTTACCGCGCCGATGTCTATTGCGCTGACGGCGTGATCAAAGCCATTGGTGAAAACCTCGATATTCCCGCCGGTGCCGAAGTGCTCGACGGCAGCGGCCAGTACCTGATGCCCGGCGGCATCGATCCGCACACCCACATGCAACTGCCGTTCATGGGCACCGTGGCCAGCGAAGACTTCTACAGTGGTACCGCCGCAGGTCTGGCCGGCGGCACCACCTCGATCATCGATTTCGTGATTCCCAATCCGCAGCAATCGCTGCTTGAAGCCTTTCACCAGTGGCGTGGCTGGGCGGAAAAATCCGCTTCCGACTACGGCTTCCACGTCGCGATCACCTGGTGGAGCGAGCAGGTGCGTGAGGAAATGGCCGAGCTGGTCAGTCATCACGGGATCAACAGCTTCAAGCATTTCATGGCCTACAAGAACGCCATCATGGCTGCCGACGACACGCTGGTGGCGAGTTTCGAACGCTGCCTGGAACTTGGCGCGGTGCCGACCGTGCACGCGGAAAACGGCGAGCTGGTCTATCACCTGCAACGCAAGTTGATGGCCCAGGGCATCACCGGTCCGGAAGCGCATCCGCTGTCGCGGCCCTCGCAGGTTGAAGGCGAAGCCGCGAGCCGGGCGATCCGTATCGCTGAAACCATCGGCACGCCGCTGTACCTGGTACACGTTTCGACCAAGGAAGCCCTCGACGAAATCACCTACGCCCGCAGCAAGGGCCAACCGGTCTACGGCGAAGTGCTGGCCGGGCATCTGCTGCTGGACGACAGCGTCTACCAGCACCCGGACTGGCAAACCGCTGCCGGTTACGTGATGAGCCCGCCGTTCCGTCCGCGCGGGCATCAGGAGGCGCTGTGGCATGGCTTGCAGAGCGGCAATCTGCACACCACCGCCACCGACCACTGCTGCTTCTGCGCCGAGCAGAAAGCGGCCGGGCGAGACGATTTCAGCAAGATCCCCAACGGCACCGCCGGCATCGAAGACCGCATGGCGGTGTTGTGGGATGAAGGTGTGAACACCGGACGGTTGTCGATGCAGGACTTCGTCGCCCTCACCTCCACCCACACCGCGAAGATCTTCAATCTCTACCCGCGCAAGGGCGCGATCCGCGTCGGCGCCGATGCCGACCTGGTGCTGTGGGACCCGCAAGGCACCCGCACCATCTCCGCCAAGACCCACCATCAGCAGGTGGACTTCAACATCTTCGAAGGCAAGACCGTGACCGGCGTACCGAGCCATACCGTCAGCCAGGGCCGAGTGGTCTGGGCCGACGGCGACCTGCGCGCCGAGCGTGGGGCGGGCCGGTATATCGAACGGCCGGCGTATCCGGCGGTGTTTGATTTGCTGAGCAAGCGGGCTGAGTTGCATAAGCCAGTTGCGGTTAAACGCTGAAATTCAGGCCTTCGGCCTTCGCGAGCAAGCCCGCTCCCACATTTGAAATGCGTACTCCTGTGGGAGCGGGCTTGCTCGCGAAGGGGGCCGCACAGACAACACAAAAAACCACTGCCCGACAGAGGCAGAAAACCTCAAATAACCGTGAGGCAAAAAACCGTGATCGAGACCCTGAACCATCTCCCGCACCCGCACGAAAGTGCGGCCGCCCTCGCCGGCCATTTCACCGATCTGGCGCCGCCGCTCAACGACCGTCAGGCGCACCTGGAAGCCTCGCGCTGCCTGTATTGCTACGACGCACCTTGCGTGAATGCGTGCCCGAGCGAGATCGACATTCCGTCCTTCATCCGCAATATCCATCAGGACAACGTCCCCGGTGCAGCGCAGAAAATCCTCTCGGCGAACATCCTCGGCGGCAGTTGCGCCCGGGTCTGTCCGACCGAGATCCTCTGCCAGCAAGCCTGCGTGCGCAACAACGCCAATGAATGCGCACCGGTGCTGATCGGCCTGCTGCAACGCTACGCCGTGGACAACGCGAACTTCACTGAACATCCGTTCCAGCGTGCCGCCGCCACCGGCAAACGCATCGCCGTGGTCGGTGCCGGCCCGGCGGGTCTGTCCTGTGCCCATCGCAGCGCCATGCACGGGCATGACGTGGTGATTTTCGAAGCGAGGGAGAAGGCTGGCGGGCTCAACGAATACGGGATCGCCAAATACAAACTGGTGGACGACTACGCGCAGAAGGAACTGGATTTCCTCCTGCAAATCGGCGGCATCGAAATCCGTCACGGACAGAAACTCGGTGAGAACCTGACCCTCAGCGAATTGCATCAACAGTTCGACGCGGTGTTCCTCGGTCTCGGCCTCAATGCGAGCAAACAACTGGGTCTGGCTCACGAAGACGCCCCCGGCCTGCTCGCCGCCACCGACTACATCCGCGAACTGCGCCAGGCCGATGACCTGTCGCAACTGCCGCTGGCCGAACACTGCATCGTCCTCGGCGCTGGCAACACCGCCATCGACATGGCCGTGCAAATGGCCCGCCTCGGCGCCCGCGACGTCAACCTGGTCTATCGCCGTGGCGCGGCGGACATGGGCGCCACCGGCCATGAACAGGACATCGCCAAGGCCAATCAGGTGCGGTTGCTGACCTGGGCGCAACCGGACGAAGTCCTGCTCGACGCTCAGGGCAAGGTGCGCGGCATGCGCTTCGCCCGTACCCATCTGGTGGAAGGTCGTCTGCAAACCACTGGCGAGACCTTCGAACTGGCCGCCAATGCGATCTTCAAGGCCATCGGCCAGGCCTTCGACGGCAGCGCCCTCGCCGACCCGCTGGCCCGCGAACTCAAGCGTCAGGGCGAACGCATCCAGGTCGATGAAAACCTGCGCACCAGCATCCCCGGCGTGTATGCCGGCGGCGACTGCACCAGCGTCGATCAGGACCTGACCGTGCAAGCGGTGCAACACGGCAAGCGCGCCGCCGAGGCGATCAACGCTCAACTGATGCTCAACGTGGAGGCTGCGTAAATGGCCGATCTCTCGATTGTCTTCGCCGGTATCAAAGCCCCCAACCCGTTCTGGCTGGCCTCCGCGCCGCCGACCGACAAGGCCTACAACGTGGTGCGCGCCTTCGAGGCCGGATGGGGCGGTGTGGTCTGGAAAACCCTGGGTGAGGATCCGGCGGCGGTCAACGTGTCGTCGCGTTATTCGGCGCATTACGGCGCCAACCGCGAAGTGCTGGGCATCAACAACATCGAACTGATCACCGACCGCTCGCTGGAAATCAACCTGCGGGAAATCACTCAGGTGAAGAAGGACTGGCCTGACCGCGCGCTGATCGTGTCGCTGATGGTGCCGTGCGTCGAGGAGTCGTGGAAACACATCCTGCCGCTGGTGGAAGCCACCGGTGCCGACGGCATCGAGCTGAATTTCGGCTGCCCCCACGGCATGCCGGAGCGCGGCATGGGCGCGGCGGTCGGTCAGGTGCCGGAGTACGTCGAGCAGGTCACGCGCTGGTGCAAGACTTACTGCTCGCTGCCGGTGATTGTCAAACTCACCCCGAACATCACCGACATCCGCGTCGCCGCCCGCGCCGCACATCGGGGCGGCGCCGATGCGGTGTCGCTGATCAACACCATCAACTCGATCACCAGTGTCGACCTCGAACACATGGTCGCCCTGCCCACCGTCGGCAGCAAAAGCACCCACGGCGGTTATTGCGGCTCGGCGGTCAAGCCGATTGCACTGAACATGGTCGCGGAAATCGCCCGTGATCCGCAGACCCAGGGCCTGCCGATCTGCGGCATTGGCGGCATTGGCAGTTGGCGCGATGCAGCGGAGTTCATCGCGTTGGGCAGCGGCGCGGTGCAGGTGTGCACGGCGGCGATGCTGCATGGTTTCCGGATTGTCGATGAGATGAAGGATGGTTTGTCCCGCTGGATGGACAGTCAGGGTTACGCCAGCATCGCCGAGTTCTCCGGGCGTGCGGTGGGCAACACCACGGACTGGAAGTACCTGGACATCAACTATCAGGTGATCGCGAAGATCGATCAGCAAGCGTGTATCGGATGCGGGCGTTGCCACATTGCTTGCGAGGACACCTCACACCAGGCGATCAGCAGCCTGAAACAGGCCGATGGCACGCACAAATATGAAGTGATCGATGATGATTGCGTGGGGTGCAATCTGTGCCAGATCACCTGCCCGGTGGCGGATTGCATCGAGATGGTGCCGATGGAGACAGGGAAGCCGTTCCTGGACTGGAATCATGATCCGCGCAATCCCTACCATGTCAGCCCTTGAGGACAGCGGCGTCTGAGCCGACGCTTTCGCGAGCAGGCTCGCTCCCACCTTTGGAATGCATTTCCCTGTGGGAGCGAGCCTGCTCGCGAAGAGGCCAGCCCGGCCACCACAAGACTCAGGGCTCCAAACCTATCCCCCGCAAAATCACACTCGTCACCGTCTGCACCGCCCGCTCGAACTGCATGTCCGACAACGGCTGGTGCTCATTCAAAATATTCACCTGATGATCAAAGTCCGCATAGTGCTGGGTCGACGCCCAGATCATGTACAACAAACTCGACGGCTCCACCGGCAAAATCCGCTTGTCTTCCACCCAGTGACGGATCTTCGCTTCCTTCATCTTCGCCCAGTCATAGAGGCTCACATCCAGCGCTTCACCCAGCGTCGGCGCGCCGTGGATAATTTCGTTGGCCCAAACTTTCGAGCCGTAGGGCCGGCTGCGCGAGTGGTTCATCTTGGCGCGGATGTAGCTGCTGAGCACCACACGAGGATCATCGAACATCTCGAAGCACAGCGCGTCCTGCTTCCACACTTCCAGCAGGTCGAACAGCACGGCGCTGTACAGCTCGCTCTTGGTTGAAAAGTAGTAATGCAGGTTGGAGCGCGGCAGCTGCACTTCGGCGGCGATGTCAGCCATGGCGGTGCCGCCGAAGCCTTTTTCGGCGAACACTTTTTCCGCCGCCAGAAGGATTTTCTCGACATTGCTGCGGCGGATTTCGATCTTGTGATTGCCCATGAGGGCTCCCTGAAGACAACGTTGTTGAAGACTAGCATCCGCTCTGGGCAAGGGGCGACAGGCGAGAACGATTCTTCACACACTTGGGCTTTTTTCTGGTTTAGGATCGCCCCCCTTCTCCCTGTCAGACGCTGAAGGATCCTGTCGATGAACATTCGCAAGCGCATCGCCGCCGACGACCCGCAACTTGCCGACCTGTGGGAACGTTCGGTCCGCGCCACCCATGATTTTCTTCCGGAAGATGACATTCACCGGTTGTTCCCGCTGGTGCGTGACGCCTACCTGCCCGCACTGGATGTCTGGGTCTTCGAGAACCCCGACCGTTCCCCGGCAGGTTTCATCGCCACCGATGACGACACCGTGCAAATGCTGTTCATCGACCCGGCCCGGCGTGGCCAAGGTATCGGCCGCCGCTTGCTCGATCATGTCCGCCGCCCTTTGCTGAAGGTCGACGTCAATGAACAGAATCCGCAGGCCCACGGCTTCTACCGGCACTACGGATTCGAAGACATCGGCCGCTCGGCACTCGACGGCGAAGGCCGGCCTTTTCCGGTCATTCACATGCGCCTGAAAGCCCTGTGATCCTCTCTCTATACTCAGCCCGCCATTTCACTGAAAGGAACCTGCCCATGTCGATGAAGCAACTGCTCACTGCCGGCGCCCTGCTGGCCTCGCTGGTCGTCACTTCCCAGGCGTTCGCCCATGCTCACCTGAAAGGCGAAACCCCGGCCGCCGACAGCACCGTCGCCGCGCCTGCGGATTTGCGCCTGGTGTTTTCCGAAGGCGTCGAAGCCGGCTTCACCAAAGTCATCCTGACCCACGACGGGGCGCCGGTGAAGATCAAGCCGCTGACCACCGAAGGCGACAGGAAAACCCTGATCGTCACCCCCGAAGCACCGTTGACCGCTGGCGAATACAAGGTTGAATGGCACGCGGTGTCGGTCGACACGCACAAGAGCGAAGGCGCCTATCAGTTCAAGGTTGGCCAGTAATTCATGAATGACGCGCTGGTGCTGTGCCGGTTCCTGCATTTCATCGTGGTGTTGATGCTGTTCGGGGCCTGGCTGTTCCGGCCCCTGCTGCTCAAGGGTGACGCGCTGGCGCTGGATCGACACCTGGCGCGGCTGGCTCGTTGGTTGGCGGCGATCGCCCTGGCCAGCGGCGTTGCCTGGGCGTTGCTGATCACCGCGAGCATGGCCGGTTCAGCCGCTGCGGCGTTCGATCCGGACACTGTCGAGCGGGTGTTGGGCCATACGTTTTTTGGCCAGGTGTGGCGCTGGCACCTGCTGATCAATGCACTGTTGCTGGCGCTACTGTTTACGCCCTGGCGTTCGAGCCAGCCATTGCGGCTGGGCCTGAGCGCGTTGCTGCTGATGACCCTCGCGCCGGTCGGCCACGGGGCGATGCTCGACGGTTTCAGCGGCCAGATGTTGATCCTCAATCAGGTCATTCACCTGACCTGCGTCGGCGCCTGGCTCGGTGGGTTGTTGATGCTGGTGGCGATTCTGCGCCAGTCCGGCGAAACGGTGCGCTACGTCTTGCAGCGGTTCAGCGGGATCGGCTATGTGTTGGTTGCCGGCCTGCTGATCACCGGATTGATCAACGTGCGTGTCCTCACCGGCCAGTGGTGGCCGACGCCATTGTTCTCGGGCTTCGCCCTGATCCTGTTGATCAAGGCCTTGCTGGTGCTCGGGATGCTGGGGCTGGCGCTGTTCAATCGCTTGCGCATCCGTGATTGCGAACAGCGCGTCGATACCCTCAAGCGCAGCGTGATGCTGGAGTGGCTGCTGGGGATCGGTGCCGTAGCGGCGGTTTCCGTGCTCGGCACCCTGCCGCCAATGATTGCGGTCTGAGGTCAGTGTTTCTGAGTATCACCCTTCGCCGTATCGATGCTCACCACCACCGACATCCCCGGCCGCAAACGCTCGCTCTCCTGCTGATCCGGATCGATGGTGATGCGCACCGGCACACGCTGGGCAATCTTCACGAAGTTGCCGGTGGCATTGTCGGCCTGCAATAACGCGAACTCCGAACCGGTGCCGGGCGAGATGTGCTGAACGTGTCCGGTGAATCTGCGATGGTTCAGCGCATCGACGGTGAAGCTCACCGGTTGCCCGACCCGCACGTTATCCATCTGGGTTTCTTTCATGTTGGCAATCACCCACTTCTGGTCCGGCACCAGCGCCATCAGTTGCGCCCCGGAATTGACGTAGGCACCCAGACGCACGCCGATCTGCCCGAGCTGACCGTCACGCGGGGCAATGATGCGGGTGTTGGACAGGTCGATTCGCGCCAGTTGCACGGCGGCCTCGGCACTGGCCACTGCGGCCTCCAGCGAGCCACGATTGACGATCACGGTTTGCAGATCCTGCCGGGCGATTTCCAGATTGGCCTTGGCCTGGGCCACCGATGCAATGCTTTGCGCGTTGGCGGCCAGCGCCACGTCCATCTCGCGTTTGGACACCGAGCCGTCATTGACCAGCGCCGTGTTGCGGCGCAGGTCCGCCTCGCTTTTGCGCAATTGCGCCTCGCTGTCGGCCACCACCGCCTGACGCAACTTGATGGTCGCCTCGGCGCTGTTGCGCTGCTGCACCACATTGGCCAGCGCAGCCTTCTGCACCGCCAGTTGCGCCAGCGACTGATCGAGACGTTGCTGATAGATGCGGTCATCGAGACGCACCAGCAAATCCCCTTGCTTCACAAACTGGAAATCCTGCACCGGCACTTCAAACACATAGCCACTGAGCTGCGGGCCGATGATCGTCACCTGCCCGCGCACCAGGGCGTTTTCAGTGGTCTCCACCGCGCTGCTGAACGGCGGCAACTGCCAGGCATAGAGCACGATCAGCACACCGACGATGGCGACCCCGGCAAAGCCCAGCGACGAGATGATCCGCACCCGCAACGAGCGCGGCTCGGTATTCGGTGATGACGGCGGCGCCACGCCTTCAGGGGTGGCGGCAATGGCATTGGTGGTCGTGGTAGTCGGTTCAGTCATGAAGAAGTGGCACCGCTGGAAGGTACGGAAGGTGTCGGGGCGACGGCTCTTGTGGTGCTGATCAGCCACAGCGCGCGGATGGAAATCCAGATCATGGTCAGGATCGCGATCACCGCGATCAGCATGAACACATCGTTATAGGCCAGTACGTTGGCCTCGCGGGTGGCGGCGTTGGCCAGGCTGCGAATGCCTTGCAGGTTGCGCAGGCTCGGGTCGGCGATCAGTGAGCCGACCGCCGAACCGCCGCTCTGCACACGAGCGGCGACGCGGGGATCGGAAAGCACCAGTTGCTCGACGATGTGGCTGGAATGAAATTTCTCGCGAACGATCTGGAACGTCCCCAGCAACGCCGCGCCGATCAGGCCGCCGAGGTTGTTGCAGATCCCGAACAGCACCGAAAAGCTCACCAGATTGCGCGGATTGGTCAGCACGTTGCGGGTGCCGAGGACCATGGTCGGACCGAGGAAAAAAGTGCTGCCGAACGCCAACAGAAACTGGCTGAAATACAGGTTGCCGGGGCGGGTCAGGTTGTTCGAGGAACTGTCGATGATCGAACCGGTGGCCATCAACGCCAGCGAGATGATCAGCGGCATCAGCAGGTGTTTCGGGTCGATGGTCAGCGCACTGGTCAGCAGCCCGGCAACGCTGCCGATCAGCATCACCACATACAGGCTATGAAGCTGTTGGCTGCTCATGTTCAGGTATTGCATAAAGCCCACGGCACCGGTGGATTGCTCCGAGGTGACCATGCGAATCAGGATCACCGCCAGTGCCAGGCGGATCATCACTCCGCTGCCGAGCCAGCGGGTCATCAGCATCGGGTTGCTGCGGTTATGTTCGATGGCCAGTCCCGCGAGAATCAGGGCAATCGACGCGGCCAGGGCGATGCCGATCCAGTCGGCCTCCAGCCACCAGTCGATCCGGCCCAGGGACAACACGGCGCACAGCAAAGCCACGCCACTGGCCAGAATCGCGAAGGTGAGGAAGTCGAGGGGTTCGAAAGTCTTGAACCGGTCACCCGGCGGCAGTTTGAGCATCAATACACAGCCCAGCGACAGCAACGCCATGCCCAATTCGAACAGATACAAGCCGCGCCATTCAGCGATCTGCAGCAAGTCTTCGGAAAACAGTCGCGCCAGTGGCAAGGCCAGTTGCGATGTGCCCAGGCCCAGCACCAGCGCCTTCATCCGCCACTTGGCCGGGAACGCCTGCACCATGTAATACAGGCCCAGCGAACTGAGCGCCGCGCCAACCATGCCGTGGGCCGCACGCACGGCGATGGCCGAGTTCAGGTCATTGACGAACAAATGGCCGAAGGTCACCAGCGCATACAGCACCAGAAACACCTCGGTGAACGCCCGCAGCCCGAACTGCTGGCGAAACTTCACCAGCAGCAGGTTCATCGAAACGTTGGTCATCACGTACGCCGCCGGCAGCCACGCCATCTCCGCCGTGGTCGCCCCGAGCGCGCCTTGCAGGTAAGGCAGGTTGGCGACCACCAGCGAATTGCCCAACCCGCCGGTCAACGCCACCAGCAACCCCACCAGCGCGTAGGCCAGACGCTTGGGGTTGGAGTGCAGCGGCGTCGAGGGGGATCCGGGCAAACTGGGCTTCTCGTGAGGCTGCCAGTTGCGCGGGGTGTATTGGTTCATTGCTTGGCCTTGTACGGTGATGGCTTGAGTTTGCCGCAAAACGGCAGCCAAACACATATCCCTGTGGGTGCTTGCTCACACGGCTTTGGGGTGGATTCGTAAATTTTGTTTAAAAGTCATCTCGCCCGCAGCGGATTTTTCCCAAGCGTAGCGGATGCCAACCTTGCCGCACTTCTCAACCTGCAAGGTGCCCGTTATGACCACGCCCCGCTGGCAACGCTCCCCGCGTCTGCTGAAAAATCTACTGGCAGCCGCCCTGTTGCTGCCCACCCTCGCCTTCGCCCAGGAACGCCCGTGGCCGGATGGCTCGCAACTGGTGATTTCGGTGTCGATGCAATTCGAAACCGGCGGCCAGCCCGAGGGCGCAGAAAGTCCGTTCTCCGGCACACCGCTGCCCAAAGGCTACCCGGATCTGCCGGCGCAGACCTGGTTCGATTACGGCTACAAGGAAGGTCTGTGGCGCATGCTCGATCTGTGGGATCGCACCGGCATCAAGGTCACCTCCCACGTGGTCGGCGAAGCGGCGCTCAAGCACCCGGAACTGGCCAAGGCAATTGCCGAACGCGGCCATGAACTGGCGGCCCACGGCATGCGCTGGGCCGACTCGTACAACATGAACTACGCCCAGGAAAAACAGTTCATCGGTGACGGCGTCGCCGCGGTAGAGAAAATCACCGGCCAACGCTCGGTGGGCTACAACGCCAACTGGCTGCGCCGCAGCCCCAACACGCTGAAGGTGCTGCAGGACCTGAATTTCACCTACCACATCGATGACGTCAGCCGCGACGAACCCTTCGTGACCATGGTTCGCGGGCGCAAATTCGCCGTGGTGCCCTACACCCTACGCAACAACGACATCGTGCTGATCGAAGGCCGGCATTTCTCCGCCGAGCAGTTCTATCAGCAGCTGGTGCTGGAGTTCGATCGACTCTATGCAGAAGGCGCAAGCAAGCGGCGGATGATGTCGGTGAGTCTGCACGACCGCATCGGCGGCACGCCGGCAATGGTCGAGGCCATGGAGCGCTTCATCCGCTATGCGCAATCACATCCGAAGGTGACGTTCATGCGCAAGGATCAGATCGCCCAGGTGGTGCTGACCGAGAAAAACCCGCTGATCGACAACACCGAGGCGGCGTACAACCAGTGATAAAAAAAATCGCAGCCAAGGCTGCGATTTTCTCTTTAACGACTCAGGCCCGCAGCAACATGTACACGGCGACGACCAAGCACACACTGGCAAATCCCACCTGCAACGTCCGCGCCGGCACCCGCGCACAGAGTTTTCGGCCAACGATCATGCCGATGATGCTGGCCACGATGAACGCCATGCCCAGGTGATCGATCCGCACCCCGGCATGAAATGCACCGATCACGCCGATGGCGGAAATCAGGCTGATGACCATCAACGACGTGGCGACGATGCCGCGCATCTGCACATCGGTCAGTTGCTTGAACGCCGGCACGATCAGGAACCCGCCACCGACGCCGAGCAGTCCGGACACCACACCGGTCACCGCCCCCAGCGCTGCGAGGGTTGCGGTGCATTTGGCGGTCCAGTCGAAACGGCCGGTCTGTTCATTGAGCATGCAGTTCTTCTGCCCCCAACTGGCGTGGCCATGATCACTCGGACCCTCTTGCTGGCGTTCGCGACGCAGCATGCGCCAGGCCACCATGACCATCAGCAGGCTGAAGAGGATCATCAGGACCTTCTCCGGCAACTGGTGCGCGAGGTAGATGCCCAGTGGCGAAAACACGGCGCCTAGCGCAGCGATCAACAGCGCCGCGCGGTAGCGCACCAGCCCATGGCGCAGACCATCGATGGCCCCGACTGCCGCCGCACTGCCCACGGCGAACAGCGCCACCGGTGCTGCCTGCGTCATCGTCCAGCCCAGACCGAGCACCAGCGCCGGTACCGCGAGAATCCCGCCACCCGCCCCGGTCAGTCCGAGGATCAATCCCATCACCACGCCAAACAGACTTGCCAGCAACATAGGGAGTACTCAGTCGACTTTGGACACACCGGTCAGCCACTCGCGGCCCTTGAGCATGCCGTTCCAGTAGAACCACGGCAGCAGGGACGCCTTCAGCCACCACGCGGAACGTCGTGGCACGGTCGGGTCGAGGGGGAAGGTCGGCAGCAATTTACCGCCGTAGCCGAACTCGGCGAGGATCACCTTGCCCTTCTCCACCGTCAGCGGGCAGGAACCGTAGCCGTCATACTTCAGCGGCAACGCCAGAGACTTGCGCTGGGCCAGCAGGTTCTCGGCGACCACCACGACCTGCTTGCGCACGGCGGCAGCGGTCTTCGCGTTGGTGGTGTTGCAGATATCGCCGAGTGCGAACACCTGCGGGTAACGCGGATGTTGCAGGCTGTGCGGGTTGACCTCACACCAGCCGGCGGCGTCGGCCAGCGGACTTTGTGCGATGAAGTCAGGGGAGACCTGTGGCGGTACGACGTGCAGCAGATCGAAGGTCTTGGCTACCTGAGTGACGTTGCCATCGGCATCCTTGACTTCGAACCACGCGGTTTTTGCCGGCCCGTCGACCTTGACAAGATTGGCGTTGAACGCGAGACGGGCGTTGTATTTTTCGATGTATTTCATCAGCGGGGGCACGAACGTCGCCACGCCGAACAACGCCGCGCCGGCCAGGTTGAATTCAACCTCGACCTTGTTCAATACGCCTGTTTTGAGCCAGTGATCGCAGGACAGGTACAGCGCCTTCTGCGGAGCGCCGGCGCATTTGATCGGCATCGCCGGCTGGGTGAACAGCGCTTTGCCGCCGCGCAGTTTCTGCACCTGATCCCAAGTGTATTGCGCATGCTGATAACTGTAGTTGGAGGTGACGCCGTGCTGGCCGAGGCTTTCCTGCAGGCCTTCGATCTTCTCCCACGCCAGGCGCAGACCGGGACAGACGATCAGGTTCTGGTAGCTGACGGTACGTTGATCGTTGAGGGTGAGTTGGCGTGTGTCGGGATCGATGCCGGTCACGGCTGCCTGAATCCAGGTAGCCTGACGCGGTATCACCCTGTTCATCGGTCTGGAGGTGTCCCTGACATCGTAGGCCCCACCGCCGACCAGCGTCCACGCCGGCTGGTAGTAATGCTGGGCACTCGGCTCGATCACCGTGATGTTCAGGCCGGGATCGCGCTTGAGCAGGCTCGCGACAAAACCGATGCCGGCAGTGCCGCCGCCGATGACCACGATGTCCGCACTGATGGATGGGCCCCAGTGTTGATCGTTCATTGCTTGTTCCTTATTGCTGCACGCAAGGATAGCCGGGTCTATTGCGCCCAGCTTTTGAGCACGGCTCCACAGTAGAGTCCGGACAGTGTTTTCATTACCTGGATCACTTCGTGACTGGCCAGACCGTAGAAAATGTACTTGCCTTCACGACGGGTCGCGACCAGCCCTTCATCGCGCAGGATGCCCAATTGCTGGGACAGGGTCGGCTGGCGCACACCGGTCATTTTTTCCAGTTCGCCGACATTGCGTTCGCCCTGGGTCAACTGGCACAGGATCAGCAGCCGATCCTCATTGGCCAGGGCCTTGAGCAGCGAACAGGCCTTGGAGGCCGAGGCCCGCAGTTGGGCGACTTCACATTCGGTCAGACTGGATTGCATTTGCAGGATGCCTTCAACGTCACTTAAGCTGCGGACATTATGTGTTTACATAAAGTGTTGCAACCCTGACTTTCCACCTATTTGCACAGGACCCTGTCCATGCCCGCGATGATTGAAGCGTTCCTCGACCCCGCCTCCTCGACCTACAGCTACGTGGTCTACGAGGCCGCTGGCGGACAGTGCGCAATCGTCGATTCCGTGCTTGATTACGATGGTGCCGCGGGCCGTACCTGTACGGCTCAGGCAGACAAAATCATTGCCTTCGTACGAGCCCACAATCTGCAGGTGCAGTGGTTGCTGGAAACCCACGCCCACGCCGATCACCTCTCCGCCGCGCCCTATCTGCGTCGTGAATTGGGCGGCAAGATCGCGATTGGTGAATCGATCAGCAAAGTGCAGAACGTGTTCAAGGCTCTGTTCAACCTTGAGCCGGAATTTTGCGTCGACGGCTCACAGTTCGATCACCTGTTCGCACCGAACGAGTCATTCAGGATCGGCAACCTCAAGGCGACTGCCCTGCACGTTCCCGGCCACACCCCGGCAGACATGGCCTACCTGATCGACGGCGAGCAGATCCTGGTCGGTGACACGTTGTTCATGCCCGACGTCGGTACCGCCCGCTGCGACTTCCCCGGCGGCAATGCCCATCAACTGTTCCATTCGATCCATAAACTGCTGGCCTTCCCCGCCAGCGTGAAGCTCTACGTCTGCCACGACTATCCGCCGCAAGGTCGCGCCTCGCAGTGCCAGACCACCGTCGGCGAACAGCGCAAAAGCAATATCCATGTGCATGATGGCGTCGATGAAGCCGCGTTCGTCGATATGCGTACCAGACGTGACGCGGGGTTGGGAATGCCGACCCTGTTGCTGCCGGCGATCCAGGTCAACGTGCGGGCGGGTAATCTGCCGCCGGCGGAAGGCAATGGCGTGACGTACCTCAAGATTCCGATC
Organism: Pseudomonas sp. 58(2021); assembly: GCF_017491585.1. NCBI lineage: Bacteria > Pseudomonadati > Pseudomonadota > Gammaproteobacteria > Pseudomonadales > Pseudomonadaceae > Pseudomonas > Pseudomonas sp. 58(2021). The sequence continues at coordinate 25,428 of NZ_JAFGYZ010000002.1, forward strand.
AATGCGTTATAGGAAAAAGCTGCACAGGGCGTGATGGAGGAAGCTTTTCCCACATAACGCGTCGATAGCGATGAACTGGTTTAATTCCGGCCAGCAGGCAGACTTCATTGGGCAATCAACCAATGGAGTTTTTGAAATATGGATATTCGCCGCAACCATCGGGATCTGTCCCGGGATGAAAAATCCGCCTTCATCGAAGCGATCCTCAAGCTGAAAAACAACGTCGACAGCGTACTGCGCCCCGGTCAGCAGAGTCGTTACGATGACTTCGTCCAGATCCACAAGAACTCAATGGGACGGGGCAACCCGCTGGACCCCAATCCGCATGGCAGTCCCCTGTTCTTTCCCTGGCACCGGATTCTGATTCGCCAGTTCGAGCTGGCCCTGCAAGCCGCTGCCAATGATCCGGGCATCACCCTGCCCTACTGGAACTGGCAACTCGGGGGGGCCGACAACCCCTTCACCTCCGATTTCATGGGGGGAAATGGCGACAACACGCTGGGGCAGCGCGTCACCGCCGGCCCGTTTTCCCGGGAGCACTCTCAATTTGAAGTGGCGGTATGGGACGAGGCACCGGGAAACACGGGCCTGCTTCGAAACCTGGGCGCAGAAGGCGCACTGCCTTCGGCAGAGGCCGTCATTTCTGCCCTTAACAGGACGCCCTACTGGCTGGAGCCCGACGGTTGGGAAAACGTTGCAGAAAGAGAGCTGCACAATCCGGTTCATGCATGGGTCGGTGGCAACATGCTACACGCGGCGTCCCCGAACGACCCGGTCTTCTTCCTGCATCACTGCTACATGGATCTGTTGTGGGAACGCTGGAAGCATCAACATCCGCGCCTCCCGGCATTCACGTCCAGGGAAGGCGATCCCGATGCCATGAATGAAACAGCACTGGTTTTCCACCCGGAGAATGAACCCGCCCCCTGGGCACAAACATTCACGGTTGGGCAGGCGATCCATACGACGGAGCTGAATTATCGATATGACTACCTGTAATCCTCTCAGCGATCAGTTGCCGAGGGTCAAACCGTTCGCCGGCAACGGCAAAGCGGTCTTGTAGCGCACCTGCTTGAGTGCAAAGCTTGACCGTATGTTCGCCACGCCCGGTACCTTGGTCAGAAAGTCCATCATGAAGCGCTCGAGCGACTGAATGGTCGGCACCAGCACCCGAATCAGATAATCCGGGTCGCCGGCCATCAGGTAGCACTCCATAACTTCCGGGCGGTCGGATATCGCCTCTTCGAAATGCTGCAAAGCTTCCTCCACCTGCTTCTCCAGGCTGACGTGAATGAACACGTTCACGTGCAGCCCGAGCAGGTCGGCATCGAGCAGGGTCACCTGCTCACGGATCAGCCCCAGTTCTTCCATCGCCTTGACCCGGTTGAAGCACGGCGTCGGCGACAGATTGACCGAACGGGCCAGATCGGCGTTGGTGATGCGCGCATTCTCCTGAAGGCTGTTGAGAATGCCGATGTCGGTACGGTCCAGTTTGCGCATGAGACAAAACCACCTGTTTTTTATGTTTATGCAGAATTTCTATCTGCAAATGATCTCCAGCGCAACGAAACAGAGAGAAATATTCTTCTTGCCCGGGCCTATGATTGTTGTAGGACAAGATTTCTTTTATCGAAGAATGACTGCCAGCTCACTACAAGAAATTCACAAGATCGAGCGTAGAAGCCATGACCCAAGCGTATGAACCGCTGCGTCTGCACGTCCCTGAACCCTCGGGCCGCCCAGGCTGCAAAACCGACTTCTCCTACCTGCATCTGACCGATGCCGGCACGGTGCGCAAACCTTCCATCGACGTTGAACCGGCCGACACCGCCGACCTGGCTCGTGGCCTGATCCGCGTGCTCGACGACCAGGGCAACGCCCTCGGCCCATGGGCCGAAAACGTGCCGGTCGAGATCCTGCGCAAAGGCATGCGCGCCATGCTCAAGACCCGGATCTATGACAACCGCATGGTAGTCGCCCAGCGTCAGAAAAAAATGTCGTTCTACATGCAGAGCCTCGGCGAAGAAGCCATCGGCAGCGCCCAGGCCCTGGCCTTGAACATCGACGACATGTGCTTCCCGACCTACCGCCAGCAAAGCATTCTGATGGCTCGCGACGTGCCATTGGTCGACCTGATCTGCCAACTGCTGTCCAACGAGCGCGACCCGCTCAAGGGTCGTCAGCTGCCGATCATGTACTCGGTCAAGGACGCCGGTTTCTTCACCATTTCCGGCAACCTCGCCACTCAATTCATTCAAGGCGTGGGCTGGGGCATGGCTTCGGCGATCAAGGGCGACACCAAAATCGCCTCGGCCTGGATCGGCGACGGCGCCACCGCCGAATCGGACTTCCACACCGCCCTCACCTTCGCCCACGTTTACCGTGCGCCGGTGATCCTCAACGTGGTCAATAACCAGTGGGCAATCTCGACCTTCCAGGCCATCGCCGGTGGTGAAGCCACCACCTTCGCCGGACGCGGCGTCGGTTGCGGCATCGCCTCTCTACGGGTTGACGGCAACGACTTCTACGCGGTCTACGCCGCTTCCGCCTGGGCCGCCGAACGCGCCCGCCGCAACCTCGGCCCGACCATGATCGAATGGGTCACCTACCGCGCCGGCCCGCACTCGACCTCCGACGATCCGTCCAAATACCGTCCTGCCGACGACTGGAGCCACTTCCCGCTGGGCGACCCGATTGCCCGCCTGAAACAGCACCTGATCAAGGTCGGCCACTGGTCGGAAGAAGAGCACGCCGCCGTCAGCGCCGAGCTCGAAGCCGAAGTGATCGCTGCACAGAAAGAGGCCGAACAGTACGGCACCCTCGCCGGCGGCCAGATTCCAAGCGCCGCAACCATGTTCGAAGACGTCTACAAAGAGATGCCGGAGCACTTGAAGCGCCAGCGTCAGCAGTTGGGGATCTGACATGAACGATCACAACAACAATATTCAGTTGGAAACCGCCATGACCACGACCACCATGACCATGATCCAGGCCCTGCGCTCGGCCATGGATGTGATGCTTGAGCGTGACGACAACGTGGTGGTGTTCGGCCAGGACGTCGGCTACTTCGGCGGTGTGTTCCGCTGCACCGAAGGGCTGCAGGCCAAGTACGGCACCTCGCGGGTGTTCGACGCGCCGATCTCCGAAAGCGGCATCGTCGGTGTCGCCGTGGGCATGGGCGCTTATGGCTTGCGACCTGTCGCTGAAATCCAGTTTGCCGACTACGTGTACCCGGCGTCCGACCAGATCATTTCCGAAGCCGCCCGCCTGCGTTATCGCTCGGCCGGCGAGTTCACTGCGCCGATGACCCTGCGCATGCCCTGCGGCGGCGGCATCTACGGGGGCCAGACCCACAGCCAGAGCATCGAGGCGATGTTCACTCAGGTCTGTGGTCTGCGCACCGTCATGCCGTCCAACCCGTATGACGCCAAAGGCCTGCTGATCGCCTCCATCGAAAACGATGACCCGGTGATCTTCCTCGAGCCGAAACGCCTGTACAACGGCCCGTTCGACGGCCACCACGACCGCCCGGTAACCCCGTGGTCGAAACACCCGGCCGCGCAAGTGCCGGACGGTTACTACACCGTGCCGCTGGACGTCGCTGCCATTACCCGTCCGGGCAAGGACGTGACCGTCCTGACCTACGGCACCACCGTGTACGTGTCGCAAGTCGCCGCCGAAGAATCCGGCGTGGATGCCGAAGTCATCGACCTGCGCAGCCTGTGGCCGCTGGACCTGGAAACCATCGTCAAATCCGTTAAGAAAACCGGCCGTTGCGTCGTGGTACATGAAGCCACCCGCACCTGCGGTTTCGGCGCCGAGCTGGTGTCGCTGGTGCAAGAGCATTGCTTCCACCACCTGGAAGCGCCGATCGAACGCGTCACCGGTTGGGACACCCCCTACCCGCACGCGCAGGAGTGGGCGTATTTCCCTGGGCCGTCCCGAGTGGGCGCGGCGCTGAAACGGGTCATGGAGGTCTGAATGGGCACGCACGTTATCAAGATGCCGGACATCGGCGAAGGCATCGCAGAAGTTGAACTGTCGCAATGGCACGTCAAGGTCGGCGATCTGGTGGTTGAAGATCAGGTGCTGGCCGACGTGATGACCGACAAGGCGATGGTGGATATCCCGTCGCCAGTACACGGCAAGGTGATTGCGCTGGGCGGTCAGCCGGGTGAAGTGATGGCGGTCGGCAGTGTGCTGATCAGCATCGAGGTTGAAGGTGCGGGCAATCTGAAGGAGTCCGACAATCCAGCTCCCGTTGCGGCGAAGGAAACACCTGTCGCACCGAAAGTTGAAGCTGTCGTTGAAAGCAAACCCGCCGCGCCACGTACGACTCCGGTTTGCCAGGGCCCGATGGTTGCCCGTGAAGCCAATGAACGCCCGCTGGCCTCGCCCGCCGTGCGCAAACATGCGCTGGATCTGGGCATTCAATTGCGTCTGGTGCGCGGTTCCGGTCCAGCCGGTCGTGTATTGCACGAAGACCTCGAGGCTTATCTGGCTCAAGGTCAGTCGAACGCTTCCGCGCCGGTCGCCGCCGCGTACGCCCAGCGTAACGATGAAGAACAGATTCAGGTTATCGGCATGCGCCGCAAGATTGCTCAGCGCATGCAGGACGCGACTCAGCGCGCTGCACACTTCAGTTATGTCGAGGAAATCGATGTCACCGCGATTGAAGAACTGCGCGCCCATCTGAACGAAAAACACGGCGCCAGCCGTGGCAAGTTGACCCTGCTGCCGTTCCTGGTGCGCGCGCTGGTTGTCGCCCTGCGTGACTTCCCGCAAATGAACGCCCGTTACGACGACGAAGCCCAGGTCATCACCCGCCTCGGCGCGGTGCATGTCGGCGTCGCCACCCAAAGCGATGTCGGCCTGATGGTGCCGGTGGTGCGTCATGCCGAAGCGCGCAGCCTGTGGGACAGCGCGGCGGAAATCGCCCGTCTGGCCACTGCAGCCCGCAATGGCAAGGCCAGCCGCGATGAGCTGTCCGGTTCGACCATCACCCTGACCAGTCTCGGCGCCCTTGGCGGCATCGTCAGCACCCCGGTGCTGAATCTGCCGGAAGTGGCCATCGTCGGCGTCAACAAAATCGTCGAACGACCGATGGTCGTCAAAGGCCAGGTGGTGATCCGCAAGATGATGAACCTCTCCAGCTCCTTCGATCACCGCGTGGTCGACGGCATGGACGCGGCGCTCTTCATCCAGGCCATTCGTGGCCTGCTCGAACAACCCGCGACCCTGTTTGTGGAGTGATGGCATGCAATCTTTGAACACCACGCTGCTGATCATCGGCGGCGGCCCTGGCGGTTACGTGACGGCCATTCGGGCCGGGCAACTGGGCATTTCGACCATTCTGGTCGAGGGCGAATCGCTGGGCGGCACCTGCCTGAATATCGGCTGCATTCCGTCGAAAGCGTTGATTCATGTGGCCGAGCAGTTTCACCAGACGCAACATCACAATCAGCATTCGGCACTGGGCATCAGCGTTTCCGCGCCGACACTCGACATCTCCAAGAGCGTCGAGTGGAAGGACGGCATCGTCGATCGCCTGACCACCGGCGTCGCCGCGCTGCTGAAGAAGCACAAGGTTCAGGTCATCAACGGCTGGGCCAAAGTCATCGACGGCAAGACCGTGGAAGTCGGCGATACCCGCATCCAGTGCGAGCATCTGGTGCTAGCCACCGGCTCGAAAAGCGTCAACCTGCCGATCCTGCCGATTGGCGGGCCAATCATCTCGTCCACCGAAGCGCTGGCACCGAAGTCGGTACCGAAACGTTTGATCGTGGTCGGCGGTGGTTACATCGGCCTGGAGCTGGGCATTGCCTATCGCAAGCTCGGCGCCGAGGTCAGTGTGGTCGAGGCGCAGGATCGGATTCTGCCGGCCTACGACGCCGAGCTGACCCAACCGGTGCACGACGCGCTGAAGCAACTGGGCGTGAAGCTGTACCTCAAGCACAGCGTGCTGGGCTTTGACGGTACGTTGCAGGTGCGCGATCCGAACGGCGACACCCTGAACCTGGAAACCGATCAGGTGCTGGTGGCCGTCGGTCGCAAACCCAATACCCAGGGCTGGAACCTCGAAGCGCTGAACCTGGACATGAATGGTTCGGCGATCAAGATCGACAGCCGCTGCCAGACCAGCATGCGCAACGTCTACGCCATCGGCGACCTGAGCGGCGAGCCGATGCTGGCCCACCGCGCCATGGCCCAGGGCGAGATGGTCGCCGAGCTGATCAGCGGCAAACGCCGCGAATTCAACCCGACCGCCATTGCTGCCGTGTGCTTCACCGACCCGGAACTGGTCGTGGTCGGCAAGACGCCGGATGAAGCCAAGGCGGCGGGACTGGACTGCATCGTGTCGAACTTCCCGTTCGCGGCCAACGGCCGGGCGATGACCCTGGAATCGAAAACCGGTTTCGTGCGAGTGGTCGCCCGTCGGGACAATCATGTGATTGTCGGCTGGCAGGCGGTGGGTGTCGGGGTCTCGGAATTGTCGACCGCGTTCGCCCAAAGCCTGGAAATGGGTGCGCGACTGGAAGACATCGGCGGCACCATCCATGCGCATCCGACCCTGGGTGAAGCGGTGCAGGAGGCGGCGTTGCGTGCGCTTGGGCACGCGTTGCACCTGTAAAAAACCGCTGCGGGGGAGTTTTTTCATAAGCAGGCTAATAAATCTGCGGCTCCCCCCATCGCCCGGGCTGCGAAACCGCTCAAGAATGAAGTATTGTTGTGCCCATCCAAAAAAACGTCAGAAGCCTTGAACCGCTTCGGCGGTTGTTCAGTGATAGAGGGTGTCATGGGTAACGAAAGCATCAACTGGGACAAGCTGGGTTTTGACTACATCAAGACCGACAAACGCTATCTGTCGTACTTTCGCAATGGCGAGTGGGACAAAGGCACCCTGACCGAAGACAACGTGCTGCACATCAGCGAAGGCTCCACTGCCCTTCACTATGGCCAGCAATGCTTCGAAGGCCTGAAGGCCTATCGTTGCAAGGACGGCTCGATCAACCTGTTCCGTCCGGACCAGAACGCCGCGCGCATGCAACGCAGCTGCGCCCGCCTGCTGATGCCGCATGTGTCCACCGAGCAGTTCATCGAAGCGTGCAAGCAAGTGGTTCGCGCCAACGAGCGCTTCATCCCGCCTTACGGCACCGGCGGCGCGCTGTACCTGCGTCCGTTCGTGATCGGCGTGGGTGACAACATCGGCGTGCGTACCGCACCTGAGTTCATCTTCTCGGTGTTCGCGATCCCGGTCGGCGCCTACTTCAAGGGCGGCCTGACCCCGCACAACTTCCAGATCTCCACCTTCGACCGCGCCGCGCCACAAGGCACCGGTGCCGCCAAGGTCGGTGGCAACTACGCCGCCAGCCTGATGCCGGGCTCCCAGGCCAAGAAAGCGCACTTCGCTGACGCCATCTACCTGGATCCGCTGACCCACAAGAAGATCGAAGAAGTCGGTTCGGCCAACTTCTTCGGGATCACCCACGACAACAAGTTCGTGACCCCGAACTCGCCGTCGGTACTGCCGGGTATCACCCGTCTGTCGCTGATCGAACTGGCCAAGTCCCGTCTGGGCCTGGAAGTGGTCGAAGGCGACGTGTTCATCGACAAGCTGTCGGACTTCAAGGAAGCCGGTGCCTGCGGTACTGCTGCGGTGATCACCCCGATCGGCGGCATCAGCTACAACGACCATCTGCACGTGTTCCACAGCGAAACCGAAGTCGGCCCTGTGACCCAGAAGCTCTACAAAGAGCTGACTGGTGTGCAGACCGGCGACATCGAAGCGCCAGCAGGCTGGATCGTCAAGGTCTGATCTGACAGCCATATGCACAAAAGCCCCCATCGAGTGATCGATGGGGGCTTTTTTATTCGCCGCGCTCGCTGGCCTTCATGGCAATCCGTTTGTCCGCACGACCGGCAATTCCGCTCGCCTGTCCGTTCTGCTGCTTGCCCATTCGTGCCTGGGTAATCAATCCGGGAATCAGCTCCCCCTCCGGCAGGTTCTTCCAGAACCGCGTCGGCAAATGCCCCTGCATGACTTTCTCGTTCAACCGCGCCGGGTTGAAGATGTGGCTGTAGTACGTCAGCCATAAGTCACCGTGGGGATCATCGACGTTCTGCGCCAGTTGCTGCCATTCCACTGGGCATTGGCGTTGATGGATCAGTTGTTCGCCATCGTAATAAACCCCATCACGCGGCGTGGCGATCAGCCAGCGATGACGCCCCATGCGCCCGATGAAGTGTTCGCTGGCACTGCGCAGAATGTCGTGAGCCGCTTCGTGCCACGCCACGTATTGCGGGCCCGGCAGCTCTGGCGGGCGCTCGATGAAACGCACAAACGCATGCAGATGATGGGCTTCGCGTTGCACCTGCTTGATCCGCCGTTGCAACTCGCTGCCCAGCTTGTCGCCGGCCATCATTGCCGTGCGATCGCCATGGCTGACCCGCCAAAGCACTTCATAAAGCAGACTCCAACGCTGATCCCCACGGTAGCGTGATGCTTGTTCGAGGGTGTCGAGCAACGCGCGTGGAATACGCGCCTGAAACGGTCCCTGCCCTTCGGGTACCGACACGTCACTGGCAAACAGATCACTCACCCCTTCCGAAGCCCAGCTCACCAGACTCGGATCGATTTCATGGCTGAGCAGCCAGCGGGCCTGTCGGCGCCAGGTGTCGAACAGGTCGTCGCAGTCGAGATTGATCATCCCCACAGCCCCATCTGCTGCGGCATCGGCCGGTCGCGCAACTGCTGATAGAGCATCTGACTGGTGACCTCCGCTTGCTGCGGGTGATAGTCGCTGGTGATGATGAATGGCTTGGCCTTGGCCAGCACACAGCGCATGCGGGCTACGTCTTCGTAGCGAATGCGCCGCTGCCGACGCAGCTCCACCAGACGTTCGGTGGTGCGCAGGCCGATGCCGGGGATACGTGAGATCAACGCCGGTTCGGCGCGATTGAGGTCCAGCGGAAACACCTCGCGGTTCTGCAGCGCCCAGGCCAGCTTCGGGTCAATGTCCAGCGCCAGATTGCCCGGCCCCTGAAGCAACTCACCGGCGCTGTAGCCGTAACTGCGCAACAGAAAGTCAGCCTGATACAAGCGGTGCTCGCGCATCAGCGGCGGTGCGGCCAGTGGCACGCTTTTCGGGCTGTCGGGAATCGGGCTGAACGCCGAGTAATAGACCCGGCGCAGACGGAAGTTGCCGTACAACGCCTGGGCGCTGTGCAGGATCGTGCTGTCATCGGTGTCATCGGCGCCGACGATCATCTGCGTGCTCTGCCCGGCCGGGGCGAACTTCGGGGCACGGGGTTCGTTGAGCACGGTCTGCACGCCGGTGTAGATCGTGTTCATCGCCTGCTTGATCGAGCCGATCTGCTTCTCCGGCGCCAGGGTTTGCAGGCTGGCATCGGTGGGCAATTCGATGTTGACGCTCAGGCGGTCGGCGTAACGCCCGGCCTCTTCGATCAGAGCGGGATCTGCGTCAGGAATGGTCTTGAGATGGATGTAGCCACGGAACTCATGATCTTCGCGCAACAGCTTCGCGACACGCACCAGTTGCTCCATGGTGTAGTCCGCCGAACGAATGATCCCCGAGCTGAGAAACAACCCGCTGACGCAATTGCGCCGGTAGAAATCCAGGGTCAGCGTCACCACTTCCTCTGGCGTGAAACGCGCCCGCGGCACGTCGCTGGAGCGGCGGTTGACGCAGTATTGGCAGTCGTAGAGGCAGAAATTGGTCAACAGGACCTTGAGCAGCGACACGCAACGCCCGTCCGGCGTGTAGCTGTGGCAGATGCCCATGCCGTCGGTGGAGCCCAGCCCGCTCTTGCCCTCGGAGCTGCGCTTGGGCGCGCCGCTGCTGGCGCAGGAGGCGTCGTACTTGGCGGCGTCGGCGAGGATGCTGAGCTTGTCGATGATTTGCATGGTACGGACCCGATACTGTTCGCATATACAGTATAGAGTCCGTCCACGGGCCACAAGCCGTAAAACGACCCTTTGTCAGTCAGACGTTTTACAGTCGAGTGTCAGCTGCGATGGTCGAGGATTTGGGCATCGGGACAGGCTGCATCGCTTCGGGCAATTGCACCCCGAACCGCGCCGCCATTTCCTTACGCCCCACCGCCGTCAACGTCAGCGCCCGACTGTCCAGATCCTGCGTCACCCATTTGCGCTTCAACGCGGTCTGCAACAACGCAGCCCCGAGCGATCCACCCAGGTGCGGCCGGCGCATGCTCCAGTCCAGACACGGGCAGGCAAAGCGTCGACGCAGGGTCGACAAATCCCTGACCTCGACTCCCAGCCCTTCGAACAGCACCTCTCCGCTCGCGCTCAAGCGGTAGGCCTGCTCATCGGTTTCCATCAGCCAACCACCCTCCAGCAATCGGTCATGCAGCAACACCGCCAGCGTCCCGGCCATGTGGTCGTAACAGGTGCGGGCAAACTGCAGACGGTCCGGTGTATGCGGTTTGAAGGTCGGCGCAGGGCTCTGACCAATCACCATCAGCGCTTCCAGTGCCTGGGCCACGCGCTTGTCGGCGAGACTGTAATAACGATGGCGGCCCTGCACGTGCAGGCGCACCAGCGCCAGTTCCTTGAGTTTGGCCAGGTGCGCACTGGCGGTCGAGGCGCTGACGTCGGCAAGAGTCGCCAGCTCCGTGGCGGTGCGGGCGTGGCCGTCCATCAGCGAGCACAGCATTTTCGTTCGCGCCGGTTCCGCGATGGCGGCGGCCACTTGCGAGACGCCGATGTCTGGATGTTCTGCGTGCATATTTCGCTCCCGGACGAATCATCGCCCTCAAGGACTGCAGATAGTAGCAACACTTTCCCCACCGACAAGGTTGCGATCCATGGACCCGATCATCGCTGCGACTCACGCCGATCCCTATCCCTACTACGCCGAACTGCGCGCGGCGGGAGGTCTGACCTTTCATCACGAAGTGAAACTGTGGGTGGCCAGCAGTGCCCGGGCGGTTTGCGCCGTCCTGGCGAATCCGGATTGCCGGGTACGTCCGGTGCAGGAGCCGGTGCCCAAGGCGATTGCCAATGGCATGGCGGGCAAGGTGTTCGGCCAGTTGATGCGGATGAATGATGGTGAAGGTCAGCGCTGCCCGCGTTCGGCCATTGAGCCGCCACTCGGGCTTATCAAGGACGAAGATGTCAGGGCGCTGATCGCCGCAAGGTTGATCACCAACGATTCCGACGGCTTATATAAGGCAATGTTTCGCGGGCCGGTGTGCGTGGTTGCGGCGCTGCTCGGATTCTCCCCGGCGCAAGCGCGAACGATCAGTGAGCTGACCGCGGATTTTGCAGCGTGCCTGTCACCGCTGAGCAATGACTTGCAACTGGCGGCAGCCCATCGAGCGACAGAGCAATTGCACGGTGACTTCATTGAATTGCTGGCGGATCCGAACCCATTTCTCGCCGACATTCAGCAGCGCTTTTCAGGCGAAGAAGACGCACTGATCGCCAACCTCATCGGTCTCTGCTCGCAAACCTTTGAAGCCACCGCCGGACTGATCGGCAATGCGCTGGTGGCGTTGCAGCGACAGCCGGAATTACGCGAAGCATCGGTAGACTCGCTGTTGGCCGAAGTCCAGCGCTTCGACCCGTCGGTGCAGAACACCCGACGTTTTGTCGCGAACACCTGCGAAATCGACGGTGTGCGCGTTGAAGCAGGCGACGTGATTCTGGTGTTGCTCGCCTCGGCCAACCGTGACCGGGCACTGAATGAAAACCCTGATCAGTTTCTGCCGGATCGCCCCAACCGCAAAAGCTTCACGTTCGGCAGCGGCCGTCACCAATGCCCGGGGCAAAGGTTGGCGTTGACGATTGCCAGCGCCACCGTCAATGAAATCCTCGCCCATGACATCGACCTGAAGCGGTTCGTCTGGCACTACCGCCCTTCCCTCAATGGGCGGATTCCATTGTTTTGCGAGGCAACGAGTTAAGCGTTTCGCAATTCGATCGTCAGGTGCGACAACTCATGCACAGGCGCCAGTCGCTCGCGAATCGCCTCGGCCGTTACGCCCGCAGCCGCCACCACACTGACAATCGCTGCCCGCGCCTGCGGGCCGACCTGCCAGACGTGCAGGTCGCTGATGCGCACGTCGTCGGAGGTTTCCAGCAGTTCACGGATCTCTTCGGCCACCGGTTCATCGGTGGTGTCGAGCAGTACGGCGGCGCTGTCACGCATCAGGTTCCAGGCCCATTTGGCGATGACGATGGAACCGACGATGCCCATCACCGGGTCCATCCAGACCCAGCCCAGATAGCGCCCGGCCAGCAACGCGGCAATCGCCAGCACCGACGTCAACGCGTCCGCCAGTACATGCACGTAAGCTGAACGCAGGTTGTTGTCGTGATGATGGTGATGATGGTGATGACCATGATCGTGGCTATGGCCGTGGTCATGATGTCCGTGATGACCAGCCAGCAAAAAGGCGCTGAGCAGGTTGACGCCAAGGCCGACCACGGCAATCAAGGTCGCCTCGCCGAACGCCACACTGGTGGGCTCGAACAGACGGAAAACAGATTCCCCGGCAATCCCCAGCGACACCAGCCCCAGCACCATGGCCGAGGCGAAACCCGCCAGATCGCCGACCTTGCCGGTGCCAAAACTGTAACGGCGGTTGTTGGCGTTGCGCCGGGCAAAACCATAGGCCGCCGCCGCGATGCCAAGGGCGCCGGCGTGGGTCGCCATGTGGAAACCGTCGGCCAGCAGCGCCATGGAACCGGTGAGGTAACCGGCGGCAATCTCGCCGATCATCATCACAAAGGTCAGGACCACCACCCACAGGGTGCGACGGGCGTTTTCATCGTGGGAGGCGCCAAGAAACTGGTGGTCATGGGAAAAATCATCAGCCTTGAGAGTCATGATTTTGGTACTCACTTGGAATAACGGCGGATGGCTTGCAACAACTCTTCCACGCCCTGGGCGCGGGCTTCGTCGCTGAGGTCGGGATGGGCGACATGCTCGCGGGCGTGGGCCTCGATGAACTGCTCCATCAAACCATTGACCGCGCCGCGAATCGCCGCCATCAGGTGCAACGTCTTGGCACAATCGGCCTCGGACTCCAGCGCCCGTTCAACCGCCTGAACCTGCCCGGCAATACGCCGGACCCGATTGAGCAACTCGCCTTTGTGTTCGTGCGTGTGCGACATACCTATACCCCCTACCCCTATATGGCGAGCATAGTCGCTGTTCGGATCGAAAGGGGCAAGGCCTGCTTTCGACCGTCTGTCGCGGCTTGAAATTTTGATGTGGAAGAATGAGGCGGCGCGTCACACGGCGCCGCTTCTGGAAGGTTTGTCAGAGGCGTTGAGAACCCTCGACTGTCAGGCCCATTGCAGTGGCGGGGACGACGAGAAGCAGAGGTCTACGTCCAGTTGGGCTGCGGCCGACAGGTTGACCAGCGCATCGAGAGAGAACTTGTCGACTTTGCCGTTGAGTACGTCGTTGAGGCGCGGCTGCGTGATGCCGAGACGTTTGGCCGCCTCTTTCTGCGGAAGCTCCCAGGCTCGAATCGTTTCGCACAGCGTGCGCATCAGTTTGGCCCGCAGGCGCATGTTGGCCGCTTCCTGCGGCGTGTCTTCCAGTGCATCCCAGACGCTTGAGAAACGCTGGGGTGGGTTTTGATGATCCGTCATGGTTCAACCTATTTCCTGGTATCTGGCCCGTGCCAGTTCTATGTCTCGCGTCTCGGTTTTGCGCGTGGTCTTTTGCAAGGCGTGCAGCACATAAATCGCGTCAGGCCGGTTGACCACATAAAACACTCGAAACGCCCCTGAATTCTCGGTGATTCTGATTTCATTGACGCCCCGCCCGACTGTTTTCATGGGGCGCCAGTCAAAGGGTTCGTCGCCCTGTTGCAACAGATCCAGTTGGAATCCTGCTGCTCTGCGAGCATCGAGGGGAAAAGCTCTCAGATCCTTGAGCGCACTCCCGACAAATACCACGTCCTTGTGTCTTGGCATTGGCTTCTCCTGTGTTGGAAGGAAAAGCGTAATAGCCCGGACGGAATCGTGTCGCGGCGGTGTGTTGCAAGGAATGGCAGCGATCACACACCAGCAGGCTATATCGAAATCGATATAAATCAAGTTTGAATTGGCTTATCTGACATTTGGTATCACAAAGCAGAAATTCGCGAGTCGGCACACTTGATAAGCCGACACAGCCTCCCCCCCTTTGGGAGCGAGCTTGCTCGCGATGGCGGACTGAAAAATGACGCATCATTTTGCCTCCATCCGGGAGGCTACATTGCCTTGCGCCTTTGCCTACAACTACGCCAGAATCCGCCGGCTTGTGCGGTTTTGAGGGCGTCGGTAACTTGATTCGCGTCACTGAATGGTCAGTGAACGGGTTTAGTCGCTCGGTATTACCTTCAAACTGCATAACGCTCCAAACAGACAGGTTTTCAATACCTGCACTTAATGGTAGCTGTGCGCAGGGCACCTTCGGGTGCACCGGTTTGGAAGGTTGCCGGTCGACTAACCTGCGTATAGCTGCCACCTTTTCGTTTAGTCGCGAGGTGGTGTCGGCATCACTTTGGAAACCTTCGAAATGTTCAAAATCACACCGAATCCTCCCGAAACAGATGTCGAAACTGATTCAGACCCAACTTCGCCCTACTCCTCCACCGACTCAAAAAAACTCCACGAAGCCGCCGAGCGCGCTCTCGACCACTACCTGAAACCCACCGCCCCGAAACAGCACTGCCCCGGCCGCATGTTCCTCATCGCCCCCCACATCGATCAACATGCCTTGCTGGCCCACGCCTGCGAATCGATGGCCTCGGCCAGCGTGATGCTCAGCGACTTCGCCGCGCTGTTGGACCCGCCCTACCGCAGTACCGTCCTGGGCATCGCCCAAGTGGTGATGTGTGGCGAACTCGCCGTGAACCGGGCGCTGGACACTCTCGATGCCACGACCTGAGGAACACCCCATGGAAAGCAAATCCGATGCACACGTCGTCGCCGCCCTGATCTCCATCGGCCTCAACGAGAAAGACAGCCAATGGGCCGTAAAGGCCTGTCTGCTCCTGCTCGAAAGCGAGAGAAAATCCATCGTCACCGCCGCCCTCGAGGCCCTCGTCCAGCTCGCCCGCGATCACGGCAAACTGGACCGGGACCGCGTAATGCCGGCACTTCACAGCGTCAAACGCAGATTTCCGAGCCTGACCAGCACGGTTGCCGCGACGCTGGATGAAATGGCAATGGCTGCGTAATACCCGGGGCGCAAGGCAAGAAAAAACCCGCTGCCTTCGTTGAAGGAGGCAGCGGGTTTTGTGTTTACAACTCATAAGAAATCACTCCACGGATCTTGCCGAGAGCGTCATTTTGTAACAACCGCTTGAGCTTCAGAACCGTCCTACATCTTTCAAATGCTCATTCAGATAGCGTTCCCAACGCTTTAAAAGTTGGAACAAGGACGCTCATGGCTCGAAAATCAGATATTCCCCGAATACAAAATCCCCCCTCAGGCGACGGGCACCACATCACTACCCGCTACATGACTGCTACCGAACTGGCAGAGCAGAACGCCAGACAAAAAAAGTACGACGAGATGCAGGCCAGGCAACAAGCCTACGAAGATCGCTTTCTTCGGCAGTCTCAACAACCGAATCAACACAGCGCCCTAGGGTGTGTATTTACCAAGAGCTGCAACCTCCCCGACGGCGTCATCAACCATGAAAGCCCCGCAGGGTTTATCCCGGTCGAACGACTGGCTGACTTTGGAGCATTCACCTTGCTCGGTGGCCGCGAATTAGATGCGGCGGGAAATATCACCCTTAAAAGAATAGGTGAGGCTTTAATGTTTTTATGGATAAGTGGCTTTTTGAAAGGTGATGAAGAGGACGACTCTTTGAAGTTTGAACTGACGGTGAAGCCTGAGGCAGAAGCTGCGGTTTTAGCGTTGCTGGGTTGGGAAAGCCTGGAAGAAAGCGAGGCCGGAGAATGGTTATTGAATGACAGTCAGGTCCGGCAAATTGCGTCAGTCCTTAATGAACACCTACCAACTGAACTAGATCTTTTTATCGGGGTTCGGGAATAGTTGAGTCTTTTCTATCAAGAACCAACAGTGAACCACGATGAAGCAGTGAGGATTCTTAAAAGCGGCGTGGAAAGGAATGTTGTCGCTGGATTGATTTCTATTGGCTTGAACGAATCAGACAGAATCTGGGCTCAGCAAACCTGCCTGAAGTATTTCGCCAGCAGCAATGAGTCGGTTGTCGCATCTGCCATTACCGCTTTGGGCCACATTGCTCGAAGGCACGGCAAACTGGACAAAGACATTGCCTTCGCGGCCCTGGAAGAAGCAAAGACAAGATTCCCCTCCCTGGAAGGCGTGATCGCAGACACGCTTGACGACATTGAGGCATTTACCTGATTCATCGGGCCCTTGCATGCAGGACGTTGTGATCAGGAACGCCCCTCATCACAACGTACTCACCCACGAGATTCAATCCTCCCGCGTCAAAACCTCCAGCAACTCAATCTCGAACACCAGATTCGAATTCGGCGGAATCTTGCCCATCGTCCGCTCGCCATAACCCAGATGCGCCGGCACCAGCAGTTTGCGCTTGCCACCCACCTGCATGCCCATGATCCCTTGGTCCCAACCCTTGATGACCCGGCCCGTGCCGATCACGCACTGGAACGGTTTGCCCCGGCTCCAGGAGGAGTCGAACTCGGTGCCATCTTCCAGCCAACCGGTGTATTGGGTGGTGATCAATGCGCCTTTGACGGCGGCTTTTCCGTCGCCGGGCTGAAGATCGATTATCTGCAGTTCATCATTCATAACATTCACTCTATTGTTCCGCTGGCCGCCGTTTTCCCAGAAATGCCGGCCTTTGGCAACCGTTTGACCCCACGCTGGTCGTGACGGATGATGGCCACCCGCTACCAATCCTGATCGATACGCCATGTCAGCACCGCTCGAATGACTCAACTCTGGATCAGCCTCGCCATTGTCGTTGTGTTGATGGTCGTGATCGCCGTGCTGATCCGCCGGGAGCGTGCCCTGCGTCGGCAGCTCGACGAATACCGTGAACTGCTCACCCGCGCCGCCGAAGGCCAGAACATCCATCAGGATGGCGATGCCGAACGCTTCAAGCGCAGTCAGTATTTTGCGCGGATCGGCACCTGGGACTGGGAAGTCGACACAGATCGACTCTATTGGTCCGACGCGATCTTCGGCATGTTCGGGTTCAAGATCGGCGAAGTGACGCCTTCCTACGCCCTGTTCTGCTCCTGCGTCCACCCGGACGACCGCGCCAAGGTCCGTGCCGGGGAATTGCGTTGTCTGGAAACCGGTGAAAACCACGACGAGGAATACCGCGTGGTCTGGCCCGACGGCACGATTCGCTGGCTGAGGGAAACCGGCAACGTGGTGAAGAACGATCATGACGCGATGATCAAGATGATGGGCGTAGTGCGCGATATCACCGAAGAGAAGGCCTCGGCCAGTTACCTCCAGCACCTGGCCCACTTCGATCCGCTGACCGGTTTGCCCAATCGACTGGTGCTGGAAGAACGCCTGTCGGAAGCGCTGGAACATGCCCGCGCTACCGAGACCCGGGTGGCGCTGGTGTTTGTCGATCTCAACGGTTTCAAAAGCATCAACGACCGTTACGGTCATGCCGCCGGCGACCGCGTGCTGATCACCACCGCCACGCGCCTGAAACGCATCCTGCGGGTCAGCGACACCGTCGCCCGGATCGGCGGCGACGAATTCGTGGTCATCCTGCAAGGTCTCGCCCCCGGCCTGAACCTGCAGGACGAAGCGCGCAGCATCTGCCAGAAAATCTTCATCGAACTGTCCCCCCCCATCACCATCGGCAACGAACAACGCCACATCGGCACCAGCCTCGGCGTCGCCGTCTTCCCCGACCACGCGCCGACCATGGACCGGCTGCTGCATATTGCGGATCTGGCAATGTACGAGGCCAAGCGCAGCGGGAATAATCAGTATCGGTTGGGTGGCGGACAGGCGCTGAGCCATAGCCGGGTTGACTGAATCTCAGCGCCCGGGTGTACCGAACACGACGCCATTGAATGTATGAGTGCAGCACTGACAGTTGGGCGTCATATCCTCTGCCTTGAGGTTGGGATTGACGATTTGCAGGCGCTTCTGTTCATCGACATACAGACCATTGAAGAAACTCGACTCACCGAGTCGCACAATTTCTTCCCGGTCACTTTCAAGCACAGCGACCATCCAGAAAACCGGCTCCTGCCGATCCAGCCGCGACACCGCCTCACTGAAAATCTCATCCCAGTCGCCGCCGACACGCGACAGCAAAAACCGAAACAACGGCGTGTAATCGTAGCCATGATGCTTGGTGCCATGCATCGAGCCACGTTTAGCCTCGCTGTGGAGTTCAGCCTTGGTGTTTCGCTGATGCCGATAATGCCCGCCCGGGTTGTTGCGCCAGACGTTGTGGGCCGTGGTGTTTTCTTTGCGGTAGAGGGGTTTCTTTTCCAACGAATTGCTCCTGACATCCAGTCACTCGAAACGCCCTCGCGTTTTACCGGAACGGCGCTCGAATGCAATCAACCGTCCATGGCCAATTGTTGCTTGAGGTCAGCGCTCCACCGGCTGAATCGCCACAATCGTCCCGTTGGTGATCATCACCATCACGTATTTATCGTTGATCTGTACCCACTGCGCCTGTGGCTCAGGCTGTTTGAGCCCTTTCTGTTTCCAGTTCTTGATGGCTTTTTCGCTGCGCTGATAGATGTCCGGGGCGCGGTCGTTGACGTTCAGTTCGCGGTTGCCGATCGGTGAGTGTTCGACAGTGTCGTTCGAGGGTTGCGCCGCTTGAACGAGTGGGTTGATCCCGGCGATGCCGGCGACGAGGGCCAGGCTGGCGATCAGGGTCTTGTTGTTCATCGGTGAACCTCCTTCAGATGTGTGATACCAGAACTCCGACTGCGGGGTTCGGGAATCATTCCTTGTTTTTTTGATGATGGCGGAGCCGAAAGTATAGGTGCCCACTGGGCGTATTGATCCGTCTTGCACATCAATCCATGCCAACAATGCAATTAACAAATCGATCCCTGCGCGCCACTATCCGCCCCAATAAGAACCGTGCGCCGCCTCCCCGTCGCGCACGTCATAAAAGCGGTGGAGTATTTTTTGATGACAGCCTCAATCCCACACGGCGGCTCGCGGGCCGGCGCCATTTTCCGGGTGACCTCGGGTAACTTCCTCGAACAGTTCGACTTCTTTCTGTTTGGTTTCTACGCCACGCAGATCGCGGCGGTGTTCTTTCCGGCGAGCAGTGAGTTCGCTTCCCTGATGATGACCTTTGCAGTGTTCGGCGCAGGCTTTTTGATGCGTCCGCTGGGGGCTATCGTGCTCGGCGCGTACATTGATGACGTCGGTCGGCGCAAAGGTTTGATCGTGACGCTGTCGATCATGGCCAGCGGCACGATATTGATTGTGCTGGTGCCTGGATACGAAACCATCGGTCTGTTTGCCCCGGCGCTGGTGTTGATCGGAAGGCTGTTGCAAGGCTTCTCCGCCGGTGCGGAATTGGGCGGGGTTTCGGTGTATCTCTCGGAGATCGCTACACCCGGTCGCAAAGGTTTTTTCACGGCCTGGCAGTCGGCCAGTCAGCAGGTGGCAATCGTCGTCGCTGCTGCGCTCGGTTATGGCCTGAACCAATGGATGGCGCCGCAAGCCGTCGCCGATTGGGGCTGGCGGATTCCGTTTTTCGTCGGCTGCATGATCGTGCCATTCATCTTCTTTCTGCGCCGTAATCTGGCGGAAACCGAAGAGTTCGCCGCCCGCAAACATCGTCCGAGCATGAAGGAAGTGTTCCGCACCCTCGGCCAGAACTGGGGCGTGGTGCTGGGCGGGATGTTGATGGTTGCCCTGACCACCACCGCGTTCTATCTGATTACCGTGTACGCGCCGACCTTCGGCAAAACCGTGCTGCACCTGAGCACATCGGATGCGTTGCTGGTGACTCTGCTGGTGGGCGTTTCCAACTTCTTCTGGCTGCCGATTGGCGGCGCATTGTCCGATCGCGTCGGCCGCCGTCCGGTGCTGATCGCCATGTCGTTGCTGGCCCTGGCCACGACGTATCCGGCGCTGTCGTATCTGGTGCAGGCGCCGAGCTTCAGCCACATGCTGCTGTCGCTGTTGTGGCTGTCGTTTATCTACGGTCTGTACAACGGCGCAATGATTCCGGCGCTGACCGAGATCATGCCGGTGGAGGTGCGGGTGGCCGGTTTCTCCCTGGCCTATAGCCTCGCCACTGCCGTGTTCGGCGGTTTCACTCCAGCAATGTCGACCTTCCTGATTGAGTACACCGGCGACAAAGCCGCACCGGGTTACTGGATGAGCATCGGCGCACTGTGTGCATTGTGCGCGACGCTTTATCTGTATCGCCGGGCCGGCGGTCGCCTGCAACCTGTTACTGCCTGAGAACATCACCATGAAGAAACTGTTTACCGTTACAGCCCTGCTCGCCGGCCTGGCGTTCAACGTTGCCGCCCAGGCCGAAGAACTGCGGGTCATGACTTCCGGCGGCTTCACCGCCGCCTACAAGATCCTGGGGCCGAAATTCGCTGCCGCCACCGGCAACACGCTGGACACCCAACTCGGCCCGTCGATGGGCAAGGCGCCGGAGGCGATCCCCAATCGCCTGGCGCGGGGCGAACCGGCCGACGTGGTGATCATGGTCGGCTACGCCCTCGATGATCTGATCAAACAAGGCAAGGTCGACCCGGCCTCCCGTGTAGAACTGGCGGATTCGCGAATCGGCCTGGTGGTGCGCGAAGGTGCATCGAAACCTGACATCAGCACCGTCGATGCCCTGAAGAAAACCCTGCTTGATGCAAAATCGGTGGCCTACTCCGACAGCGCCAGCGGCGTGTACATCGAGCAGCAACTGTTCAAGAAACTGGGTATCGAAGATCAGCTGAAACCGAAGGCTAAGATGATCCCGAAAATCCCGGTCGGTTCTGTGGTCGCGACTGGCGACTATCAACTGGGCTTCCAGCAGGTCAGCGAATTGCTGCCGGTGCCGGGGGTGAGTTTTGTGGCCAAGATCCCGGAATCGGTGCAGTCGGTGACGCGCTTTGCGGCAGGGATTCCGGTGGGTGCGCAGCATCCGCAGGAAGCCAAGGCGTTGCTCGCTTATCTGGCCGCACCCGCCGCCCAGCCTGACGTACAAGCCACCGGTCTGGATTCGGTCAAGCGCTGACCGTCGGCGGCTGGACTTTCATTTCCACCACCAGCCGCTCCAGTTCCAGTGCCGCCGGGGTCAGCGTACGACCCCGGCGTTTGATGATGCCGACGCTGCGCATCACTTGCGGATCGATTAGCGGCACCCGCGTCAGGATCGGATGATCCGCCGCCGGCATCGCCATCAGCGGCACAGCCGCCACACCCAACCCTGCCTCCACCAGACCGATCATGGTCGTCACATGCCGCGTCTCGCAAATACTCGGGCGTTGCGGCACCACTTTGGCCAAGGCCTGATCCAGCAGAAAACGGTTGCCCGAGGTCTTGTCCAGCGAGATGTAATCCTGCCGGTAAAACTCGTCCCAGGTCACGCTGCTGCGCCCGGCCAGCGGATGGTCGCGGCGACAGGCAACCACGTAGCTCTCCTGTACCAGCGGATCGAAATCCACACCCGCCTCCTGAGTGCCCATGAAACTCAAACCGAAATCCGCCTCGCCGTTGACCACCGCCGTCAGTACATCGTGGGCGCTGGAATCGAGGACTTTGACTTTGATTCGCGGGAACTGCTGGTGATAGCGGGCAACCACTCGCGGCATGAAGTAATACGCCGCCGACGGCACGCAAGCGACGGTGACGTGACCCTGCCGGTTCGAAGCGACTTCGCTGATGCCGAGCAACGCCACGTCCAGGTCATCCAGCAAACGCTCGACGCTGGGCATGAAGCCGCGCCCGGCCTGGGTCAGGCTGACCTTGCGCGTGGTGCGTTCGAACAGCTTCACGCCGAGGGCGTCCTCGAGTTTTTCGATGCGCCGGCTCAAGGCCGGTTGCGAGATACGCACGGTGTCGGCGGCCTTGCGGAAACTGCCCTGCTCGACCACGGCGCGAAAGGCTTGCAGGTCGTTGAGGTCGAAGTTGATAGCCATGGGAAACTCGGGAGGAATTGATTCGCTGAGGCTATGAATGTAACCAATTGATGCAAATTATTACAGGAGCACATGTGCTCAATCAGGGTCTGCGGTAGATCTGTAATCGTTTCAGCCTTTATCCTTGTCGCCCCCCGCCGTACCGCGTTACTGGAGTTCCGCTCATGCCCCATGAAGGCAATCTGTTGCAAGCCGCTGTCGTGTTTCTCTTGGCCGCCGTGCTCACCGTTCCCCTGGCCAAGCGCCTGCAACTGGGCGCGGTGCTCGGTTACCTGTTTGCCGGGGTGATCATCGGCCCGTCGGTGCTGGGCCTGATCGGCAATCCGCAAAGTGTCAGCCATATCTCGGAACTGGGCGTGGTGCTGCTGTTGTTCATCATCGGTCTTGAGCTGTCCCCGCGACGCTTGTGGGTGATGCGCAAATCGGTGTTCGGCGTGGGTCTGGCGCAGGTGCTGCTGACCGGTTCGGTGATTGGCGTGCTGGCACTGTCGGTGTTCGGCCAGCCGCTGAACAGCGCGATTGTGCTGGGCCTGGGTCTGGCGCTGTCGTCTACCGCATTCGGCCTGCAAAGCCTCGCCGAGCGCAAGGAACTGACCAGCCCCCACGGTCGGCTGGCCTTTGCGATTCTGCTGTTCCAGGACATCGCCGCGATCCCTTTGATCGCCCTTGTGCCGATGCTCGCGGGGGTCGATCACCACACCAGCACCGCCGACGACGTGCGTCACAGTTTGCAGGTGCTCGGCGGCATCGCCGTGGTGGTGATCGGCGGACGTTATCTGTTGCGTCCGGTGTTTCGCATCGTGGCGAAAACCGGCCTGCCGGAAGTCTCCACCGCCACCGCGTTGCTGGTGGTGATCGGCACCGCGTGGCTGATGGACATGGTCGGTGTGTCAATGGCGCTGGGCGCGTTTCTCGCCGGCCTGCTGCTGGCGGATTCGGAATATCGCCATGAGCTGGAAGCGCAGATCGAACCGTTCAAGGGCCTGCTGCTGGGGCTGTTTTTCATCAGCGTCGGCATGGGCGCCAACCTCAGTCTGCTGCTCAGCGCACCGATCACGGTGCTGGGGCTGACGCTGCTGCTGATCGCCCTGAAGTTGCCGCTGCTGTTTGTGGTCGGACGTCTGGCCGGCGGCTTGAGCAAAGTCAGCGCGATTCGCCTCGGCATCGTGCTGGCGGCGGGCGGTGAATTTGCTTTCGTGGTGTTCAAGATCGGCCGCGATCAGGGCCTGTTCGAACCGCGTCTGTACGACTTGCTGGTGCTGACCATCACCCTGTCGATGGCGGTGACGCCGCTGTTGCTGTTGATCTGCGCACGGCTGGTCAGCCCGAAGGTGCAACCGGTGGAAGTGCCGGAGAAGTTCCGCCAGATCGACACCGAAACCCCACGGGTGGTGATCGCCGGCATGGGCCGGATGGGCCAGATCGTGGCGCGGATCCTGCGGGCGCAGAACATCAAGTTCGTGGCGCTGGACACCTCGGTGGAAACCATCGAACTGTCGCGCAGCTTCGGCGGTGTGCCGGTGTTCTACGGTGACCCGATGCGTCCGGAAATCCTCAGTGCGGCCAAGGCAGGGGAAGCGGAGTATTTCGTGATTGCCACGGACGATCCGGAGACCAACATCAAGACCGCCGAGATCGTGCGCAAGCTCTACCCGCACATGAAGATCATCGCCCGGGCGCGTAACCGGCAGCATGTTCATCGGTTGGTGGATGTGGGCGCCGATCCGATCCGGGAGACTTACTACTCCAGCCTGGAAATGAGCCGTCGCACGCTGGTTGGCCTCGGCTTGACCCAGGCCCAGGCCGATGCGCGGATCAAGCGCTTCAAACACCATGACGAACAGGTGCTCGAGGCTCAGCACGCGGTGTACGACGACGCGGCCAAAGTGCTGCAGACCGCCCAGGAAGCGCGGGCGGAACTGGCCCGGTTGTTCGAGTCGGATCAACTGGAAGAACAATCGGGCAAGTCCTGAAGCTTGCAGAGTTCCAAATGTGGGAGCCAGCCTGCTGGCGATTGCGACAGCTCGGCCACCATCAAGGGTGACTGAACCGGCCTCATCGCCAGCAGGCTGGCTCCCACAAGTTCAGGCTATCTCCAGCTCCCTCTCTTCTTTGGCCGGCGCCACTGCAAACCGGTCCGCCAGAAACGGCGTGATGTCCAGCGGCAACGGTTCATCGTTGATCAGCTTGTCCAGCAACACCCCGGTGATCGCCGACGTCAGTACCCCAGTGCGGAAATGCCCGCAGGCGTTGAGATAACCCTCCACCCCGGCCATCGGCCCGAGAATCGGCAACTCGTCCGGCGAGCCCGGCCGCAGCCCGGCCCAGGTGCGCTTGAGGTTGATGTCCGCCAGTTCCGGCAGACAACGCACCGCGCCCTGCACCAGCCCGGCGATTTCCGGCCAGGTGGTGGTGACGTCAAAGCCTTTGTCCTCGGTGGTGCTGCCGATCAGGATCTCGCCGTTGTCCTTCTGCGCCATGTAGCAATCGCTGGTGGTCAGGCAACCGTTGAGGATTTTCGGCAGGCGTTCGGTGAGCAGGATCTGGCCTTTCACCGGTTTCACCGGAATCCGGATACCCGTGGCCCACTCGCTCAAGTCCGCTGCCCAGGCGCCGGCGGCGTTGATCAGGGTCTTGCAGTGAAACACCCCGGCTTCGGTCGTCTGCACGCCGGTCACCCGCGTACCGTGATGCAGCACGCCGGTGATGTTGGTGTTGACGTACATGTCCACGCCATTCTGCCGGGCGCCTTCGGCGTAGGCGTCGGCGAGGCGGAACGGGCTGACCTGGTGATCGCAGAGAAATTCCAGCGCGCCACGCGCTTCATGGCTGACGCTCGGCTCGGACTCGCGCAATGCAGCCTGATCGAGCCAGCGCACCTGATCGGCCAGATGAGGGATGCAGCCGACGATGTGCTCGGCGTATAACCGGTCCTCGTCGTCATAAATGACGAATTTGAGCCCGGTCTTTTCGAACTTGAAATCCATCCCGTGGTTGTCACGCAGCTCGCGGTGCAGTGCCGGGTAGAGCGCGTTGGACTGCAAGGCAAAATCGAAGAACGACGGCGGCAGGATGTGCGGCGTGCTTGAATCCACTGCCACCGCCGCGCCCTGGGTTTCGCGCTTGCGGTTGGCCGACATCATGCGAAAGAAAATCACCCCGCAGCCCAGCCCCACCGACTCGCCAATCGCCCACAAGCCGCCGGCCGAGGCACGGGTCGCGTTGCCCGGGCGCTTGGCATCGATCATCGCGACCTTGAGGTTTTTGCGCTTGGACAACTGATAGGCGATGGACGCGCCGATCACACCGCCGCCGGCGATGACCACGTCATAGAACTTACTCATGGGAAACGGCCTCCGTGCCGAGGGACTGGAACGCGGAAAATGGAATCGGATCGACCGGGAAACGCGGCCGCAGCCAGCCGACATCCTTGCGTCCGGTGGCTTGACGCAAACGGTCGCTGCAATAGCCGACGCACATCCGCCCCTGACAGTCGCCCATGCTCACGCGGGTGCGCATTTTCAGGCTGGCGATGTCTTGCACGCCCTGCTCCAGCGCCCGGTCGATGTCGGCGCGAGTGGTGTGTTCACAGCGGCAGATCACCGTGTCGGCCGCCGGCAATGCGATCTGCCCGACGCCGCGTTCGGTGTAGCGATCCACCGCCGCGCGGAAACGCACGATGGCTTTGAGTTTGCCCAGGTAACGGTCGCGACGGACACGCGCCAGTTCCTCTTCGAGCACACCGCGTTGCAGCAGGATCGAGGTGGCGGCGATCTTGCCGGCCAGCATCGCTGCTTCACCGCCGCGAATCCCGCCCATGTCACCGGCCAGATGCACGTGGGGCTCGCTGCTCTGCTGCCAGATGTTGGCGTTGGCGCGCAGGTAACCGTCATCGCTGAAGCCGTGATCCAGGCCCATCTGCTGACTCAGTTGCGTGCGCGGAATAAAGCCGTAGCCGACCGCCAGGGTCTTCGCTTCGAAGCGTTCGACACGGCTCATGTCCGGCTCCCACGTCGCCGAGTACGGCGCCACGCTGACGCTTTTCAGTTCGCCGTCGCCGTGTGCCTCGACCACGCCCCAGCCGTAGTTCATCGGGATGCCGTGCAGTTTCAGGTAGGCCAGCATGCTCAAGCCGTCGAGAAACAGTTGCGGCTTGTTCAACAGTGCCAGACTTTCCTTGGCAATCTTGCCGAACGCGCAGGCCTCGTAGACACCGACCACGCTCACGCCCGACGCGTGCAACTGGGTCGCCACCAGCGGCAACAGCGGCCCGGTTCCGGCGATTACCACCGGACCCTGGGGTTTGACCACGCCACTTTTGATCTGTAATTGCAGGCCGCCGAGCATGATTACGCCGGGCAATGTCCAGCCGGGAAACGGCACGCTGCGTTCGTGGCAACCGGCGGCCAGCACCAGCTGCGGGTAGCTGATTTCGTGGAGGCGCTCATCGCCATCAAGCACCACCAGTGAACGCGTGCCTTCGGCGCCGACCACCCGGTGATGCAGGCGCACATCGATCAGCCCGGCCTGTTCCTGAAAGTCGCCGTGCAGTTTGCTCAATGCTTCCGAATAACGCGGCCCCAGATAGTCCAGCTGCACACCGTCACGCAACGGCCCGCGATAAACCACGCCGCCAAGGCGCGACGCCTCTTCAAGCAGTGTGCTGCGCACGCCATGGCGCGCCAGTTCGATGGCCGCCGCCATGGCCGCCGGCCCACCGCCGACGATGACCGGATGCTGACTCATGGCGCCTCCTGTCCGTGAATACGGTTGGCCTGGGTTTCGATCAGCATGCCCTCGCGCACCACGGTCTGGCAGGCTCGACGCTTGTGCCGGCCGTTGATTTTCACCAGGCAGCACTGGCACACGCCCATGCCGCAATAGGCACCGCTGACCTGGTTGTGATCGTTGCGCGCGACCTGGCGCACGCCGAGGGACTGAATGACGCTGAGCACGGTTTCGCCGATGGCGGCAGTGACCGGCTGGCCGTTGATGTGGACAGTCATATCCGCCTGCGTCAAAGGCTGGATATCGAAGGTTCTTTCTAGGCAGTGCATTGCAATGATCATCCGTGAAAAGTTCAGGTGAGGTTGAAACAGCTCCTTGCTGCACTACACCTCGCCGGCTCGTGGGGGTTATCTCTCTATCGGGCCGGCAGGTTTATCCCGCTCGCGCAGCAACGTGCGCGCAAGCAATGTAGTCGATCCAGCGGCAAGGGCCTGGAAATTTCACGGTAGGGGATATCGCGCCGAGGAATATTGATCCAGGCCATGGAAATGACTGTACGGTTCTGCCGCCGATCAGTTGGAAAACACGAACTGCCCTTTGATCTTTTTCGAGCCGATGAAACCGAGGTCGGGGAACAGCTTGGTTTTCAGCCACGCGACATAAAACACCAGGGCCAGGGTGAGGCCTGCGCTGACCAGCGTGGCCACCGGATCTTCGGCGTAGTCCTTGAACAGACGTGAAAACTGGCTGAGCGAGAGGATCACGAAAACGGTGTAGGTCTGCGCGGAGTACTTGTAAAAACCCCACGCAAACAGCAGAGGGATAGCGCCCCCGATCAGCGTAAGCACCAGAGCCAACCCGAGACTGGAGTTCCAGCCCAGGGCAAATCCGATCAGGGCACCGATCAACGCCTGAATGCCGAATAAAACAATCAGGATCGTGACCTTGCGCGCATGCTGGCGTCGCAGTGCCGGGTCAATGCGCGAACCGATCCAGTAAGCCAACACTCGATCCTTGACCGCCCCACCCGACAACGCCTTGAAGGATTCGGTCTTCGAACGACCGGCATCCAGCATTTCATCCAGTTGCCGCTTGGTTTCCTTCTTGTCCAACGTCTTCATCCTTAAACAGAAATTGAAGCGGCCGATCCGCTTCCGGCGTCGATTCTGGCTGCTGGCTCTCTGGAAAGCAAAAAGCCGCTTCAACCCGAAG
This sequence comes from Pseudomonas sp. 58(2021), assembly GCF_017491585.1. Taxonomy (NCBI): domain Bacteria; kingdom Pseudomonadati; phylum Pseudomonadota; class Gammaproteobacteria; order Pseudomonadales; family Pseudomonadaceae; genus Pseudomonas; species Pseudomonas sp. 58(2021). The sequence continues at coordinate 53,488 of NZ_JAFGYZ010000002.1, forward strand.
GTGGAAGCGGCCGAGGCAAAAGCCCCAGAGGGATCAGTGCACGAACAGGGCGATCAGGATGATGATCGGGATTGGCACGCCGAGGAAAAACAGCAGAAGTGAGCGCATGATGATGCTCCTTGATTAACGGACTGGGGGAACAGTGGTCGTGGTGTAGGTTTCGACTTCGACGTACTCCACCGCATCCCGGCGGCGACCGCCGAAGGTGGCCGACAGACTGGCAAAGAACGCACCGGCCAGCAGCGCGATGAACATCCACAGCGAGGTCCAGGCAGCGACTTTGGCGGCGGTGTCAGCAGCTTGCTGTGCTTTGACCTTGGCGTCGGCGATGGCTTTTTGCGTACGGGCGTAGATTTCGTCCACGCGACGTTCGGCGTCGGCCTGAGTCAGGTTGGTTCGCTGAGCGACCAGTTGCGCAAGGTAGGTGCGATCCTCGGGGCTGAGCTGACCGTTGGCCAGGCTCTGGGCGAAGATCCGGGTCACGGTGCCGCGAGCGGCGTCGTCACTGACGGCGGCAGGACGGTCATCACGGAACAGACTGTCGACGAAGTAACCGTACTGGTCGCTGTTGGTGTTGGCTGCGGCAGTGCCCGCGGCCTGGGTCATGGCGCTGGCCGCTCCACCGGCAACACTGGCACCGGCCTGCACACCACCGCTGACAATGCTGCTGACCGAACCGACCACCAGGGTTGCGGTGACCAGCGTGGCCACGCACCAGGCGAGAAAGCCGTGGGCAGTGTCGCGAAAGTACACCTCGTCGCCGTGCATGTTCGCCCACTTCACCCGCAGGCGACCGGCGATGTAGCCACCGAGTCCTGAAGCAATGATTTGCGTGGCGGCCAGCCAGACGATCGTTGAAATGCCCAGGCCCTTGGCGCTGACGCCCTCCCCGGCCCACGGTGAAACGGCGGAAAAGCCCAGACCGAAGCCGAGCAGCACGAGAATCAGCGACAGCGCCGCAGCCGCCGCGGCCCCAGCGAAGATCGCACCCCAGGACACCCCTGAGACGTTGTCCGACTCGCCTTCAAAGGCAGGATAAAACCCATCTGAAGATCTATTCATTGTTGTTCTGCTCCCGGCATGAAAAAAGGTGTTACAACTCGTCATCAGATGAATTGCAGTGACCGTGCCAGTCGCCAGAATTTAATAAACTCAACAATTTCAACAGGTTAAAAAGACTGAACTTCCCATCACCATGCAAATTGCAACAAATACCCGATAACAGCGGGTTTTATGCATTGGCACAAAAACCGGTCATTTGCGCTTGTAGCTTTTCTTGCCACCAGGCGTCAGGCAATACACGCCACCACGAGGGCCGGTGCAGAACGAACCGGTGCCGCAATCACAGCCATCATCGCTTTGCAGGAACCGCTGCGGCTGCGCCTGTTCACGAATCCCGAACATCGCGGCGCAGCTCTTTTTCGAGCCGCTGATGGAGCCGTCATTGCACAGAAACAAATCACCGTCGCAGCGATCGATCCCGCCCTTCTTCCCGGAACAGGGCGTGTTGGCCGCCCATGTCAACGTACTCAACAACATCAGCAACATGCCAGCCACCGGCCTCCAGCCACCGCGAATCAACTTGCTCACGTCATCACTCCGTTGAAATATGGCCAGATGATATCAACGTTTCGGAAAATAATTCGGCAACCGCTGCCAATGGCGGTTAAAACATGAAAGTTAATTTAAAGCGTTACTGCAAAATCTTGGCAAAATGCTGCCATTCCGTTTGAACCGATCAGCAGGCCTCCCATGACTCGCATCTTGACCATTGAAGACGACGCCGTGACCGCCCGGGAAATCGTCGCCGAACTGAGCAGCCACGGCCTTGACGTGGATTGGGTCGACAATGGCCGCGAAGGCCTTGACCGCGCCGTCAGCGGCAATTACGACCTGATCACCCTCGACCGCATGCTGCCCGAACTCGATGGCCTCGCCATCGTCACGACCCTGCGCACCATGGGTGTGTCCACGCCGATCCTGATGATCAGTGCCCTGTCCGATGTCGACGAACGCGTGCGCGGGCTGCGCGCCGGCGGTGACGATTACCTGACCAAACCCTTCGCCACCGACGAGATGGCCGCCCGGGTCGAAGTATTGCTGCGCCGGCAGAACAACGGTGGCGCCCAGCCCACCACCCTGCGTGTGGCGGACCTGGAACTGGACCTGATCAGCCACGAAGCGAGCCGCGCCGAGCAGGTGCTGACGCTGCTGCCGACCGAGTACAAACTGCTGGAATTTCTGATGCGCAACAGCGGCCAGATCCTGTCGCGGATGATGATTTTCGAGGAGGTCTGGGGTTATCACTTCGATCCCGGCACCAACCTGATCGACGTGCACATCGGCCGTCTGCGCAAGAAGATCGACCCGCCGGGCAACGTCCCGCTGATCCGCACGGTGCGAGGCTCGGGTTATGTCATTGCCGAACCCGTCTGACGGCTGGCGCTCCTCCAGCAGCCGGTTGCTGGCGCTTTACAGTTCGTTGTTCGTGGCCTGGAGCGGGATCCTCATGGGGGTCATGTATTTCGAGGTCTCCGGTTACCTCGACAACCTGGCCAAGCATTCGCTGATGCAGCGTCAGCATCTGTTCTCGCACTTTCGTGGCGACCAGCTGGAAGACGCACTCGCCGCCAGCATGACGTTCGATATTCGCGGCATCGATGCCTACGGCCTGTTCGCCGCCGACCACACCTACCTCGGCGGGGCCTTGCAGCAGATGCCTGCCGGCCTGCCGCTGGACGGCAAGATCCACGAATTGCGCGACTGCTCCGAATCCGACGACCCGACCCTGCCCGCCGACAGCTGCGATGCGGTCGCCACCCCGACCCGCGACGGTCGCTGGCTGGTACTGGTGCGCGACAACGGCTCGCTGTTCGCCGTGACCCGAATCATTCTGCGCGCACTGCTCTGGGGTGTTTCGCTGACGATCGTGCCGGGGGTCATCGGCTGGCATTTGCTGCGTCGTCGGCCGTTGCGACGCATCCGCGCGATTCAGGCCAGTGCCCAATCGATCGTCGCCGGCGACCTGACTCACCGCTTGCCCGTGTCCAATCGCCGTGACGAACTGGACATGCTCGCCGCCATCGTCAACGCCATGCTCGATCGCATCGAGCGCTTGATGAATGAAGTCAAAGGTGTGTGCGACAACATCGCCCACGACCTGCGCACCCCGCTGACCCGCCTGCGGGCGCAGTTGTATCGCATGCAGCAGCAGGCCGGCGAAGGCTCGCCGGAGGCCGCGCAACTGGATCTGGTGCTGGCCGAAGCGGATACGCTGATGGCGCGCTTTCGGGGTTTGCTGAGGATTTCCGAACTGGAAGATCGCCAGCGGCGTTCGGGATTCGTCGAGCTCGATCCGGTGCGGCTGTTGCAGGAACTGCATGAGTTTTATCTGCCGCTGGCCGAGGAAGACGAACTGCATTTCAAACTGAACATGCCGGAAACCCTGCCGCAGCTGAACGGTGACCGGGCGCTGTTGTTTGAAGCCTTGGCCAACCTGTTGAGCAACTCGATCAAGTTCACCCCGCCAGGAGGCACGGTAATTTTGCGTGGGGTGAATGATGCGGGGCATACACGGATCGAAGTGCACGACTCCGGCCCCGGTATTCCCGAGTCGGAACGCGAAGCGGTGTTCCAGCGCTTCTATCGAGCAGAGGGTGGGCAACCGCAAAGCGGTTTCGGGCTGGGGCTGTCGATCGTCGCGGCGATTGTCAGCCTGCACGGGTTCAGTCTTGAGGTGGGTCACAGCGATCTGGGCGGGGCGAAACTGGTGCTGGATTGCCGGCAGAGGCTGATTTCACAGTCGTGAAAGCGATCGTTCCCACGCTCTGCATGGGAACGATCAGCGATCTAACTCAGGCTGGGTAATTCGCGCGTAGCGCCTCGAGTCCACCCTGATAGATGCCGCTGAACAGCGCCACCACTTCCTCATCGCTTACGCCCTGGGCGGTGAAGCGTCCCGACCACGTCACCTTCGCGCCCTGCCCCTGAGCTTCGACGCGAATCGTCGCCAGATAATCAGTAGCCGGAAACGGTGCCTGCAGGATCGAATAACTGTAGGTCTTGCCCGCGTTATCGAAGCTTTCCAGACGCTCGACCACCACCCCGCCGTCGGCGGTTTGCAGGCTGCGCACACGCCCGCCTTCGCTCAGTTCACTCTTGGGAATGAACGGCAGCCAGTCCGGCAGCGTGTTGAAGCCGCCGATCAATTGCCAGACCTGATCGGCCGAGGCCGGGATGTCGATGGATGCTGATGCTGTTGCCATAAATAAATGTCTCTCTCAACGAATTCAGGTTCAGATTGCCAGGCTGTCGACCACACCGCCGTCGACACGCAATGCTGCGCCGGTGGTGGCCGAGGACAGCGGTGAAGCGATGTAGGTCACCAGGTGCGCGACTTCTTCGACATTGGCCACGCGCTGGATGATCGAGGTCGGGCGTGCCCGGCGCACAAAGGCGTCGGCTTCGTCCCGCAGGCTGCGGCCGGACTCGGCGGCGGCATCCTTGAGCATCTCTTCGACGCCGTCGGTGAAGGTCGGCCCCGGCAGGATTGCATTGACCGTGACGCCAGTGCCGGCCAGCCGTTTGGCCAGACCATGGGACACCGCCAGGTTGGCGCTTTTGGTCACGCCGTAGTTGATCATGTCCGCCGGGGTGGCCACGCCGGATTCCGAAGACAGGAAAATCACCCGGCCCCAGCCCTGCTCGACCATCGCCGGCACGTAATGCCGCGACAGACGCACACCGGAGATCACGTTGATTTCATAGAAGCGCGTCCACTCATCGTCCGGCGCGTCGAAGAAATCCACGGCGTTGTAGATGCCGAGGTTGTTCACCAGGATGTCGGTTTTCGGTTCGGCGGCGAACAGTTTCTGCGCGCCTTCGGCCGTGCCCAGATCCGCCGTCAGACCGCGCAGTTGCGCGCCCGGCACCTTGTCTCGAATGCTTGCCAGCGCCTGTTCGACCTTGGCCGCGTCGCGACCGATCACCACCACCGTGGCGCCCGCCTCGGCCAGCGACTGGCTGATGCCCAAACCGATGCCCGCCGTACTGCCGCTGACAATCGCCAGTTTTCCGCTCAGATCGATCTTCATGCTTTCACCTCATCAATAGGTAATGGTGCACGTTCGGACACCAGTTTCGCTTCTCGCATGGCCTGCCAGAAACCGGCAGGAATCACCGCTGACAGCGCCGCCACGTCCTCGGCGATCCGCCCGGGTTTGCTCGCGCCGGGAATCACCGCTGCCACCGCCGGATTGGCCAGGGAGAATTGCAGCGCCGCCGCTTTTACATCCACACCATGGGCCGCCGCGATACGTTTGATCTGCTCGACCCTGGCAACGATCTCAGGGCTGGCCTTCTGGTATTCGAAGTGCGCGCCACCGGCCAGAATCCCCGAGCTATAAGGGCCGCCGACGACGACTTCAACGTTCTGCGCCCGCGCCGAATCCATCAGGCGTTGCAGGGCCCGCTCGTGGTCGAGAAGAGTGTAGCGGCCGGCCAGCAGAAAGCCGTCGGGCTGCGCCTCGGTCAGATCAAGGGTCAATTCGCAGGGCTCGACTTTGTTCACGCCCAGCCCCCAGCCCTTGATCACGCCTTCTTCACGCAGGCGGGTGAGGACTTTGAAGGCGCCGGTACGGGCCTGATTGAAATACTCCAGCCATTGGTCACCGTAGAAATCCTGAGCGATGTCGTGGACCCAGACGATGTCCAGGCGATCGGTTTTCAGGCGTTCGAGGCTGTCTTCGATCGAGCGCAAGGTGGCATCGGCGCTGTAGTCGTTGACGATCTTGTTCGGGCGGCCGTGTTCGAACACCCCGCTCTTTTCGCCCAGATCACGGGCGGCGGCGTCTTCGACTTCGTCGAGAATCACCCGGCCGACCTTGGTGCTGAGCACATAGTCGTCGCGCTTGTAGCGGGACAGTGCTTCGCCGAGGCGTATTTCCGACAGGCCCGAGCCGTAGAACGGCGCGGTATCGAAATAACGCACGCCGGCATCCCACGCCGCATGCACGGTGGCCTGGGCTTCTTCCTCGGGGATGGCACGGAACATGTTGCCCAGTGGAGCGGTGCCGAAGCCCAGTTGGCCGGGCAATTTGTCATTCAAACTCATTGGGGATTTCCTCGTAGTGTCTGGGTCGTGGTTGACCGTTGAGCAGATCCTAGATTGCGCCACTCAGACCGTCCAAGACATAATCCGCAGCACTTGAGTCCCTGAAGGTCTGACATGATCGACATCCGCCAATTGCGTTACTTCGTCGCCGTCGCCGAGGAAGAACACGTCGGCCGCGCCGCCGAGCGCCTGCACATTTCCCAGTCGCCCCTGAGCCGGCAGATCGCCCAGCTTGAAGAACGCCTGGGCCTGACCCTGTTCGAACGTAGCCAGCAACGTATCCGCCTGACCCGTGACGGCCAGACGTTTCTCGCCGAAACCCGCGCCCTGCTGACCCACGCCAATCGCCTCGAATCCCTCGGCAAACGCCTGGGCCGTGGAGAGGAAGGTGGCTTGTGCATCGGCTACATCGAGAACGCCATGCACGCGGGCGTCCTGCCCAACGCCTTGCGCGTGCTGCGGGTGGATCGACCGAATGTGCATGTCGCGCTGTACAACCTCAACTCCGCCGAACAGCTCGAAGGGCTGCGTCAGCGTAGCCTCGATATCGCCCTGGTCAGCGAACCGCCGACGACCGACGATCCTGACTTGCTGGGCTTTCAGGTGCTGGACGACCCGATGCTGCTGGCGCTGCCGGAGCAGCATCCACTGGCCGCACAGGCATCGCTGACCCCACAGGATCTGGCCACTCAGGAGTGGATCGGCGTGCAACCGCGCCAGGAGGCGCGCGACGACTTCCTGAGCGCCTGCCTGCGCGCTGGCTTCACCCCGGATGTGCGGATGCAGGCGACCGAGCCGTTCACCGCGCTGGGGCTGGTCGCTTCGGGGCTCGGGATTGCGATGATCCAGAAAGGCCTGAGCCACAACGCGCCGCCAGGTGTGGTGTTGCGGGAAGTGCCGTGGCTGGCGTTTACCACGCCGTTGTGGGCGGCGTGGCACCGGGTCAATTTGCGGCCGTTGGTGGAGACATTCAGGACGATGCTGACGGGGCCGGACATCTCGGGCGCCAGATAATCTGCTGGCCCCTCACCCTAACCCTCTCCCCGAGGGAGAGGGAACTGATCGGGGGATATTGACGTGATGCAGCGACCTGAAAAATCTAGTGTGAATCCATAATCAGGTTGATCTGGCACTGACGGTTTGTCCGGTCTACAGTGAATTTTTCATCCCACTTCACAAGGACGTGAAGCATGCAAAATCGCCCTACCCTCGACCAACGCCGGTTCGCCCGCCGTTTACGCGCCAGCCAGACCGATTGCGAGCAGATGCTCTGGCAACGGCTGCGTGCGCGGCAGGTGGCGGGACTGAAGTTTCGGCGGCAGGTGCCGATCCCACCGTTTGTGCTGGATTTTTATTGCGTAGAGTTGAGGTTGGCGGTGGAGCTGGATGGGGGGCAGCACTATGAGGAGGCGGGAGAGGTTCATGATCGGCGGCGTACGCTCTATCTTCAGCGGCTTGGGATTGAGGTGGTGCGGTTCAGTAATCTGGAGGTGATTCGGCAGATGGGGGATGTGTTGGAGCAGATTGTCAGGATCGCAGAGGATTTGAGATCGCGGTCCTGATCCGGAAAGCGCCCTCACCCTAGCCCTCTCCCAGAGGGAGAGGGAACTGATTGGGGGATATTGCCGTAATACATCGACCTGAAAGATCTGCAGTGAATCCATAATCGACTCGGTTTTTCAGGTCGATGTATCCCTCAATACACCTCGGTCGGCCCCCTCTCCCTCCGGGAGAGGGCTGGGGTGAGGGAAAGCGGTCGACGCAGAAATCCGAGCATTCAAATCCCGAAACGCGCCCACCCCGCCACCAACTGCGCACTGATACTCACCCCGCCACACACCACAATCACCACATCCCGAGCCCCCGCCAACGCCGGGTGATCGAGGTAGGCCACCGCCAGCGACACCCCGCACGCCGGCTCCACCAGTTGCCGCAAATCACTGGCGTAACGCACCACGCCCATGATCGCGTCGTCATCGGACAGCACCAGGCATTCGTGATCGAACTCGCCGATGTGCTGCACCGGCCAATCCGCTACCTGAGCGGCACCCAGGGAGGTGGCGACGGTGTCGATCTTGCTCAGACGCACCGGGTGACCGGCCTCGACGGCGGCGGCAAACGAGGCGGCGCCGCGGGTTTCGCAGGCGATGATCCGGCAGTCACGCCGGTCATGGCGCAGCAGTCCGGTAAGGATCCCTGCCAGCAGTCCCCCGCCGCCCACAGAAGTGACCACCGTGTCGACCTGCGGGCAGTCTTCGAGGATTTCATCGATCATCGTGCTGTGCCCTTGCCACAACACCGGGTGGTCGAAGGCCGGAACATATTCGGTGTCCGTCGCACCGGCCAATTCACGGGCGCGCTGGTTGGCCTCGTCCCAGACCTTGCCATGCACAATGACTTCGGCGCCGGTGCGGCGGATGCGCGCGCGGGTCGCTTCCGGGGTGGTGTGCGGCACCACGATGCAGGCTTGCAGACCCAGGCTGGCCGCCGCCACCGCCGTGGCGAGGCCGGCATTGCCGCCGGACGGGCAGACGACTTTGCGCTTGCCCTGCGCCGCCGCCTGACTGCACAACAGCCCCATGCCCCGCAGCTTGAAGGAGCCGCTGGGTTGCAGGTTTTCCAGTTTCAGCCAGATACGCCGGGAGGTGGTCGACAGGGTCGGATGGAGGATCAACGGCGTGCGGATGTGCAACATGGCGGGCTCCTGTTGAGGTCACGTCCGGACGACCGCTGCGCCGGAGCGTGGACGAATGCAAGGTGAACGTCCCTGCCTGAAGCTTAGTTCACCCCGCCCCCAACGTTGAACGCCGGGGATCGTGCCGGGATCTACACTGAACGGATCAGCCGTGAGGTGCCTATGAAAATGTCAGCGCAAATGACCGTCGTCGCGGTGCTTGCCACTCTTGCCTATCTGGGTCTGGCGATGTGGGGCATCGGTGGCGTGGCGGTGTTCTTTTCCCACGGGGCCTTGGTGGTCGTGACCCTGGCGACGTTGGTGATGGTGGTGGTGTCGTTGTTCAGCGAAGTGAACCTGAGCTCCGGTGAACGTGAAGACCGGGCCAATCGCTGGGTGATCCCGGCGTTCGGCGTGATCGGTCTGGTCAGTGCGTTTCTGCCGGCTTACTGCGACCGCATCGGTTTCTGGACCATTGGTCGCGAAGGCACCCGCTGGCTGGGAGCGTTGCTGTTCATTGCCGGCGGTGCGTTGCGGTTGTGGCCGGTGTTTGTGCTGGGGCATCGGTTCAGCGGCCTGGTGGCGATTCAACCGGGGCATCGTCTGGTGACCGATGGCATCTACACGCATCTGCGCAATCCCAGCTATCTGGGGCTGGTCGTCAATGCTTTAGGCTGGGCGTTGGCGTTTCGGTCGGTGGTCGGGATCCTGCTGGCAGCGTTGACCCTGATCCCGCTGATTGCCCGTATCCACTCAGAAGAGGCCCTGCTGCGCACCCGGTTCGGCGCCGAATACGATGCCTATTGCGCACGCAGCTGGCGGTTGTTGCCGGGGGTTTACTGAGGTTGCAGACGCAACTGGCCGTCGCTGTCGATGCTCAGCGTAACGTCGCAGTAACTGGCGATGGTCGCGTGCCGCGTCTCGACCGGATGCTGGTGAGTGGCGGTAATGATCATCAACGGCGCACCCGCCGCTTCAGCCGCCTGAATACCGACGATCGCATCTTCGAATATCAGGCAATCGACCGGGTCCAGCCCCAGACGCCTGGCAGCCAGTCGGTAACCGGCCGGATCAGGTTTGCCGGCGCTCACATCTTCGGCCGTGATCATCACCGCAGGCTCGGGAATCCCCGCCGCCGCCATCCGCCGCAACGCCAGATCCCGTGGCGCCGAAGTCACCATGGCCCACTGATTTGCCGGCAACGACTTGAGAAACGCCGCCGCACCAGGAATCTCGACAATGCCTTCAACGTCTTCGATTTCCGCTTGGGTGATGAACGCCGCTTGCGCCTCGGCGTCCACGCCCGGCAAGTTCAGACGCGTGATGGTATCGATGGCGCGCACGCCATGGATGGTCGGCAGGAACGTCTCGACATCCACGCCATGACGCTCGGCCCAGGCAGCCCAGATCCGCTCGGCGGCGGCGATGGAGTTGAGGACGGTGCCGTCCATGTCGAACAGGAACGCGCCGAACGCGCGATTGAAAACAGCATCTTGAGCGGACAAGGGATCGCATCCTTAGGCAGAGCCGGGCAAATGTGCCCGGCAATGTAGCATTTGCCGCTGGCCTCAGTGCAAACGCGGCGCCTTGGATTTGAACGCGTCGTCCACACAATCGAGCAACTGGCCGATGGCCCAGGGCTTCTTGATGAACGCCACCGGATGGCGGACGCCGGAGGTCTCCGGCGTTTCATAACCGGACATGACCATCACCGGTTTTTCCGGCCAGCGTTCGCCCACCAGATTGGCCAGGTCCGCCCCATTGAGGGTGCCGGGCATGGTGATGTCGGTGAGCAGCAGCGCGACTTCCGGCGCGTGCTTTTCCAGGTATAGCGACGCCGCATCGGCACTGGTCTGCGGCTCGACCTTGAAACCTTCCTCCTGAAGAATTTCGCACAGAAACTCCAGAATCAACGGATCGTCTTCCACTACCAGAATCAACCCGCCAGGAAGGTGCGCGCTCGACGTCGGAATTGGACACATGAACTGGCACTCCCTGAATTGCATGAACGATTTAGCGGCATGATCCCGCTGCTTATCTGGTATGAGCGGCGCCTCGTACATAAATTCATTTTTGATACAGGTCTTTTCGATAACGTCGGTCGGCGGACCATCGCCATGGCGCATTTGTGGTTAAAATGCCCGCCCTTTTGCTGGCCGATCCCGATTGATGAACCCTCAAGCCCTCGCCGTTCTCCACGCCCACCTGCTCACTGCGCTGACTTCGGCACCGGCCGAAACCCGGCGTCTGTTCCACGGGCGCGGGCGTTGCTGGCCGGGGCTGGAACAGGTCACCGTGGACTGGCTGCAAGGCGTGGTGCTGGTGTCGCTGTTCAAGGAACCCGAGGCTTCGCAGCTGGAAGACCTCAAGCGCCTGCTGCTGGAAATCACCGGCTCGGCGCCATGGCAGCAGTCCGGCGCCCACACCCTGCTGATCCAGCACCGATACCTGCCGCAAAGCACTGCCGAATGGCTGCTGGGGGAAGAGATTGATGAGATGACCATCGTCGAGGGCGGGCTGAAATACCGCGTGGATCTGGGCCGCAAGCAGAACGCCGGGCTGTTCCTCGACATGCGCTACGGGCGTAACTGGGTGCGCGAACAAGCGGCGGGCAAACGGGTGCTGAACCTGTTCGCCTACACCTGCGGTTTTTCGGTGGCGGCCATCGAGGGCGGCGCCAGCCATGTGGTCAACCTCGACATGTCCCGCGCCGCGCTGAGCCGGGGCCGCGACAATCACCGCCTGAACGGGCATGACCTGAGCAAGGTCAGTTTCCTCGGCCACGACCTGTTCAAATCCTGGGGCAAGGTGATCAACAGCGGCCCGTACGATCTGGTGATCATCGACCCGCCGTCGTTCCAGAAAGGCAGTTTTCTGCTGACCAAGGATTACCAGCGCGTACTGCGCCGCCTGCCGGAACTGCTGACGGCACAGGGCACGGTGCTGGCGTGCATGAACGATCCTTCGTTCGGTTCGGATTTCCTGATCGACGGCGTGACCCAGGAGGCGCCGAGCCTGCGTTTCGAGCAACGGCTGGAAAATCCGCCGGAGTTTCCCGACGTCGATCCTGAAAGCGGCCTGAAGGCGCTGCTGTTCAAGCAGATCGGCTGACCTGGTCAGCGCGGCCGCAACACCAGCGCAAACAATTCGCCATGCCCGGTGACATTGAGCTTGTGATAGAGATTGCGCCGATGCACCTTCACGGTCTCCGGCGATATGTTCATGCGCTGGGCGATGGCCTTGCTGGAAAAGCCCTGAAGAATCAGGCGCGCCGTATCGATTTCGCGCACGGTCAGGCGGGCGTCGAAACGATCCAGCAATGCGGCCAGATCACCGACCGGCGCCTCAACGACTGCGCCTTGCGGCGGCATCAATTGCACATGCCGACGCATTGCTGACAGCACCCAGTCCCGCACGCAGAGCAGACGCCCCTGCTCCTGCAAACCGAACGCCGTCGCCCGGCCCATCGACAAGCCGAGCACACCGTCATCGGTGTTGACCAGAAATTGCAGTTCATCCGCGCCGACCACAGAACGGAAGTAGCTCAGGTAGTACTCGCTGTGCAGAAACTGGTCCGGCGCCACGGACGCGAGGCTGTGCAAACCGTCGGCGATCCCGGAGACGGCGGCCTGGTAGAAGGGATCAAGCAGGTACATGCCGGCACAGTAACCGGCCAGTTCTTCCTGCTCGTCGGCACGGCCCTGACTGTCGAAGTCGATCAGCAACTGCGGCGGCCGCCCCGCCTGCATCACCGCCACCAGCGCATTGTCCAGCGGCACCAGCAATCGCAGCGTATCGACCAGCGCCCGCCAGAAACCGTCCTGCCCCACCGTGGCGAACACTCGCGACAGACTCTGATGCACCGGCAATTCCTGCAGCAACGCGTCCACGCACTACCCCTTTCGAGTAACCCATGATGGGAATGGGTGTGGCGCAGCCCGCCCGATAGGCTGACCACTCCTGTTCATCACCGGCCTGCCAACAGGCCAGGAGTGCCGCATCATGCGTGGTCATCGTGGGTATATCAACCTGGGTCTGATGGGCGTTTTGTCCGCAGCACTGAGCGCGCAGGCGGCCGATGCGCCGAGCGTGCATGTCTACAACTGGTACGACTACATCGGCCCGAACACCCTGCATGACTTCAAGCGTGACAGCGGTATCGAACCGGTCTACGACACCTTCGACAGCGCCGAAGTGCTGGAAGGCAAACTGATGACCAGCCGCAGCGGCTACGACGTGGTGGTGGCGAGCAACTTCAGCCTGCCGACCCTGATCAAGGCCGGCGCCCTCGCCCCGCTGCCCCGCGATCAACTGCCGGGCTGGAAGAACCTCGACAACGATCTGCTGCGCAAACTGGCCAACAACGACCCCGGCAACCAGTACGCCGTGCCGTATCTGTGGGGCACCAACGGCATCGGCTACAACGTCGACAAGGTGCGCGCCGCGCTGGGCGACAAGGCCCCGGTGGATTCCTGGGATCTGGTGTTCAAGGAAGAGAACCTGGCCAAGCTCGGCGAGTGCGGCGTGGCGATGCTTGACTCGCCGTCGGAAATGCTCCCGGTCGCGTTGCACTATCTTGGCCTGCCGCCCAACAGCACCAGCGCCGAGGACTATCAGAAAGCCGAAGCGCTGCTGCTGAAACTGCGCCCGCACATCGCCTACTTCAATTCCTCCAAATTCATCAGTGATCTGTCCAACGGCAACATCTGCGTGGCAGTCGGCTGGTCCGGCGCGATGCTCGAAGCCAAGACCAACGCCGAGCAGGCCGGCAACGGCGTGAAGATCCAGTACAGCCTGCCGAAGGAAGGCGCGCCGGTGTGGTTCGACACGCTGGTGCTGCTCAAGGACGCACCGCATCCGACCCAGGGCCTGGCGTTCATCGACTACCTGCTGCGGCCCGAGGTGATTGCGCCGGTCAGCGATCACCTGTCTTACCCCAACGGCAATCGGGCCGCCACCGCGCTGGTCGGCGAAGCCACCCGCGACAACCCGGCGGTGTATCCGTCGGCCACGGCGATGGCCACGCTGTTCACCCTCGAGCCCCTGCCCAAAGCCACCGAGCGGGTACGCACGCGGGTCTGGAGCAAGGTCAAGAACGGCCAATAATCAACATTGAACAGAGAAGAAAACACCATGAAACCAAGAGCCCGCGATCTCCACATCCGCATCGGCCAACTGCAGCCCGGCCCGCTCAACGCCATCACCGACGTACCCGGCGTGCGGGTCGGCCACAGCAATGTGCGCGGCCGCAGCGCCAGCGGTCGTGATGTCTGCAGCGGCGTCACCCTGATCGAACCTCGCGCCGGATCGACCAATGCGCAACCGTGTTTTGCCGGTGTTCACGTACTCAACGGCAACGGTGATGCGACGGGGCTGGAATGGATTCGCGAAGCCGGCCTGCTGACCAGTCCGATCGCCTTCACCAACACCCATAGCCTCGGCGTAGTACGCGACGCCTTGATCGAACTGGATCGAGCGCAGCAACCGGACGACGGTCGTCTCTACTGGAACATGCCCGTGGTGCTGGAGACCTTCGATGGATTGCTCAACGACATCAACGGCTTTCACGTGAAGCCCGGGCACGTGGCCGAGGCGATGAGCAATGCCGTTGACGGCCCGGTGCAGGAAGGCGCAGTGGGCGGTGGCAGCGGCATGATCTGCCATGAATTCAAGGGCGGGATCGGCACCGCGTCGCGCCGCTTGAGCAAGGCTCAGGGCGGCTGGACGGTGGGCGCCATCGTCCAGGCCAACCATGGGATTCGCAGCGAACTGCGGGTCGATGGCTACCCGGTCGGGCGGTACATGGAACAGGTGGATTCGCCGTTCCTGCGCGCTTCGCTGCCGCACCCGGGCATGGGTTCGATCGTGGTGTGCCTGGCCACCGATGCACCGTTGCTGCCGCATCAATGCACGCGGCTGGCGCAACGGGCCAGTCTCGGTCTGGCGCGTACCGGAGGTGGCAACGAAGACCACAGCGGTGACATCTTCCTCGCCTTCGCCACTGGCAACGGCCACATCCCGCCCGCCGCCTACGAGGGCAAAGGCGCGCCCACCTGCGACGGCTTGCGGATGGTCAACAACGACCACATCAGCGAGCTGTTTCTGGCGGCGACCGAGGCCGTTGAAGAGGCGATCATCAACGCCTTGCTGGCCAGCGACAGCACCGAAGGCAACGGGCATTCGGTGCTGGGGCTGGATGCCGCCACCCTGCTCGCCGCTCTCGAAAAAGCCGGCTGGCCGGGCACTCGCTGAAACCGTTCGCAAAGAGCTTCAGCGAAACAGCCCTTGTCCGAGTTCGCGCGCTGCCTGCAGCTGGATCGCAGGATCGCCCGACTCGGACTCCAGCAACAACGCCGAGCCCGTCACCGTTGCACCGCAGTAATCGAAGATGCCGTGATCGATCTGCGCCTTCATCGCCGCGCCGTAGCCGTGGCGTTCGTAAGTACGTGCATCCGCCCCGCCGAGTGCGACCAACTGCACACGCAGTCGTCCGAGTTTTTTCAGGGTCGAATCGCCGTCGAAATCAAACGCCCAGCCATTGCTGAACACCCGCTCAATCCAGCCTTTGAGCAGGGCCGGCATCGACCACCAGAAAACCGGATAGACCAGCACCAGCGCATCAGCGCGATCGATTCGCGCTTGCTCGGCCAGAACGTCTGCCGGCGGTGCGGACTCGCGGTGGTGCACGGCCCAGTCGGCCACACCGAAACGCGGATCGAATGCCTCGGCGTGCAGGTCAGCGATTTCGAAGGTGTTGGACGAATCACTCTCCGACAGGCCTTTGGCAATCTGATGCGCCAGCCCATGAGTCAGCGAGCGGGGATCATCATGGTCTACAACAATCAATGCATGCATGGGGGAAATCTCCGGTTGGTGATTGCTGACCAAGGGCTTATCCTTTCGATAAGTTACACTTGGTAAGCTACAGTTAGTAAGTTACCTTCAGTAAGTTACGTTTGGTATATAAGCAATGTCAACCACTGAAATCCCCGAACCCGCTCAACCGCGCCGACGCCTGTCCCGGGAAGACCGTCAGCGCCAGTTGCTCGACATGGCCTGGCAATTGATTCGCGAAGAAGGCACCGATGCCCTGACGCTGGGTTACCTGGCGGAAAAGGCCGGCGTGACCAAACCGGTGGTGTATGACCACTTCATCACCCGCGCCGGTTTGCTGGCTGCGCTGTATCAGGATTTCGACAGGCGCCAGACGGCGTTGATGGATGCGGCGCTGGCCGATGCCGAGGCGACCCTGAGTGGCACCGCGACGGTGATTGCCACGGCGTATGTCGATTGCGTGCTGACCCAGGGCAACGAGATTCCGGGGGTGATCGCCGCCCTGGCCAGCACGCCGGAACTGGAGAAGATCAAACGCGAATACGAGGCGGTTTTCCTGGAGAAATGCCGCAGTGTGCTGTCGCCGTTCGCTGACGGTGGTGACATTACCCAGGCGGGATTGCGTGCCATGCTCGGCGCCGCCGAGGCGTTGTCCCAAGCGGCGGCCACCGGCGAAATCAGCCCGGCCGAGGCCCGTGAGGAGCTGTCTGCGAGCATCGCAGCGATGGTCGAAAGGGCCGCCGCCAATGCCGCAAAAGCAAGTGACTGACGGTACTTGAGACCGTCCGTGCACCTTCCTAGGATGGAGATACGCAGTCGCTTGGTTTGCCAAACCGCTGCGTAGGTGCGGGTGTCCTGAACCCCAATCAAGCCCGCACCTTGTTCATGCGCATCTTGAGCCTCACGGGCTCTACTTCCTCCCCATCAAAGAGTCTTGAGGCTCTTTTTTTGTCTCCGAAAATCAGCGCTCCGGTTCGCGACGGATCGAACGCCACGCGGCTTGCGCCAGCAGCTCGCGATAAGCCTTCGGACTGCCCTGCACTCTTCCCGACAACCACGCCCGGCAATAGCTGTCGGCCTGACCGACGATCAGCGATGGCAGCAATTCGGCCGGGCAATCGTTGAGTTCGGCGGCGCGCCCGGATTCGGCCAGCCAGGTGCGCAGCCCCAGATTGCGGGTCTTGTTGCGAGCGGCGAGTTCGTCCTTGTGCGGCCCCCGGGTCACGGCATAACGCGCGTGGTACTGGAATCGCGCCCATTCAGGCTGGTTCTCGACCCAGTCCACATAACTGAAAACCAGGGCCTGCACGCCCTCTTCGGTGGTCGTCGCGTCGGCCAGATACGCATCGCGCAAACGCGCCTGATCTTCCAGTGCGGTAAAAAACAACGCGGCCACCAGCCCTTCCTTGTTGCCGAAATGGTGGTAGATCGCGCCGACACTGGTGTCGCACTCGGCCCTGATCATTTCGATGGTCGTGGCCTCGATACCTTGTTCATTGAACAGGCGCAAGGCTTTGCGAAAGATGTCGCGCTTGAGTTCGGCCCGTCGTCCGGGGTAGCTGCGCTCGAGTAGATCTGCGGTGTCCATGGGGTTGAAGGCCTGGTAAATCCTGTTGAAAGGCACACCCGTGCCGGTAATCGAAACGCGCCTAGGTTGACAGATTTCCCGCTGACAGAATACCGTTCCGTTACAGAACAATATTCTGTAACGGAATATCATTCTGTAAATTCATCCAATCACGAGGATTTCCCATGAGTCAGTTTCTCGCCATGTTCACCAGCGCCGGCCCACAAGCGTTCAGCCAGATGGCCTGTCAGGTCGCGCCGTATTTCAGCAGCATCAATCCGTTGGTCAGCGAGCTGCGGGCAGGCTCGGCGACTGTACAAGTGCCGTTTCGCCGCGAGATCACCAACCACCTTGGCACCGTCCACGCCATCGCCATGTGCAACGCCGCCGAGCTGGCCGCCGGGATGATGACCGACGTGTCGATTCCCGCCGGCGCACGCTGGATTCCAAAGGGCATGACGGTCGAGTACCTGGCCAAAGCCAAATCCGACGTGACCGCCGTGGCCAATGGCGAAGGACTGGACTGGCAGACCGAAGGCGACAAGATCGTGCCGGTCGACATTCACGATGCCGAGGGCAAGAAAGTGTTCACGGCGCGGATCACCATGAACGTGAAGCTGTCCTGAAATCACGGGCACAAAAAAGCCCTTGTTGCCGTCATCGCAACAAGGGCTTTTTGCCGTTGGCCGGATCAGTGCACGGTCAGGCGCTGGCGGACAAATTCCTCGGTATGGCGCGTGACTTGATCCAGGTGCCGGTCGCGCTGTTTTTCGGCATCGACCATCGCCCGCTTGCCATGTTTGTGCAGGAGGTAGGTGTGAATCTGCTGCACTTCCAGCGAGCGGTAGATCGGCGTGGTGTCGATGAAGCCGCGCAAGCCGTTGCTGCGGTAATGCCGGGTGCTCATCAGCACCTGAGTCTCCAGCTGGCCCAGCACTTCAAAGCCCAGCGCCTCGAAATACGGGACTTTACCCACGCTGCACGTCAACTCGGCATGGGGGTAACGCGTCACCATGTCGGCGATCAAAGCCCGGGCCACACCCTGACGTCGGTACGGCTGCCGGACCGCCAGATACGCCACATTGCATGCCTCCCAATCGCCCTGCACCGGCAAGTACAACAGGAAGCCGATCACCTGCTCCGGGTCATCCTCATCAGTGGCCACCAGCAGTTCCACTTCGGTGCCCTTCTCGCCGTTCAGCGCCTCCAGATACAAATGCACTTCGTAGCCGACCGCGTATTGATAAACGTTGTACAGCAGGTTGCTCGGGCCCAGACCGATGGCGCTGATGTCGGTCAGGTAATCGACCACCATTTGCAGGATCTGGCTGTTGACGCCTTCGGGGCACGGGGATTTGTAGTGGGTGATGCGGGGCATGACGGGTGAACTCCGGCGGTAAAACACAAGTTGCCGGGCGGGTTGAGCGGCCGGCGAACCGCGACATCATACCCTGTGCAAGCCTGACAAAAATTTCATCTGCCCGAGAACGGATATTTCGCCGATTTGGCGTCCAATTCTTCAGCTGCGTTCAATTCCCGACGCAGGCCCTGAGGAGTTGTCATGAACGTTCTGCGTTCCCTGTTCAAATGGCGAAAAGCCCTGCTGCTGGTGCCGGTGACGCTGGCCACGCTGGCCAGTTCCCCTGTGTTTGCCCAACCCGAAATGATCATCCGCGAAGCACCGCCACCGATGCGCATGGAACCGATGCCCGGCCCACGGCCTGGTTATGCATGGGATCGCGGCCACTGGCGCTGGGAAGGCCGGGGTTATGTCTGGATGCCCGGTCACTGGCAACCGGTACGTCACCACGGCGAACGCTGGGAACCGGGCCACTGGCAGGCGCGCGGGCCGAACTGGTACTGGATTGAAGGTCATTGGGTGCGTTGATCGCTCGCCAGCCCGCCAACGTCATACACCAGGAAAATCATCATGTCGAAAACCATAAAAACCTTGCTCGCCGCCTCGCTGGTGGCAATCACACTGTCGGGCTGCGTCGTCGAACCGGTGCGCCCGCATCGCCCACCGCCGGTGGTGGAGGTCGTACCGGCCATGCCTGCGCCGGGTTATCACTGGGTCGCCGGGCATTACCGCTGGGCCGGCAACCAATGGCGCTGGGTGCCGGGGCACTGGCGGGCGTATTGAGGCCGCTCACTGGGCCGGTGCAACCACCTTGAACTTGATCGCGATGTCGTTCGAAACCACGGTGTCGGCCCACTCCCCGGCACCGAGGCCGAAGGCATCGCGCTTGAGCACCAGTTCACCGTCGAAGATGCCGATGCTGCTGTCCGGTTTCACATGCACCAGCACCTGTACTTCATGGGTGATGCCTTTGAGCGTGAGCTGGCCGGCAACCAGATAGTGGTTGTCATCGACCCGGCTGAAACGGGTCGATTCAAACACCGCCACCGGGAATTTTTGCGTGTCGAACCATGCGGGTTTCACCAGCTCGGTGTTGGCGTCTTCACTGCCGGCGTCGATGCTGGTGAGGTCGATGTGCAACGTGGTGCGGGCGTTGCTCAGATTCGCAGTGTCGAAATCCAGCGTCGCGTCGAACTTGCCGAACGTGCCGTACATCCGCGAGCCCATCTGGTTGTAGGTGAAACTGATCTGGCTGGCGGTGGTGTTGACCCGGGTGTACTCCACGGCCTGCGCCGCCGGCATGACGATCAGGCAACACACGGCAGCCAACAACAATCGAATCGACATGGGATGCTCCGGTGCCTCGGTGGACCTCGACTGACTTAAGCAAACATCCGACGCTAATGCCAGCGCCCACACCGGTTATTCATTCAAACCAGCCGCTCGATCTTCTGATGCTGCCAGACCCGTTTGTAGTACAGCGTCTGCAAGACCAGCATCCCGAGGTACGCTACCGGAAACGCCATCCACACACCCTGCAAACCAAACTGCCCGTCCAGCCAGTACGCCGCCGGCAATTGCACGCCGACCACGCAAATGATCGCGATGGCCACCGGCACCAGCACCGTGCCGCTGGCGCGCATGATGCCGCCGACGATCGCCTGGAAGCCGAAGATCAACAGGCTCCACAGCATGATGTGCAGCAAGTGCTCGGCCATCGCCCGGGTCGAGTCTTCGGTCAGGAACAGCCCCAGCAGCCAGTGCGACAACAGATAACCGAGCACGATCAAGCCACCGGTCAGGCACACGTTGATCCACAGCCCGGTGCGCAGGATCGGCCCCATCCGCTCCAGCCGCCCGGCACCGATTGCCTGGGCACCGAGGATCGACGCGGTGATCGCAATCGACAGCGCCGGAAACTGCACGTAGTTGACGATCTGCGTCACCGCGCCATAGGCCGCCGTCGCCTGGGAGCCGTGCTGGTTGACCAGCGCCAGAATGACGAGCTCCGACAGCGACAGCACAATCATCTGCACCCCGGTCGGCAGGCCGATGCGCAACACCTTGCCGAGAATCTCGCCGTCCAGGCGCAGCGCCGCGAAGAACTCCCGGTCCGGCGCCAGCGGATGGCCCTTGCGAATCAGACTCCATGACAGCCACGCCATCGATGTCAGCGTGCCGGCCAGACCTGCAACCGCCGCGCTCTGGATCCCCAGTTGCGGCAAGCCGATCCAGCCGCGAATGAACGCCGGGGTCAGCGCCAGACCGACAATGGTCGACAGCAGCAGCGCCAGCATCGGTGACAGCGTGTCGCTCACCCCGCGCAACAGCTGAGTGAACAGCACGTACACCAGCACAAACGGCAACGTCCACATCATCACCCGCGCATAGGCCACCGCGTCATCCAGCACATCCGCCGGCGTGCCCAACCCCTGCAGCGCCTGACGCGCGAACACACTGCCAAACACCGCCGCCACCAGCCCGATCAACACCCCCAGCAACAGCGTCGCCCCGGCGATCGCCTTCACCATGTGCGACTCGCGCGCGCCCCACGCCTGCCCGATCAACACCCCGGCCCCGGCCCCCAGACCGATGACCAGCGCGATGAAGAAAAAGATGATCGGAAACATCCCCGACACCGCCGCCAGCGCCTGAGTGCCGAGCATCTGGCCGATGTAGATGCTGTTGACCGTACCCGACATCGACTGCAGGAAGTTCGACAGCACCATCGGGGCGAGGAACAGCAAGTAGGTTTTCCAGAGCGGTGTTGGGGCGGTGGTTTGCATTGCAGGGAGATCCATCTCGACAGCCGGGAACAGATTGAGGGTAGCTTCGGCGAGTTCCGAGCGATGAGCAATGAACTTCTCGGATATTGCAGAAGTTTTCATCTGCGCCCCTCAAGGCTCGACAGATTCATCCTCATCGCTGATTGTTTTCCCTCACCCCCAGCTATGGCTGCTTCGGGTTTTGACTCTTTTTTTGCAGCCGTAAACCGTCTGTCTGGCACCCGGCTTCAAGTGCGTGCTGCAGATCCTGTTGCGATTGAGCGCTGACAGGGGACGAGTAATCGGCGGCCAGATAATAGAAGCCTTCGGCACGTGCCTGTTGCGCTTCAAGCAACGTCGGTTGCCCCAACAATCTTATCCGTGCGAATGGATCTTCATCCGTCTTGGGTGGTTCAACCGTGCGTTCGAAACAGTACGCATGGCTAACAGCAAACGGGTAATAGCCCAGGTAGGCATCCTCGGCGTTCAACACATTGCGCAAAAGCATCCGGCTCTCGTCGTAACGAGGCGTCTTGGGAACCGTGTCACTGCACTTTGCATAAACGATGGCGCCGACCAGCAGACCTTTTCTGGCGGAGTCGCCATAGAGGGCGCAGGCCTTCTCACGTTTTTGTTGCAGATCGGGATTCATCGGGTCGCCGAACTCTGTCATCCGCGCTTTGTAAAATACAGCGGCGGCATTACCTTCGGTGATGGACTGAGCCAGGTAGCGTTCAGCCTTGTTTTTGTTCTCAAGAATTTTTTCACCCACAACTTTCGCTTTTGCCTTGTCCGGCGAGTCTTCGGTCGCCATCAACAGAAGCTCTTTCGACAACGCTTGTCCGTCCCAGTATGCCGTGAGGTATTGATTGAACGAGTCAGTACCGGGCGGCTCCGTCTCGGCAACAGCGGTTGAACACACAAAGAAAATCATCAGTGACATCAGATTGCGCAGCATCGAAATTCCTTTTTTTCTCGGAGATCACCACCGAGCCATTAATAGAGACAAGCCTGTATCGGTCGCCAACGAAGGGAGTTGAATGCAAGTTGCAGGTGCCCTCTTCTGCATAACCGTGATAAACCGCAGGCTTGTTCATAACCATTGAGATCATGCCCCATGCCTCGCGCCTTGCGTTTATCTGCAGTCGTTCTTTTGTCTCTGTGTGCCGGTATCGCCGGCGCAGCCGCGCCCTCTCCAGCTCCCAAGACTCTGCAGCCATTGGTGGCAACCCTGAACGAACGCCTGAACATCGGCGACCTCGTCGCCCTGACCAAATGGGACAGTGGCAAGCCGATCCAGGACAGTCCCCGCGAAGCCCAGGTCATTGCCAATGCCCGAACGCTGGCCACCGAACGCAAACTCGACCCGGAAGACGTCGCGCAATTGATCGCCGCGCAAATGGAAGCCAACAAACTGGTGCAATACGGTTTGCTCGCGAAGTGGCAAGCGGCCGGTGCTGCGCCGGACACGCCGCGTCCGGATCTGGGCAAGCAGATTCGGCCGCGCCTGGATGAGCTGCAATCCCGCCTGTTGCAGCAATACGCCGACTTCTCGCCCTATCGCCACGACCCGAACTGCCCGGTATGGCTGGCCAAGGCACGTAGCGGTTTGACTCAAGATGCACTGCACGAACTGGCCCTGACTCGCGCCACCGGCGAGCTATGTATCCGGGCAACCGCCCCGTGAACCGGGGCTTGGGCATCCATCGCCGGCATCGATAGTCACCATCACGCCAATGAAGTTCTCATAAAAAATCCCGGGCGTAAGATCGGCTCCATACCCAACAAACAACACCCCGGAGCACACGATCATGAAACGCCAAATCCTTCTCGGCATCGCTTTCTCGGTTCTTGCAGTCAACGCTTTTGCAGCCAAACCCGCTCACACCCTGATCGCCGAAGGCGGTTCGGATCGGTTGATCGAACACCGTGTAGCTGAGGGGGGTTCGGATCGTCTGCTGGAACGTCGCGTTGCCGAAGGTGGCTCGGATCGTCTGCAAGAACGCCGCGTAGCTGAAGGTGGCTCGGATCGTCTGCTAGAACGTCGCGTTGCCGAAGGTGGCGCTGAGCGTCTGCAAGAACGTCGCGTTGCCGAAGGTGGCTCGGATCGTCTGATCGAACGTCGCGTAGCTGAAGGTGGCGCTGATCGTCTGCTGGAACGTCGCGTAGCTGAAGGTGGCTCGGATCGTCTGATCGAACGTCGCGTCGCATGACCTGAACGCTCTTTCGCAAGACAAAGAAAAGCCCGGCCTGATCAGCCGGGCTTTTTCACATCCAACCGTCGCTTACTGAGCGGTTTTCAGCTTGACCACGTCACCGGAGATTTTGGTGGTGTAGCCGGTCAGAACCCATGCCCAGAACCAGTTTTCCTGAACCTGGGTGTTGATCATCGCATCGCCGCCGCGGGCTTTGATCGCGGCATCCTGTGCGCGGACGAAACGGCTGTTCTGGCGGATCGGGATCACGCCGAACAGCAGCAGACCGGTAGCGGTGGCTTCGCTGTGGCCAATCACGGTGTACTGGCTGCTGTCGTATTGTTTGGTGTTCATCGGGGTGCCGGTGCAACCTGCCAGAACCACACCGAACAGTGCGGCGGCGACGACTTTGCTGAGGTATTTCACTGCAAGACTCCATGGGTAAACGCCCGGGATCCATCTCTCGGGCGGCGCACACTCTACCGGAGATAGTGGCACATTAGTATCAGCCACGACATTTTTCATGAAGCGCCATCGGCACAGCGCCTCATGAGTCACTTCAAGTATTGGTTTTCAGTTGGGTCCACAACCGCGTCGTCAGACGGGCAATTGCCGCCGGCAGCTCTGAACCATTTGTCCATTCTTTCGGCAGCCTGGCAGCTGAATGAGCTACACGTCCTACTCGGATTGAAACGTCTGAAGATACGCCAACAGATTGTCGATCTTCTCCTCGTCACTCAGCCCCCAGAAGATCATCCGCGTCCCTGGCACCACACCTTTCGGGTCCTTCAGATACGCCGTCAGCGTTTCGCGGTTCCAGGTGATGCCAGAGTTCTTCATCGCATCGGAGTACACGTAGTTCGCCGACGTTCCCGCCGGACGGCCGATGATACCGTTGAGCTGTGGGCCGAATCCCGGGCGGGCGGATTCGCCGACCTGATGGCAGCCGCCGCACAGGCGCGGGAAGATTTTGCCGCCGGCCTCGGCGTCGCCGGCCGCATAGGTGGCTGTGCTGAGCAGGCCTGCGCTGAGGATCAGAGCGAGGGGCAGTAACGCGGTGTTTTTCATCGGGAGTATCCAGATCTTCGGCGGCGCCAAGGGTAATCCTGCGGGGAGCGTTGCGCTACAGGTAAGCCGCGATCACCTGCCGGACTTTGAGCAAGGCTTGACGCAGGACAAGCATGTCCACCGAGCCCAGCGCCAGCCGGATCGCGTGGGGCACATGGGCCGACACGGTGAACGGCTCGGCGTTGGTGACCGAAATCTGCGCCTTCATCAGCTCGATCACCACCTGATCGGATCGGGCGTCTTCCGGCAGCGGCAGCCACAGGAAATACGAAGACGGATGGCCCATGCTCGGCAAGCCTTGCAGGACTTCCGCGGCCAGCACCTGACGGGCCCGGGCGTCAGCGCGCTTTTGCGCCTCCAGCCAGGTAACGGTGCCGTCGTCGAGCCAGCCGCAGGCAATCGCGGTCATCACTCCGGGGGTGTTCCAGGTGGTGGCGCGGATGATGCGTTCCAGTGCCGGGACGATTTTCAGCGGCGCGGCGATGAAGCCGACGCGCAGGCCCGTGGCGATGTTTTTCGAAAGCCCCGAGACGTACACCGTGCGCTCCGGCGCCAGATCCGCCAGCGGTGGTGGCGGGTTATCGACCAGAAAGGCGTAGGCAGCGTCTTCGATGATCGTCAGATCATGCTGTCGTGCAATCGCCACCAATTGTTCGCGCTGCGCCAAAGGCATCACCCAGCCGAGCGGATTGTGCAGGGTCGGCATGCTGTACACGGCACGCACCGGGCGACTGCGACAGAGTTTGTCGAGCGCCGCCAGATCCGGACCGTGCTCGGTCACGGGGAGCGCGACCACTTCAAGGTGCAGCGCTTCGGCGAGCACCTTGAAGCCGGAATAGGTCAGCGCATCGGCGGCGATCACATCGCCGGGATTGAGTTGTGCCATCAACGTCACCGCCAGACCTTGCTGGGCGCCGTTGACGATCAACACCTGCTCGGCGTCGACACTCAGGCCTCGGGCTTGCAAGTGCCGGGCAACCGAGGCCCTTTCATGCTGGCGCCCGGCGTGAGGTTGATAACGCAGCAGCGCTTCGAGATCGCCGGACAACGCCAATTGCCGCAAAGCAGTGCGCAGCAGATCGGCCTGCCCCGGCAGCGACGGGTAGTTGAAGTTAAGGTCGATCATGCCAACGGCAATGTCTTTCTGGTCGATCCCCTGCCCCGGCAATAACGAGGTTTCCCGGACAAACGTGCCCCGCCCGGTTTCGCCGCTGACCAGGCCCATGGCCTCAAGCTCGGCGTACACCCGCGAGGCCGTGACCAGCGCCAGCCCTTCACTCGCCGCCAGTTGCCGGTGGGTCGGCAAACGCGTGCCGGGTAAAAGGCGACCGCTGCGAATATCGGCGGCGTAGGTATCAACGAGCGTCTTGTAACGGGAGCGCGGCATGTCGGGATGTATCCATGACAATTCTTTGATTGTGCTGATTCTCAACCCTAGGATGAACCCCAGGCAACCCCACCCTTGAGCATGACCGAACATGGAACGAACCACGGATCTGCCCGCGCCAACCCTGGAAAAAACCAGTGGCTGGATCAACGGTTTCATCGGCGTCGTGATTTTCAGCGGCTCGCTGCCGGCCACGCGGCTGGCAGTGCTGGAATTCGACCCGGTATTTCTCACCGTCATCCGCGCCACCCTCGCCGGGGTGCTGGCGCTGTGCCTGTTGTGGCTGTTTCGCGAACGTCGCCCGGCGCGGAATCAGTGGATGTCGCTGTTGATTGTCGCGCTGGGCGTTGTCGTGGGGTTCCCGCTGTTGACCGCCCTCGCGCTGCAATACGTGACGTCGGCGCATTCCATCGTGTTTGTAGGACTGCTGCCGCTGGCAACGGCGATTTTTGGCGTGCTGCGCGGAGGTGAACGGCCGCGCCCAGTGTTCTGGGTTTTTTCGGTGATGGGCAGTTCGCTGGTGGTCGGTTTTGCGGTTTCCCAGGGACTGACCGCCTCGCCCACCGGGGATCTGTTGATGCTGGCGGCGATTCTTGCCTGCGGACTCGGCTATGCCGAGGGCGCAAAACTGTCGCGCACCCTCGGCGGCTGGCAGGTGATCTGCTGGGCGCTGGTGTTGTCGTTGCCGGTGATGGCCGTGCTCAGCGTATGGCGGGCGCCCACCTCGTTCAGCGGTTTCAGCGTCTCGGCGTGGGTGTGCCTGGCTTACGTTTCGCTGTTCAGCATGCTGATCGGTTTTGTGTTCTGGTATCGCGGCCTGGCCCAGGGCGGGATTGCGGCGGTCGGACAGTTGCAGTTGTTGCAGCCGTTCTTCGGACTGGCACTGGCGGCAACGTTGCTGCATGAGCAGGTCAGTGTCGGCATGTTGGTGGTTACGCTTGGGGTGATCCTGTGCGTGGCCGGGGCGAAAAAATTCGCCAGATAATCTTCAGCTCACTCCCGCTTTCCACTCCCGTGGACTGAGCCCGGTCTTGCGCCGAAACGCCCGGGCCAGCGCCGAAGGACTTTCATAGCCAACCTCTTCGGCAATCAAGGCAATCGGCCGCCCCTCGCGAAGGCGTTTCTGCGCGAGGCTGATCCGCCAGCTCACCAGATAATCCACCGGCGTCTGCCCCACCACTCGCCGAAAATGCTCGGCAAACCCGGCACGGGACAAATGTGCGGTCGCGGCCAGTTCGGCGACGCTCCAGGCCTTGGCCGGTTGGTCGTGCATCAGGCTCAATGCGCGGGCAATCTTCGGATCCGCCAACCCCGCCATCATGCCCGGCTGCTGGTTGTGACTGCTGATGAGGTGGCGCAGCAGCAGAATCACCAGCAATTCGAACAGCCGATCCATCACGGCCTCGCGCCCGCAATGACCGTCGAATGCTTCCTTGAACAGCCACTCCAGGGTACTGGCCATTTCCGGAAGGTCGGCAAGTTTCAGCACCAGATAATCCGGCAGCGCCGCCTCCAGTGCGTTGCCCGCGCCGCCGTCAAATGTCAGCGAGGCGCACACCAATTGCGTGTTCATCGCCTCGTCGGCGAACAATCGGTGGGCAAACGGTCGAGGGAAGAAAATCAGCGTCGGTTCATTGAGGGTGAGTTCCGGTTCATTTCCCGGTTTGAGCAGCACTTGCCCGGCCTGCAACAGATGCACATGGCCACAGACCTGATCGCCGCCGTACGCGCTGATGCCGCAGAAAGTACCGCTGTGGAAGGTGCCGGCATTCACACCGAAGTGACTGAGCAACGTGGACAAGCGATCCATGAGAGCAACTCCGGGGCAACAGGTTTGGACGATCTGTCGCATATCCTCGACGATTTGCATCCAAAGCACCAGTCGCGCTGAATAACATGACCTCCATCCCCGGCGCACTTCGCACCGGAACTTCGGAGAATCACCATGAGCCGTATCGCCCCGATCAGCATTGAAAACGCCACCGACGCCACTCGCCCGACACTGGAAGGCGTGCAGAAAAAAATCGGTTTCCTGCCGAACCTGTTCAAGACCCTGGCCGTCGCGCCGGTTGCGCTGGATGCCTACGTGCAAATCTCCGCGACGCTGGGCAAAACGTCCCTGAGCGCCAAGGAAAAAGAAGCGGTGTACCTCGCCACGTCGCAGGTCAACGGCTGCGATTACTGCCTGGCGGCGCACACTTTGTTTGCCGGCAAGGCCGGGCTGGCCGCAGAGGAAATCATCGAGGCGCGTCATGGTCGGCTGAATGCCTTCGCCACCCTCGCCCATCAACTGACGCAAACCCGTGGTCACCTGAATGATGAACAGATCGGCGCCGCCCGCGCTGCCGGCATCGACGACAAGAAGATCATCGAAGTGATCGCCATCGTCGCCGCGCAAACCCTGACCAACTACCTCAACAACGTGGCGCTGACCGACATCGATTTCCCGGCCATCGACGCCTGATCAGTGACCGGGGTCGATCTCAGTCGTGATCGACCCCGGCACGTTTCAGCAATTTCTTGCAACGCTCGGACAGGTGAAACACCTGCAACTGCTTGCCGGCCTTGGCGTAGCGTTCGCGGAGGGTTTTCAGTGCGGCGATGGCCGAGTAATCGACAAAACTCAGGTGCCGACAGTCCAGCGTCACGCGTTGCGGGTCATTGGGCGGGTCGAACTGATTGAGGAACGGCGTGGTCGAGGCAAAAAACAGCGTGCCATGCAGGCGATAGAGTTTGCTGCCGTCCGCTTCCAGATGCTCATCGGCGTACAGCTCGCGTGCCTGCTGCCAGGCAAAATTCAGCGCCGCGATGATGATCCCGCACAACACTGCCGTGGCCAGATCGGTGAACACCGTAATGATGGTCACCGCGATGATCACCAGCACATCGTTGAGCGGCACTTTGTTCAGCACCCGCAACGAGGCCCAGGCAAACGTCTGCTGCGACACCACGAACATCACCCCCACCAGCGCCGCCAGCGGAATCCGCTCGATCAGCGGCGACAGAAACAGAATGAACAGCAGGATCAACACCCCCGCCACCACCCCGGACAACCGTCCGCGCCCGCCGGAACTGAGGTTGATCACGGTCTGGCCGATCATCGCGCAACCGCCCATGCCGCCAAACGCACCGGAGACCATGTTCGCCGCCCCCAGCGCTACACACTCGCGATCCGGATAACCACGGCTTTCGGTGATTTCATCGGTGAGGTTGAGGGTCAGCAGGGTTTCCAGCAGGCCGACCAGCGCCATCAGGATGGCGTAAGGCACGATGATGCGCAGGGTGTCCAGCGTCCACGGGATGTCCGGCAGCGCGAACTTCGGAAGACCACCGGCGATGTGCGCCATGTCACCGAGGGTGCGAGTTGGCAGACCGAGCAGATAAACCAGCAAGCCGACGCCGAGGATCGCCACCAGCGCCGGCGGCACGGCGCGAGTCAGACGCGGCAGAATGTAGACGATGGCCATGGTCAGCAGCACCAGCCCGGTCATCAGGTACAACGGCGTGCCGCTGAGCCACTGCTCGCCACTCTTGAAATGCTCCAGTTGCGCCAGCGCAATGATGATCGCCAGACCGTTGACAAACCCGAGCATCACCGGATGCGGCACCATGCGCACCAGCTTGCCCAGGCGCAACAGCCCGAACGCCATCATGATCAAACCGCCGAGCAACACCGTCGCCAGCAGGTACTGCACGCCGTGCTGGACCACCAGCGCGACGATCACCACCGCCATCGAACCGGCCGCTCCGGAGACCATGCCCGGCCGGCCGCCGAACAACGCGGTCAACGTGCAAATGATGAAGGCGCCATACAGGCCCATCAGCGGATTGAGGTGAGCCACCAGCGCAAACGCAATGCATTCGGGCAACAGGGCGAACGAGGTAGTGAGTCCGGCCAGGACATCGGCGCGCAGACGAATAGGTTTCATGGCTTACCTGACAACGCGACCGAGACTGGCGGCCGCTGTATTCGCGGAAAAAGAGGGTTGCGGATGTTACGCAAATGCCGGGGAGCGGGCCAGCGATCGCTGACAGGGGCAGCCCGGCGCTCTATGCTTGCGCACTTCGTTGATCGACGGGTCTGAACATGTCACCGCTATCCACCCGCGAAGTCTGCCAGCGCTTGCGTGAGGCGGCATTGGGCGTTTGCGCATTACGGCGTATTGCACAGGAATCCGGGACCGGCCAGATCTCGGTCGAGATCGACGGCTGGCACCTGTCGCTCGATTTTGACGGTCAACGCCTGCACCACTGCCTGCAATGCCGGTGCCCGGAAGATCGTGAATGGCGACTCGACACGACTCAACGTTTCGGCACCGACCCGGTCAGCTTGCTCAGCACCTGGGAACTGGCGCAGATCGAACGGTTGCTGGCGCGGACCGAATGAGCGGATCAGCCCTGTCGCAGATCCAGCAGGTAGGTGTAATAACCGGTGTCGCGAACCCAACCGAGCGACTCGTACAAACCCTGGGCGGTGAAATTGTCGGTGGCGGTTTCCAGCATCAGCCCCTTGGCACCGGTTTCGACGGCGAAGTCGCGGGCGGTGTTCATCAATAGTCGCCCCACTCCACGGCCACGGGCGGCCGGCGTGGTGAACAGGTCGCTGAGCAGCCAGGTCCGGTGGGCGTCTATCGAAGAGAACGTCGGGTAAAGCTGCACAAATCCCAGCACCTCCCCGCTTTCATCCTCAACCAGAAAAATCGCCGATTCATTGCCGGCCATACGCTCGGCGATGAAGGCCCGCGATTGCTCGAGATTCGACGGCTGGCCGTAAAAACCGCGATAAGCGTCGAACAGCTTCGCCAACGCGTCGAGGTGAATCGTCGTGGCGCGCAGTGCCTGAAGGGTCATTGCCATATTCCTGAGGTTATCGAAATTGGAACCAGCATAGCGTTGAGAAGCGAGTTCGCTGGCCTATTCGCTATATAGTTTTGTATATTTCGAATCCGAAATCGCCAGACGTTCAACGCCTTCCATGAGCAGCATCCGCGAACGCAACCAGCAACTGATCCTGGCCGCCGCCAGCGAAGAGTTTGCCGCCAACGGCTTCGACGCGACCCAGACCCGCGACATTGCCGCCCGGGCCGGTGTGCCCAAGGCCAATCTCTATTACTACTTCCAGAGCAAGGAAAACCTCTACGGCAAAGTGTTGCTCGGTTTTGTCGAACCGCTGCTCGAAGCCTCGGCGGTGCTGCGCGAAAGCGACGACCCGCTGATCGGTCTGCGCGCCTACGTCGCGGCGCGCATCCGCATCGCCCGCGAACATCCGGCGATTGCCAAGGTGTTCAGTGGTGAACTGCTGCTGGGCGGTCGCCAGTTGCCGGACGAATGCCGCGACCTGCTGCACGCTGAAGCCCGGCGCAACGTCGAGTGCCTGCGCAGCTGGATCGGGCGCGGCTTACTGGCCCCGGTGGATCCCGAGCATTTGATGCTGTTTATCTGGTCGGCGACGCGGACCTACACCAATATCGGCTGGCAAATGGGGCACATCACCGGTCGGGAAGTGCCGCAGGATGAGGACTATGCGGTGGCGGCGGAGACGATTACGCGATTGGTGCTGGAGGGCGTGGTGGCGCCACGGACGGGGGAAATCCGTGGCGTGCTGTTTGCGACCTGAAGGTTCAGGGCATGAAATCCAGCGGTAGCGCGCGGTCGCCTTCCATCCGCTCGTACCATGCCTGGAACTGAGCAGGCAGGCGCTTTTTCCATTCCGGTACATTGGTGTAGTAACGGGCTCGCGTATGGCCCTCTTTATCAGGCACCAACATCAACACCCAGAAACGATTACTGGCCGCACGCATCAGAATGGCCGCGTTCACATTGCCCAGTCCGCGCACCCACATCTCGATGACCTCTGCATCAGGCACGTCAACCGCCGGGTCGCCGACAGTCATGGTACTCGTACGGTCCACCAGCTTCTGATAATCACCCTTGAGCAGTTTATGCAACGCCTGATCCTCTTGCTGCGTACGAGCAAGTCCAACGCTGAGCAAGTTGTAATTCATCGAAAGTGGTTTATCAGACGCCACATAACGACCTGAGTAAAAGACACCCATCCCGGCACCGCAATCAACGTCATCGCCATTCTGTGTGACGTCCAGTACACCATTGATCGCTCGAAAAACAAGCGTGCAACTACCCTCCTCGAAACGGGCTTCACCACCGTTCAACACAGCAATACCTTCCAGATCACCAGAATTGGCGCCCTCCTGTGCTGAAACCTCAAAGCGGATGTGTGTGGCGTCCTGACGCTTGATGATCACTTCAGATCCCGAGTTCACCCCGTGAGGAATCAACTGCCATGTGGCATCCCATGAGAACGTTCTGGTCGCAT
Organism: Pseudomonas sp. 58(2021); assembly: GCF_017491585.1. NCBI lineage: Bacteria > Pseudomonadati > Pseudomonadota > Gammaproteobacteria > Pseudomonadales > Pseudomonadaceae > Pseudomonas > Pseudomonas sp. 58(2021). Next base: position 85,784 of record NZ_JAFGYZ010000002.1, read on the forward strand.
ATTTCAGCTCAGTCAGGCGCATCAGATATTCACGACTCAAGCACGCCAGTTCAGCGCCACAAAGGCTGCGGTTCTTCAACCATGCTCTTTGATCGGCCTTGAGCGCTTGCGGGTCAGCCACCTGCGCCAACGTTGTCCGCCAAAGCACCCCAAGTTTCTCATCAAGACTCGAGGTATACGGATCGGCACAAATGGCTTTTTCAACCGGGCTGGAAGCGCCAGCGCAGTCGAAACTGGCAGCGTGTGTATTGGCAGCAAAAACGAGAGACGTCAGCAGCAAGGCGTGACGGAGATTGAAAGCGAGCATCGACAGATTCCATTCCTGAGGCGGCGGCAGTATGCCGGGGCCGGGCTATCGATGCTCTGGATTTTTCACCGGTTACCGGGATCTTCTGCAAGAGAGAGTCAGAACGCGATTTCCGCCGCGGGCTTCACATCGATCCGCGCCACGGAGCCGGTCAGGTGCGCCCAGTCCTTGTTGTGTTCGGCGATGATGTCTTCGGCGCTCATGTTGCCGTTGTCGACGGTGGAATGCGCGTCGGCCGCCAGCTCCACGTCGTAGCCCAGTTGATGGGCCTGACGCACGGTGGCGTTGACGCAGTAATCGGTCTGCAGACCGCAGATCACCAGGCGATCGAAGTCTTCCCGGGGGATCAGTTTCAGCAGGTTGGTCTGGTAGAACGAGTCGTTGGCGGTCTTGTCGACGCGCAGGTCGCCGGGCGCGGTGGCCAGGCCGTCAGCCAGTTGCCAGCCCTCGGCGCCGTGGGCGAGCGGACTGTCCTTTTCATTATGCTGGATCAGTACGACTGTAACGCCAGCCTTGCGCGCCCGGGCGCTGAGGCCGTTGATGGTGTCGATCACCCGTTTGATGTCGTGACACTCGTATTCGCCTGTGCACAGTGCGCGCTGGACATCGATGATCAGCAATGCGGTGGTCATGGTGAGCCTTCCTTGATCGGTCCTTGAGACAGGGGCGGACGTGTGCCCGCCCCCTTTTTACTCTGCTCAGTAACCCAATGACAACCCGGTGTTGCGCCGTGGATCGTTGGCGCCGTAGAAGCGGTTCTTGCCGACCGGTTTACCACCCAGCGACGGTGCGCCGACCAGAATCGCGGCGATGTGGTTGGCGTCCTGCGGGCCCGCAAACTTGTGGCCCCAGCTCTCGAGAATCTTCTTCGTGTCGGGGCTGGCGGCGAAGTCTTCGAGGTTGGTCTGTTCCGGCATCCACTGCTGGTGGAAACGCGGCGCATCGACCGCTTCCTGCAGGCCCATGCCGTAGTCGATGACATTGAGCATGGTCAGCAAGGTTGCCGTGATGATGCGACTGCCGCCCGGCGTACCGACCACCATCACCACTTTGCCGTCCTTGGTCACGATGGTCGGGCTCATCGACGACAGAGGCGCCTTGCCGGGCGCGATGGCGTTGGCTTCGCCCTGCACCAGGCCGTACATGTTCGGCACGCCGACTTTCGAGGTGAAGTCGTCCATTTCATCGTTGAGGATCACCCCGGTCTTGCTCGCCATCACGCCCGCGCCGAACCAGTCGTTGAGGGTGTAGGTGACGGACACCGCGTTGCCCCATTTGTCGACGATCGAATAGTGCGTGGTGTTGCTGCCTTCGTGAGGCGCAACGCCAGGTTTCAGCTCAGCGGAAACGCCGGCCTTCTGCGGCTGGATCGCGTTGCGCAATTGGGTGGCGTAGTTCTTGTCCAGCAGGTGCTCGATCGGGTTTTTCACGAAATCCGGGTCACCCAGATAGCTATTGCGATCCACGTAGGCGTGGCGCATCGCTTCGATCTGGTAGTGCATGCCCTGGGCCGAATGGAAGCCCAGGTCCTTCATGGGATAGCCTTCGAGAATGTTCATGATCTGGCAGATCACCACCCCGCCGGAACTCGGTGGTGGCGCCGACACGACGTGGTAGCCGCGATAGTCGCACTCCACCGGAGCCAGCTCGCGGGTCTTGTACTTGTCGAGGTCGGCCTGGGTGATGATGCCCTTGTTGGCCTGGCTGGAGGTGACGATGGCGTCGGCCACCCAGCCTTTGTAGAAGCCATCGGCGCCTTTCTCGGAAATGGTGCGCAGGGTTTTGCCCAGGTCCTTCTGCACCAGTTTCTGCCCGACCTGCATCGGTTCGCCATTACTGAGGAATATAGCGCCGGAGTCTTTCATGTCCTTCTTGAACACATCAGTGGCGTAGTCCAGCAGATCGACATCACCCTGCTCCAGTTCGAAACCTTCCTCCGCCAGTTTGATCGCCGGGGCGATCATGTCCTTGCGCGGTTTGGTGCCGTACTTGCTCAGCGCCAGCTCCATGCCGGACACGGTGCCCGGAACGCCCACCGCGAGGTGACCACGGGTGCTCAGATCAGGAATGACATTGCCCTGCTTGTCGAGGTACATGTCGGCCGTCGCAGCCAATGGGGCTTTCTCCCGGAAGTCGAGGAAGGTCTTGCGTCCGTCCGCCAGCTGGATGGTCATGAAACCACCACCGCCGAGGTTACCCGCTGCCGGGTAAACCACCGCCAGCGCGTAGCCCACCGCGACTGCCGCATCCACCGCGTTGCCGCCACTTTTCAGTACATCGACACCCACGTGAGTCGCCAGATGCTGGGCGGTGACCACCATGCCGTTTTCGGCGGCCACCGGTGCCACGGAGGCGGCGTGGGCCATGAGGCAACTGAGCGCCAATGAGGTCGCAATCAGCGATTTGGCAAAAGGTTCGTACTTCATGAGTCGGTCTCTTCTTTTTATAAGGTAGGAAAACGCTTCAAAAGCAACAGCCAGTATGGTCGCGATTGCGGTTTGCGCCTCCCCGATCCGGCAGTATGCTGGGCGCTGTTGCCGACCCGCCCCGGAGTTTTCCTTATGGCCTACACGTTCATCACCCTGCCCTCGCCCGTCGGCGAGTTGAAGCTGGTCGCGAACGGTTCACGACTGGCCGCCATCCTCTGGGAAAACGACAAACCGAACCGGGTGCGCCTTGGACCGATGAGCGAAGCGCCGGACAATCCGGTGTTGATGAAAACTGCACGACAACTGGAAGAATATTTTGCCGGCACGCGCGATGCGTTCGATGTGGCGCTGGACTTTGCCGGCACCGAGTTCCAGAAAAAGGTCTGGGCCGCATTGCTGACCATTCCATTCGGCGAGACCCGCACCTACAGCCAGATTGCGCAGCAGATCGGCCACCCGAGCGCAGTGCGCGCCGTCGGCGCGGCGAACGGGCGCAATCCGATTTCGATCATCGCGCCCTGCCACCGGGTCATCGGCGCGTCGGGCCAGTTGACCGGATTTGCCGGAGGCCTGGAGGCCAAGGAGCGATTGTTGACGCTGGAGAGCGGTCCGGGATCAGACATCGGCAAAACCGGCGAGCTGTTTTAAGCATCAAAGAAATTATTCATCGCCGCGTACTGCAACAGCATGATGGTCTTGGCATCGCAGATTTCGCCGCGCGCAAACGCCTTGAGCGCGTCATCGAAAAGCCACTCCAGCACCTCCAGCTCTTCGGTTTCCTCTTCCAGCCCGCCGCCACTGCTGACCTTCGACGCTGCATCGTATTCGGCCACGAAGAAGTGCAATTTCTCGGTCACAGATCCCGGACTCATGTAAGCCTCGAAGACCTTCCTCACGTCATGTACGCGGTAACCGGTTTCTTCCTCAGCCTCGTCACGGATTCGCTGCTCCGGCGCCGCGCCTTCCAGCAATCCTGCAGCGACCTCGATCAGCAAGCCGTCATGACCGTTGACGAACACCGGCAGACGGAACTGGCGGGTCAGCACCACGGTGCGTTTTTCGCGGTTGAACAACAGAATCGCTGCACCATTGCCACGGTCGTAAACCTCGCGAGTCTGGCGTTGCCATTCACCGTTGTTGCGCAGGTAATCGAACGTGATTTTCTTCAGCAGGTACCAGTCGTGGGACAACACCTGAGTGTCGACGATGTTGATCCGTTCGGCGGTGTCGGGCATGACGATCGATCCTTTTCTGTCATCGGAAAAGTCCCCATGTTAGGCGAAAAAAAGCCCGGCAGCGCTACCGGGCTTTTTCATTCGTTTACTGCTGACGGGCCATGTCGGCCATTGCGACATCGGGCTCCTGTGCGACAGCCGCCACGCCATTGATCAGCGGCCCGTAACGCCGACTGAACTGCCAGTTGTATGGCACCCGATCCTTGCTGGTGCCGTTGTCCCAGTTCACGGACCAGGTCATCAGGCCCTTGATCGGGTGCCCTTTGACGGCCAGACGTTTCATCGCGTTGCCGACCACGTTTTTGTCAATCACGTAACCGGTGGCCGCCGCATCGTTGTTGGCTGGCAGGCCAATGACAAACTTGTCCGCAGGGATTTTCGTGAAACCGCGCGTGCCGGTCACCAGACTTTCCGTCAGGTAATAGAGAAAGTCCTCCTTCATCGCGTCGTTGTTTTGCGCGATCCACGCCCCGTTACCGTTGTTGGCCTCCGGTACCCAGACGCCATCGCCTCCCTGGTTATAGAACTGCGGCGCGATGAAATCGTAATAGCCTTCCAGCGCCTGCAGGTAACCGACATATTTGCCGGAGGTGGTCAGGTACGGAAACTCCGGCGCCATGCTGATGATGAAATGCTTGCCCTGGCCTGCGTAGTGATCCTTGACCAGTTTCAGGGCGGCCGGCAGGACGGTCTTGTTGGCAGCGAAATCAATCGCGCTCTGTTCAAGATCGATGTCCAGACCGTCGAAGCCGTAGGTTTCCACCAGACGGATGATTTCATTGGCCAGCGGTTGCTCCTGGCCGGCACGCAATTCGATGTGCGCGTCTGCGCCGCCGAGGGAAATCAGCACCGCCCGACCCTGGCTGTTGAGCACCCCGACCTGGCGGCGGAACTCGGCGTCGGAGACGTTGTACGGCTTGAAGGTCGGAATCCCGCTGCCCTTCATGAACGCCACGGCGACCACGTTGTAGTCCTTGGGGACGTCCGTCAGGGCGATGTTGGCGAACTGACCACGCTGATAGCCATCACTCGGGCCGGCGGGCCAGTTGTGCCAGAAGCCCATGAGGATCTTCTTGCCGGCGATGCTCGGCATCAGCGAGGCAGCGTCGCTCGCCTGGTTTTGCATTAAGGTGAAGTCGATGTTTGACATGTTCTAATCCTTCAGAACGTGTGGCTGGAGGTTGCAGACTTATTTGAAGTCCACATCGAAGGCCTGATAGAAGGCGTTGCCGGTGTTGGCGACGATCCACATCAGAACAATGACGTGACGCCCGTGCTTGTTGGCCGGGAGTGTGACCGCATGATTGACCTTGGCCTTCAGCTCCGCCGAATGGCTGTAGTACGGCACTTGCGGATAGAAGTCCTCGGCGAACGGTTTTGCTTCCAGTTGTGCACGGGTGATGCGTTGTTTCGGGTCCCAGCCATCCTTGGTGATCAGCCAGCGGTAGCCGCGGGTGGTGTGGGGCGCGGTGTATTCCCATTTCACTTCGAGGGTCTGGCCAGGGGTGACATTGAGCAGTGGCCAGGTGAATGGACGACCGAGTTTCTTGCTCATTTCCTCGTCGGTGAAGTTCACGCAATCACGGGCGTCGTCCTTGCCGCCGCTGAGAATGTGACCGTCGGCCGGCGGCACGACACTCGGGTTATCCGACTCGAAAGGTGCCGGAAACGGGCCGGCCACCAGTGCCGGGAAGTTCTTGCCACCCTCCATCTCGTTGACCTGCCAGCCGCCGAGCAATCCTTGCTCGATGGCCACCGCACCGCGGCTTGCAGGGGAAATGACGCGACCGTGTCGCAGTTGGGTTTGAGCTTGTGGTTGGTTCATGTTTTTCACTCCGTTGATTTAAGAACTCTCCTGTCCGAGGAGAGGCCTTGAAACTAACGGAGGGGGATTTTTTGTCCATCGGCGGTTTTGTCGCAGCCTGTCGCGGACAGGCTCGGAAAACCCCGATAATACTGGATATAAATACAGTACATTGCGATGTTTCTCACCCTGCGCATGGCAAAAAGACTACACGGCGTTATTACAAACACCTGCATTCACCGGCTCAGGCCAGCTGCGCCTTGAACTCTTTTTCATACTGCCCGGCGAGCTGTTCTTTCTGCTTGTCATCGAGCAGCTTTCCGGCCATCTGAAAGAACTTCTGCTCCTCTTCCTTCAAGTGGTGATGAACCTTGTCCGAGAGCTTTTTCGCCGTGGCCAGCCAGGCCGGGCTGGACATTTCGGTCTCGTCGAGTTCCTCCATCATTTCGTCCATTTCATGGTGCTCGGCGATGGCGTGGCGACTCAGGTCGACGCCATTGTCGAATTCCATCAGCGGGATATAGAAGTGGCGCTCTTCGGCTGTCTCGTGGGCCTGCAACTCGGCTTTCAGTTGCTTGTAGGCTTCGACGCGTTCCGGGGTGTCGCCGCTGGTCTCGATCAATGCCCTGGCGTAGCCGCGCTGGCGGTCGTGGCTCTGGCGAAGGGCTTCGAAAATGTTCATGGACTCTCCTCGACAAACGCATTCGGAATGAACGCCTTTGAAGGGCTAGACCCCAACGCTGGAGCGACGGTTCCAACTGTTCGATGCCGGGATGGATCAATTGACCGAGGCGCGATAGTCTGCCGGTTCACTGCCATAAGGATGTTGCACATGAGTTTACGGATCGAGCTGTCGCAAGACTCCACGGAAGAAGAACGCCGGGCCATTCTGGCGCCCCTGCACGCCTATAACGTCGCTCAGGCCGGAATTGCCGTATCGGAGCCGCTCACGTTGCTGGTACGCGATGAACACGACACCATTCTGGGTGGGCTCTATGGCCGGTTGGTCTGCCAGTGGTTGTTCGTCGATCTGTTGTCGGTGCCGGAGCAAGGTCGCCATCAGGGGATCGGCTCCAAACTGATGCGCATGGCCGAAGACCTGGCGCGGGAGAAAGGTTGCATCGGGGCGTGGCTCGACACCTTCGATTTCCAGGCGCCTGAGTTCTACAAAAAGCTGGGGTATAGCCAGTTTGGCGAGCTGGCGGACTACCCGCCGGGGCACAAACGAATGTTTTTCCAGAAACGTCTGGACGCCTGAGCCCCACGGATCGCCAGGTTTACAGACAGGTCGCCAGCGCTGCCAACCGCCGCTTGGCGACAAAGTCGTCCTTCTGCGCGTAGTAATTCAGCACCGTGCCGGACGCATCAGTGGTCAAGTCGACGAACGACTCCGCCGAACGGGTGTAGACCGTCGAGCCACCCTTCTTGCCCGGTTGCAGATACGCCGCCGCATCCACACCGAACACCGCTTCGTCCTGCCAGGCGAACTGCACGCACTGGGCCACGACTTTCTCGGGTTTGTCCGAGTTCAGGACCTTGTAAGGGGTTTGAGTGCGGGCGTCTTCCATCACCGAACCCGCGCAACCGGCCAGCAGGGTTGCCGCCAGTGCCACCATCAGCATTCGCATTGCATTCGCTCATTCGGAAAAAAGCGGACTGTATCATCGCAACGCGCAAAATCGTTCTGCTTTACTGCATTTAGAGCGCGACACCGGCCGGCAGCTGCGGCACATTAAAGGTCATCAGCCCCACAAGGAACCCCTATGGCGCCTACCGATCAGCGACATGAACAGGCTCTGAAACTGTTTCTCGATGCACGCCCCGAGCTGCGCGAAACCCTCGACCATCTCAACCCGCTGCTGGCCCAGGCCAAGGGCGAAACACAGGCACAATATCGCGAAGAACGCCTGCACGAAGCCTTTGAAGCCGAGGCCGAAAGCCAGGGACTGTTTGCCTGGGAACTGACGCTGCAACTGACCGCAGCCACACCCGAGGAGTATCAGGCGCAACGCCTGGAAGTGCACCGCGAAGTGGCGGAGATGGCCGGGATGGACTGGTTGGAATATTGCGACCTTTATGGCATAGAACCCTGACCTCTACGCAAGGACATCCACGCCAATGCTGCCAACCGCCTCGACTCACCGCGCCAGCCCCGGCCACCTGCATACACAGAAATGGCGCGGTCGCGTAGGGCTGGCAATGGTGGCCGCACTCTCGGTGCTGGCCGGGATGACCGATGCCATCGGTTTCATGGCCAGTGGTGACTTCGTTTCCTTCATGAGCGGCAACACTACGCGACTGGCGGTGGCGATCAGTGATGGCGATGTGAGTCTGACGGTGCGACTGGTGATTCTGGTCGCCACGTTCGTCTTCGGCAACGCTCTCGGCGTGGTGATCGGTCGCCTCGGCGGGCGCCGCGCGCTGCCGTTGCTGCTGTGCATCGCAACGCTGCTCTGCGGAGCTGCCGCCTGGCCGTCCGATGTTCAACTGCCGGCACTGCTGGCGGCGATCGTCGCCATGGGCATGCTCAATGCGGCGGTGGAGGAAGTGAACGGTCTGGCGGTGGGGTTGACCTATGTCACCGGTGCACTCTCGCGGTTCGGTCGCGGTCTGGGGCGCTGGATAATGGGGGAGCGGCGCAATGGCTGGCGCGTGCAACTGGTGCCGTGGAGCGGCATGTTCATCGGCGCCATCCTCGGCGCCGTACTGGAGCATCATCTGGGACTCAAAGCGCTGTACGCCAGCGGTTTGCTGGCGGCGTTGATCGGCCTGGTCTCGCTGAAAATCCCCCGGCGCTGGCAGTTGGGGTACATGCCGCGCTGAAGTCTGCGGCAACATCGACTTCGCTGCTCTGCCGAGAAAGCTTTATCATGGCCGCAGTTTTGCTGATCGAGTCCGTCATGAAGTTCGCCATTGCGTTGTTTTCCGCCGCCCATGCGCCCTCCTCGCGCCGCGCCCTGCTGTTCGCGCAGGCCGCGCTGGCCGGCGGGCATGAGATTGTCCGGCTGTTTTTCTATCAGGACGGGGTCTACAACGCGTCCGACGCTGTGGTCACGCCCCAGGACGAACTGGACCTGCCCAGGCAGTGGCGCAGCTTCATTGCCGAACAAAACCTCGACGGCGTGGTGTGCATCGCCGCGGCCCTGCGCCGTGGCGTGTTGAATGCCGAGGAAGCCGGGCGTTATCAGCGTGATGCAGTGGCCGTCAGCGCGCCGTGGGAATTGTCCGGCCTCGGCCAGTTGCATGACGCGGTGCAGGATGCCGACCGCCTCGTCTGTTTCGGAGGCGCGTGACATGGCCAAATCCCTTCTGATTATCAGCCGTCAATCGCCGTGGTCCGGCCCCGGCGCCCGCGAAGCACTGGACATCGTGCTGGCCGGCGGCGCCTTCGATCTGCCGATCGGCCTGCTGTTTCTCGACGACGGCGTGTTGCAACTGGCCGCCGGGCAAAACGCCAAGGCCCTGCAACAGAAAGACCTGAGCGCCAACCTGCAAGCGTTGCCGATGTTCGGTGTCGAGGAGCTGTTCTACTGCGCCGACAGCGCCAGTGTTCGCGGCCTCGGCGATCGCTCGCTGGACGAGGCGCAGCCTTTGGCCGCCGAGCAAATCACCGCCCTCATTGACCGTTACGACCAGGTGATCACCCTCTGATGTCGACTTTGCATGTGTTGTCCCACTCCCCGTTCGGCGGCGAACGCCTGACCAGTTGCCTGCGCCTGCTGGGCGCTGCCGACGCGTTGTTGCTGTCTGGCGATGCCGCTTATGCGCTGCAACCCGGCACCGCGCCGTTCAGCGCGCTGGAAACCCGTCGGGTGAAACTCTTTGTCCTGGCCGAAGACGCGCAAGCCCGTGCCGTGCAGGTTCCGGACTGGGCCGAAGCCATCGATTATCCGGCCTTCGTCGAACTGTCGATCCGCCACGACAAGGTCAACAGCTGGCTATGAATGCGCTGACCGTCGGCGCCCGCGCCATCGAACTGGACAAGGACGGCTTCCTGGTCGACCTCAACGACTGGTCGGCTGAAGTCGCCAGCGCCCTCGCCGCTGCCGAAGACATCGAAATGAGCGCCGAACACTGGGAAATCCTCGAACTGCTGCGCAGCTTCTACACCGAATTCCAGCTGTCCCCCGCGACCCGGCCACTGATCAAGTACACCGCGCTCAAGCTCGGCGCGGAGAAAGGCAACAGCCTGCACCTGAACCGACTGTTCAAAGGCACCCCTGCCAAACTCGCCGCGAAACTGGCGGGCCTGCCCAAACCGACGAATTGCCTATGACCGACTATCCAGCGCTGACCCTCGAAACGCCCGCCGAACATCCGTTCGCCCAGTTCGTACGCATCCTCGGCAAAGGCAAGCGCGGTGCCCGCGACCTGACCCGCGAGGAAGCCCGGGAGGCCATGGGCATGGTGCTCGACGAAGCGGTCGAAGAAACCCAGCTCGGCGCCTTCCTGATGTTGCTGCGGCACAAGGAAGAAAGCGCCGAGGAAATGGCCGGCTTCACCGAGGCCTTGCGTGAACGCTTGCAGGCACCGGCGCTGAAGGTCGATCTGGACTGGCCGACTTACGCAGGCAAGAAGCGTCATCTGCCCTGGTATCTGCTGGCCGCCAAGTGCCTGGCGCAGAACGGTGTGCGCATCTTCATGCACGGCGGCGGCGCACATACCGCCGGGCGCTTGTATTCCGAACAATTGCTCGGCGAGCTGAACATCCCGCTGTGCCGCAACTGGCAACAGGTGGGCGACTCACTGGACAGCGGCGGTCTGGCGTTCATGCCACTGGTGGACTGGGCACCGCAGCTGCAACGGATGATCGACCTGCGCAACACCCTCGGTCTGCGCTCGCCGATCCATTCGCTGGCGCGGATTCTCAATCCGTTGGGCGCGCGTTGCGGTTTGCAGAGCATTTTCCACCCTGGCTACCAAGCGGTGCACCGCGATGCGAGCGGTCTGCTCGGCGATACGGCAATCGTGATCAAGGGCGACGGCGGCGAAATCGAGATCAACCCGGATGCCGACAGCCACTTGTACGGCACTACGGGTGGAGAAAGCTGGGATGAGGAATGGCCGCAGCTGTCAGCGCAGCGTCACGTCAAACCGGCTTCGCTGGATATCGAGCATCTGAAAGCCGTCTGGCGCGGCGATGTGGTCGACAGTTATCCGCAGATGGCGCTGATTTCGACCATGGCGTTGGCGCTGCGCGGCCTCGGTCAGAGCCGTGAACAGGCTTTCGAAACCGCCGAGAAATACTGGGCCGCACGGAACAGATCGATATAGCCGATCATTAACGCCCGATCTTTGCGCTTTTTGTTCGAACTCATCGGAGTAGACTCGGCTCCAACGATTATGGGTTTATGGAGTCTTGATCATGGGTTTACTCGTCGACGGCCGCTGGCAGGACAAGTGGTACGAAAGCAGCAAGGACGGCGCGTTCCAGCGCGAACAGGCGCAGCGTCGCAACTGGGTCACGCGCAACGGCGAGCCCGGCCCGAGCGGTGAAGGCGGTTTCGCCGCCGAAGCCGGGCGTTATCACCTTTATGTCTCTCTAGCCTGTCCGTGGGCCCATCGCACGCTGATCCTGCGCAAGCTCAAAGGCCTGGAAAGTCTGATCGACGTGTCAGTCGTCAGTTGGCTGATGCTGGAAAACGGCTGGACCTTCGACCAGACCCTCGGCTCGAGCGGCGACAAACTCGACCACCTCGACTTCATGCACCAGCGCTACACCGCTGACACCGCCGACTACACCGGCCGCGTCACCGTGCCGGTGCTGTGGGACAAGAAGCTCAAGCGCATCGTCAGCAATGAATCGGCGGAAATCATCCGCATGTTCAACAGCGCGTTCGACGACTTGACCGGCAACGATCTGGACTTCTATCCGGCGCCACTGCGCAGCGAGATCGATGCGCTGAACGAACGCATCTATCCGGCGGTGAACAACGGCGTATACCGCGCCGGGTTTGCCACCTCGCAGAACGCCTATGAAGAAGCGTTCGACGACGTGTTTGCCGAACTCGATCATCTGGAGCAGCTGCTGGGCGCCAATCGATATCTGACAGGCGAATACCTGACCGAGGCAGACGTGCGGTTGTTCACCACGCTGATTCGTTTCGACGCGGTGTATCACGGGCACTTCAAATGCAATCTGCGGCGGATCAGCGATTATTCGAACCTGTCGAACTGGCTGCGGGAGATGTACCAGTGGCCGGGCGTGGCCGAGACCGTGGATTTCCAGCACATCAAGAATCACTACTACGGCAGCCACAAGACCATCAACCCGACCGGAGTTGTGCCAAAGGGGCCGAAGCAGGATTTCAATGTTGCCCATGACCGGAACCGGTTGGGCGGTAAGGGGGTTTGGCGCAGAGGTTGAGAGCCGGATCGTTCCCACCCTGTGGGAACGATCTTTTTTTCAGGGTCAGACCTGACCCTGAGCGCCCTCGAACCACGCCAGTTTCTCACGCAGTTGCACCACCTCGCCGACGATCACCAGCGTCGGCGCATGCACTTCATGCTCCGCCACCAGACGCGGCAGATCAGCCAGCGTGCCGGTGAAGACCCGCTGATTGACCGTGGTGCCCTGCTGGATCAACGCTGCCGGGGTATCGGCCGCACGACCATGCTTGATCAACTGCTCGCAGATGACTGGCAGCCCCACCAGCCCCATGTAGAACACCAGCGTCTGCGCCGGCGCGACAAGGTCGGCCCACGGCAGATCGGTGGAACCGTCCTTCAAGTGCCCGGCGACGAAACGTACTGACTGCGCGTAATCGCGATGGGTCAGCGGAATCCCGGCATAGGCCGCGCAACCGCTGGCCGCCGTGATACCCGGCACCACCTGGAACGGGATGCCGTGGGCCGCCAGCTCCTCGATCTCTTCACCGCCACGGCCGAAGATGAACGGATCCCCGCCCTTCAACCGCACCACACGCTTGCCAGCCTTGGCCAGGTCTACCAGTTGCTGGTTGATCTGATCCTGCGGCACAGCGTGATCGGCGCGACGCTTGCCGACGTAAACCCGTTCGGCATCGCGACGGCACAGCTCAAGAATCGCAGGTGCCACCAAGCGGTCATACAACACCACGTCGGCTTGCTGCATCAGACGCAAGGCGCGGAAGGTCAGCAGATCCGGATCGCCCGGCCCTGCGCCCACCAGATACACCTCACCGGTCGTAACCATGGCTTCGCCGTCAATCTTGGCTTGAAGCAAACGTTCGGCTTCGGCGCCCTGTCCTGCCAGTTGCCGATCAGCAATCGGCCCCTGGAACACGTCTTCCCAAAAACCGCGACGCTGCTGCACATCGGGAAACAGGCCTTTGACCTGATCACGAAAGCGTGCAGCCAGACCGGCCAGATGGCCGTAGGTCGAAGGAATCCAGGTTTCGATCTTGGCGCGGATCAACCGCGCCAGCACCGGCGCATCGCCGCCGCTTGAGACCGCGATGATCAGCGGCGAGCGGTCGACGATCGCCGGGAAGATCACGCTGCACAACGCCGGCGCGTCCACCACATTGACCGGCACGCAACGCCGATGAGCATCTGCGGAGACTTGCGCGTTCAACGCTTCGTCGTCGGTGGCGGCAATGATCAGCCCGCAACCGTCCAGATCCGTTTCGTCGTAGCCACGCAACAGGCACTCGCCACCGCTGGTGGCGACCAGTTCGCGCAGTTGCGCTTCGATTTCAGGTGCAACCACCCGCAGCAGCGCACCGGCATCGGCCAGCAGGCGGGACTTGCGCAAGGCAATCTCCCCCCCACCGACAACCAACACACGACTGCCGCGCAGGTTGTGAAACAGCGGCAGATATTTCATTTAGCCGATGACCTCAAGGCCACCCATGTACGGCTTCAGCACGTCCGGCACGCGGATCGAACCGTCGGCCTGCTGGTAGTTTTCCAGCACGGCCACCAGCGTACGACCGACCGCCAGACCGGAACCGTTCAGGGTGTGTACCAGCTCAGGCTTGCCGGTTTCCGGGTTGCGGAAACGCGCCTGCATGCGGCGGGCCTGGAAGTCGCCGCAGTTGGAGCACGACGAGATTTCACGGTACTTGTCCTGGCTCGGGATCCACACTTCCAGGTCGTAAGTCTTGACCGCGCTGAAGCCCATGTCGCCGGTGCACAGTGCCAGGGTACGGTAAGGCAGACCCAGCAGTTGCAGGACTTTCTCGGCGTTGGCGGTCAGACTTTCCAGCGCTTCCATCGACTTCGACGGCTCGACGATCTGCACCATCTCGACCTTGTCGAACTGGTGCTGGCGGATCATGCCGCGAGTGTCACGGCCGGACGCACCGGCTTCGCTGCGGAAGCACGGAGTGTGAGCGACGAACTTGATCGGCAGCTGTTTCGAATCGACGATTTCACCGGCCACGATGTTGGTCAGCGACACTTCGGCGGTCGGGATCAGGTACAGATCGGCTTCGCCTTCGCGACCAATCTTGAACAGGTCTTCTTCGAACTTCGGCAGTTGACCGGTGCCTTGCAGCGCAGGAGCCTGAACCAGATAAGGCGTGTAAGCCTCTTCGTAGCCGTGCTCGGTGACGTGCAGGTTGATCATGAACTGCGCCAGTGCGCGGTGCAGACGGGCAATCGGGCCACGCAGCAGGGCGAAACGTGCGCCGGACAGCTTGGCGGCGGTTTCGAAGTCGAGCCAGCCGAATTTCTCGCCCAGGGCCACGTGGTCCTGAACCGGGAAGTCGAACGCAGTCGGCGTACCCCAGCGACGGACTTCGACGTTGCCGTCTTCGTCTTCGCCAACCGGTACCGATTCGTGCGGCAGGTTCGGAATGCCCAGCAGGATCGAATCCAGTTCGGTCTGGATCGCGTCCAGCTCGACTTTACCGGCACTCAGTTCGCCCGCCATGCGCTCGACGTCCGCCATCAGCGGCGCGATGTCTTCGCCGCGCTGCTTGGCCTGACCGATGGATTTGGAACGCGCGTTACGCTCAGCCTGCAGTGCTTCGGTGCGGGTCTGGACGGTCTTGCGCTGTTCTTCCAGCGCTTCGATGCGCGCGACATCCAGGGCAAAGCCACGGGAAGCCAGGCGGTCCGCTACGTCCTGGAGGTTGCTACGTAACAGTTTGGAATCGAGCATGTCGGTTTCTCGTTATCAAAGTTTGGTCAGGGACAGGCCGGCCCAGGTCGCGAGCAGCCCGCCGAATACGCTGATGGCCGCATAGCCCAGGGCCAGCGGCACTTGCCCGCTTTCCAACAGGCGCACCGTATCCAGTGAAAAGGATGAAAAAGTCGTCAGCCCCCCAAGGAAGCCGACCATCAACCCGGCGCGCACCTCGATGGGCACTTCCGGGCGTATCAAAAACAGGCCGTACAACACGCCGATCAACAGGCAGCCCACGATATTAACGGCCAGCGTCGCGGTATAGAAGTGCCGCGGCCAATTGGCGTTGACCCAATTGCCAGTGGCGAAGCGCAACAAGGTGCCGGCAATCCCGCCGACGGAGACTGCAACAATCAATGGAACCACTATTTTCTCCGTTGCCGAGGGCTTAAACGATCGAGTTGGGCGAGGTGGTTGAGCTTCTCGCCGATCTTCAACTCCAGGCCACGGGGCACCGGTTGGTAGAACGGAATCGGGTCGAGTTCTTCCGGGAAATAGTCTTCGCCGGCCGCGTAAGCGTCCGGTTCGTCGTGGGCATAACGGTATTCGTCGCCGTAACCCAATTGCTTCATCAATTTGGTCGGCGCATTGCGCAGGTGCAGCGGCACTTCCAGCGAACCGTGCTCGGCGGCGGCGCGCAGCGCGGTCTTGAAGCCCATGTACACCGCGTTGCTTTTCGGCGCACACGCCAGGTAGGTGATGGCCTGAGCCACTGCCAACTCACCTTCCGGGCTGCCAAGACGTTCCTGCACTTCCCACGCGGCCAGGCACAGACTCAGGGCGCGGGGGTCGGCATTGCCGATGTCTTCGCTGGCCATGCGCACCACGCGGCGGGCCAGATACAGCGGATCGCAGCCACCGTCGATCATCCGCGCAAACCAGTACAGCGCGCCGTCCGGGTTCGAGCCACGCACCGATTTGTGCAGCGCGGAAATCTGGTCGTAGAACGCTTCGCCGCCCTTGTCGAAACGCCGACGGGTATCGCCGAGCAGGCTTTGCAGCAGCTCGGTGCCCATCTCGCTGTTGTCTTCGGCCAGGTCCGAAGCGTTCTCCAGCAGATTGAGCAACCGCCGGCCATCACCGTCGGCGGCGGACAGCAGCATCTGGAAGCCTTCATCGCTGAGGGTCAGATGCCGCTTGCCCAGACCTCGGTCTTCGGTGAGCGCGCGGTGCACCAGTTTGCGCAACGCTGCTTCGTCGAGACTCTTGAGTACATAGACCCGCGCCCGCGACAGCAACGCGTTGTTCAATTCGAAGGAAGGGTTTTCGGTGGTTGCGCCGATGAAGATCAGCGTGCCGTCTTCAACGTACGGCAGAAAGGCGTCCTGCTGGGACTTGTTGAAGCGGTGCACTTCATCGACAAACAGGATCGTGCGCTTGCCGTACTGACCGGCCTGCTGCCTGGCGATTTCCACCGCCTGACGGATCTCTTTGACGCCAGCCAATACGGCCGACACCGTTTCGAAATGCGCATCCGAGACTTCTGCCAGCAACCGCGCCAGCGTGGTCTTGCCCACGCCCGGCGGGCCCCAGAAGATCATCGAATGCAGGGCACCCTGCTCCAGCGCTTCGCGCAAAGGCTTGCCGCGAGCGAGCACATGTTCCTGACCGACGTACTCGTCCAGATTGGTCGCCCGCAAACGGGCGGCCAGTGGCTGGGCAATCGGTGCACTGCGAAACAGATCCATCACGTAGCGTTGAAACCTCTGTGTTTATTCCTGGATCACATCGGCACCCTTGGGGATGTCGAACTTGAACTTCGAGGCCGGGACCGCTTCGTTGGCCTTCACCCCGGTGAACAGGATGTTGGTGCGCTGACCGACACTGTCGATCAGTTGCATGTCATTGACCAGACCGTTACGGAACGACAGACGCAGACTGTCGAACAGCGTGTCCTTGGTTTTCGGCTTCAGGGTGAAATCGATCACACCGCCCGCCTCTTTCGCGCTGATATCGAAGCTCTGGCTGATTTTCGATACGTCACCAGACAGCAACAGGGCCGGGGTCTGAGTCAGGCGCTCGTCCAGCTTCTTGATGGTGGCCTGCTCCAGATCCGGGTCCCACAGGGTGACTTTCTTGCCGTCGGAGACCATGGTCTGCTCGGCCGGCGCATTGGTGTGCCAGTAGAACAGGCCCGGACGCTGCAGGGTCATGTCGCCGGTGGTTTCCTGCAGCTGGGTGCCGCTGCCGTCGAGGGTCAGCTGGGAAAAATTGGCGGTCAGGGTCTTGGATGTTTCCAGCAATTGGGTCAGGCGAGCCACATCCTTGTCATCGGCGTGAGCCGTGAGGGTGGTCAGAGCCAGTACCGGCAGCAGCATGCGGATAAGACGCATGGGAGTCCTCTTGAATACGCGTGGGAAAGTGGACGGCGCCTCATGCACCGTCCATTGCATTTGAATCAGTCGCGCACCGGGCCAGGGGCCAGGACTTCGCGGGAACCGTTGGTGTTCATGGACGTCACGACGCCGGCCATTTCCATGGCTTCGATCATGCGCGCGGCGCGGTTGTAACCGATCTTCAGCTTGCGCTGTACAGCAGAGATGGAGGCACGACGGCTTTCCAGCACGAACTGCACGGCTTCGTCGTACAGCGCGTCAGCTTCCGGATCATCACCGTCACCGCCACCACTGCTGCCTTCGAAACCACTGCCCGCCTCTTCGACACCGTTGAGGATGTCGTCGTTGTATTCCGGCGCGCCGCGCAGCTTCCAGGCTTCCACCACCCGGTGAACTTCATCGTCGGATACAAATGCGCCGTGAACCCGGATCGGCAGGCTGGTGCCCGGCGGCATGTAGAGCATGTCACCGTGACCAAGCAACTGTTCGGCGCCGCCCTGGTCAATGATGGTCCGGGAGTCGATCTTGCTCGATACCTGGAACGCCATCCGCGTCGGGATGTTGGCCTTGATCAGACCGGTGATCACGTCCACCGACGGACGCTGGGTCGCGAGGATCAAGTGGATACCGGCCGCACGCGCCTTCTGGGCGATACGGGCGATCAATTCTTCTACCTTCTTGCCGACGATCATCATCATGTCGGCAAATTCGTCCACGACCACGACGATGGTTGGCAGCTTCTGCAGCAGCGGCGCTTCATCGTGGATGCTTTCGCGTTTGTACAGCGGATCGCTCAGCGGTTCGCCGGCGTCCTGGGCTTCCTTGACCTTGGCGTTGAAGCCGGACAGGTTTCGCACGCCCATCTTCGCCATCAGCTTGTAGCGACGCTCCATCTCGGCAACGCTCCAGCGCAGGGCATTGGCGGCGTCTTTCATGTCGGTCACGACCGGGCACAGCAGGTGCGGAATGCCTTCGTAGATCGACAGTTCGAGCATTTTCGGGTCGATCATGATCAGCTTGGCGTCGTCCGGACCGGACTTGAACAGGATCGACAGGATCATCGCGTTCACGCCCACCGACTTACCGGAACCAGTGGTACCGGCCACCAGCAGGTGCGGCATCTTCGCCAGGTCGGTGATGACCGGCTTGCCGCCGATGTCGTGACCCAGGGCCAGGGTGACCGGCGATTTGAAGTTGTCGTACTCAGGCGTCGACAGCACTTCGGAGAAGCGCACGATCTGCCGGTCTTCGTTGGGAATCTCGATACCGACCGTGGTCTTGCCCGGAATCACTTCCACCACCCGCACACTGGTCACGGCCAGCGAACGTGCAAGGTCTTTCGCCAGGTTGGCGATACGGCTGACCTTCACACCGGCAGCCGGCTGGATTTCGTAACGGGTAATGACCGGGCCGGGATGGATCGAGTCCACGGTGACTTCGACGCCGAATTCCTTGAGCTTGATCTCCAGCAAGTGGCCGACCGCCGCCAGGGATTCAGGCGAATAATTGAGTTGTTTCTTTTCTGCAGGATCGAGAATCGAGATCGGCGGCAAGGTGCCTTCCACGGCGCTGTCGACGAACAACGGCACCTGCTTCTCTTTCTGCACGCGCTTGCTGGGTTCAGGCGCCTTGACCGGGGCCGGGGCAATGACCGGCGGAACCTGTTTCTCACGCTCGGACATGTGTTTGCTCAGGGCCTGCTCGCGTTCGATCAGACGTTCCTTGACCTTGGCCTGCTCGCGCTTGTCGGTGACGGTCGGTGCGACCACGTCGTGCACCCGGTCATCGACTTCACGCAGTTGCGCCACCAACTGCTTGCGCTCGGTCCGCGCCGACCACCAGCGATTGATCGCGCCCTGGAACAGTTCGAACAGGTCGAGGGTGATCTTGCCGGTGACATCCATCACTTTGAACCAGGACAGATCGGTGAATACGGTCAGGCCGAACAGGAACAGCGCGATGAACAGCAATGTGCTGCCCTGAATGTTCAGGGCATTGCGGGCCAGGTCACCGAGGCTTTCACCCAGCGCGCCACCCGCACCGGCCGGCAACCCGGTGGCCGCATGGAAATGAATGTGCGCCAGCGCAGCACCGGACAGCACCAGAAACACCAGACCGATCAGGCGCCAGGAAAACAGCCAGCCGCTCCACTGCCACGGCTCGTGGCGCTGACGGAAGATCTGATAGGCCTTGACCGCCAGCAACAGCGGGAAGATATAGGCAAAGTAACCCAGCACCATGAACAGGATGTCGGCACTGTAGGAACCCGCTGGGCCGCCGAAATTCTGCACGTCGTCGATCTTGCTGTTGTGGCTCCAGCCCGGATCGTCCTTGCCGTAAGTCAGCAAGGCCATCATCAGGAACAGGCACAAGGCACCGATGGCGATCAATGCACCTTCCTTGAGCCGGTAGTGCAATTGCTGACGCCAGAGCGGAACGACTGTTTTTGGTGCTTCCGTGGATTTCTTCAAAACGCTTCTTTTCCTGCGCCAGAGGCGCGTCCATCTATTGAATGACGATAAAAACTGCCCATTCCAGGCAGGTAAAAAAATTGACGGGCGCAACTGAGACTACTTTTAACACTGCGTCCGGTCTTTTATAAACACGGCACACTGCGAATATTCTGTAACAGCCCGGCATTGTACGGGTTTGCGCGCTCGATGCCATGCTTCGCATCCCAAGCTCAAGCATAGCCAAACAGACGCGACCTGCGCCGCAATTTGAGCATGCATTGTCTTTTGTGACAAAGGCTTATGAGGTGTATTTGATGAACGTAGCGAAGCATCTGCGCCCGCACTCATCGCCCGTCTACGACCGCATCGATACGGCCAAGTTGCAGGAGCGCAATCATCGGGCACGTTCGGGAGGACATTCACCTCATTTAACGGCACACTTTGCATCGGGCCCAGACGCCCACTGCCCTCCCCTTCTGCAAGCCTGGACGCCATGCTGACTTGGTTACAACGCAATTCACTGACTTTCCCGCCCCTGGAAAAGGCCATGCGCGATCCCAATGGATTGCTCGCAGCCGGCGGCGACCTGTCCGCCGATCGCCTGATCCAGGCTTATCGTCACGGCTGCTTTCCGTGGTTCTCCGAAGGTCAGCCGATCCTCTGGTGGTCGCCGGATCCGCGCACCGTTCTGTTTCCCGACGAACTGCACATCTCACGCAGCCTGGGCAAACTGCTGCGCAAAAAGCGCTATCAAGTGACCTTTGACCAGGACTTCGCGGGGGTCATCCGTGCCTGCGCCGCACCAAGGGATTACGCCGATGGCACCTGGATCACCCAGGCCATGCAGGATGCCTACATCGAACTGCACCAGCGCGGCTTTGCCCACTCGGTAGAAGTATGGGATCAAGGCGAACTGGTTGGCGGCCTCTATGGCCTGGCGATGGGGCAGCTGTTTTTCGGTGAATCAATGTTCAGCCGCGCCGACAACGCCTCCAAATATGGTTTCGCCACCCTGGTGCAACATCTGAAGGACTCCGGGTTCGTGCTGATCGACTGCCAGATGCCGACCGATCACCTGCACAGCCTCGGTGCTCGGGCCATTTCTCGCAGTACATTTGCCGATTATCTGTCCCGGCACCTTGACCAACCCAACCTCGCCACCTGGGTTTGCTGAGCGACTTTTGCGTGCGTGGCTTACACTTAATTCACCAGCTTACCCCCGAGGGTTGATCATGACCGAGTTGGCGCGGTTGAAGTTCTATGCCACTCAGCCTCACTCTTGCAGCTATCTGCCCGAGGAGCAGGCCACGACCCTGTTTCTCGATCCCAGCCAGCCCATGGATGTGCATGTCTACGCAGACCTGTCGGAAATGGGCTTTCGTCGCAGCGGCGATCACCTGTACCGCCCGCATTGCCAGAACTGCAATGCGTGCGTGCCTGCGCGTATTCCGGTGGCGCAGTTCAACCCCAATCGCCAGCAGAAACGCATTTTCAAACGCAACGCCGATTTGCAGGTGCGGCCGGTCAAGCCCGGTTTCAGCGAAGAATATTTTGATCTTTATCAACGCTACATCGAACAACGCCATGCCGACGGCGACATGTACCCACCGAGCCGCGATCAATTCTCGACTTTTCTGGTTCGCGATCTGCCCTTCTCACGTTTTTACGAGTTCCGGCTCGACGGACGGTTACTGGCAGTTGCCGTCACCGACCTCCTGCCCAACGGCCTGTCGGCGGTCTACACCTTTTACGAGCCGGAAGAAGAACGGCGCAGCCTCGGACGCTACGCCATCCTCTGGCAAATCACCGAAGCCAGACGCCTTGGGCTCGAAGCCGTGTACCTTGGCTACTGGATCAAAAACTGCAAAAAGATGAACTACAAGACCCAGTATCGCCCCATAGAACTGCTGATTAACCAGCGCTGGGTCATCCTGAACTGAATGCAAACCCTAAACCCCTTGGCGTAAACCCCATTTTTCGGGCACAATGCACGCCGCTTTTGCCTGGCGCAGTTGCACCGGGCCATTCACTGGATACCGAGGGCTTTACTGCATGTCGAAAGAAGACAGCTTCGAAATGGAAGGCACTGTCGTCGACACCCTGCCCAACACCATGTTTCGTGTGGAGTTGGAAAATGGGCACGTCGTAACCGCGCATATCTCCGGCAAGATGCGCAAGAACTACATTCGTATTCTTACCGGTGACAAAGTGCGCGTCGAACTGACGCCCTATGACTTGAGCAAAGGGCGTATCACTTACCGCGCTCGCTAATCAAGTCAATACAAGACGCCCGGCATTTGCCGGGCGTTTTTGTTTGTCTGGGTTTTGGGTTTGTGCTTGAGTTTTGAGTGTATATCCGTTGCTTCGGGAGCTGCCGCTGGCGGTTTCGCTCTTACAGCAAGTCACTTTTGACAAACGCCTCAAAAGTAACCAAAAAGTCTACGCCCCGGCGTACGGCACTTCGCTTAGGCTCAGCGTTCCCTCGCTACGGTGTCCATCAGGGGGCATCGCCTACGGTTTGCTTCGCTGCACCTCCTCTCGATGTATGCGGCTGCGCCGCACGGCGCTGCGCGCCTACCCCCTGATGGACACCTCCGCTCGGCCTGCCGAAGAGGCTTGAGATCAAAAGCAGATAAAGAGCCAGAGCCAGAGCCAGAGCCAGAGCCAGAGCAAAAGCCAAACACGCCACGCCCCCTCCCCACTCAACACAATGAGCGTTAGCTCGAGTACCGCTTTTGATCGCAGGGCCCGTCGGCAGGCTGAGTGGAGGGATTGATCCGGGGGTGGGAGCGCAGCGACCGTGCGGCGCAGCCGCATGCATCGAGAGGAGGTGCAGCGAAGCAAACCGTAGGCGATGCCCCCGGATCAATCCCGGAGCGAAGGAACCCGAGCCACAGCGAGGGCCGTACGTCAGGGTAAAGCCTTTTTGGTTACTTTTTCGGCGTTTGGAAAAAGTGACCCGCCGTAAGGGCGGAACCCTAAGAAGCCGTTACCGCAACAAAGGATATTCACACCAAACAAACAGACAATAAAAAAGGCGCCCGAAGGCGCCTTTCCACTTCCCGGCTATCAAGCCATTTCCGCAGTAGTCTCGAAGTCAAACGTCAGCTCACCATCCTTGATGTCGATGTGCACCACACCGCCATGCTCGGCCAGCTCGCCAAACAGAATCTCCTCCGCCAGCGGACGCTTGATCTTGTCCTGGATCAGACGCGCCATCGGACGAGCGCCCATGGCCGAATCGTAACCACCGGCCGCCAGCCAACTGCGCGCTGCGTCGGTAACCTCCAGAAGTACACGCTTGTCTTCCAGCTGCGCCTGAAGTTCGGTGAGGAACTTGTCCACCACGCTTTTGATGACCTCATGACTGAGGCGACCAAACTGAATAATGGTGTCCAGACGGTTACGGAATTCCGGCGTGAAGCTCTTCTTGATCACTTCCATCGCATCGGACGAGTGATCCTGATGGGTGAAACCGATCGAAGCACGTGCCGCCGTTTCAGCACCGGCATTGGTGGTCATGATCACGATCACGTTGCGGAAGTCCGCCTTGCGCCCGTTGTTGTCGGTCAGCGTACCGTGATCCATCACCTGCAGCAGCAGGTTGAAGACTTCCGGATGCGCCTTCTCGATTTCATCGAGCAGCAATACGCAATGCGGTTGCTTGGTGATCGCTTCGGTCAACAGACCGCCCTGGTCGAAACCGACATAGCCCGGAGGCGCACCGATCAGACGCGATACGGTGTGGCGCTCCATGTACTCGGACATGTCGAAACGAACCAGCTCGATCCCCAGCGCCTTGGCCAATTGCCGCGCGGCTTCGGTTTTACCAACACCGGTCGGCCCTGCAAACAGGAACGAACCGACAGGCTTGTCCGGCGACTTCAGACCGGCACGGGACAGCTTGATCGCAGTCGACAACGAATCGATCGCCGCATCCTGACCAAACACCGTCAGCTTCAGGTCGCGCTCCAGGTTACGCAACAGCTCCTTGTCGGAACTGGTGACGTGTTTTGGTGGAATACGTGCGATCTTCGCCACGATATCCTCGACCTGCGGCACGTCGATGCGCTTCACACGTTTGTCGACCGGTTGCAGGCGCTGGTAGGCGCCCGCCTCGTCGATCACATCGATGGCCTTGTCCGGCATATGCCGGTCATTGATGTAGCGCGATGCCAGTTCCGCAGCGGCGCGCAGCGACTCATCGCTGTACTCGATGTTGTGGTGCTGTTCGAAACGCCCTTTCAGACCACGCAGGATACCGATGGTGTCTTCCACCGACGGCTCGACCACATCGACCTTCTGGAAGCGGCGGGCCAGAGCCCGATCCTTCTCGAAGATGCCGCGGAATTCCTGGAACGTGGTCGACCCGATGCAGCGGATATCACCCGACGACAGCAGCGGCTTGAGCAGGTTAGAGGCGTCCATGACGCCACCGGACGCAGCGCCCGCACCAATAATGGTGTGAATCTCGTCGATGAACAGGATCGCCTGCGGACGTTTTTTCAGTTCGCCGAGCAGCGCCTTGAAGCGCTTCTCGAAATCGCCGCGATATTTGGTGCCTGCGAGCAAGGCACCCAGATCGAGGGAATAAACGACGCTGTTGGCCAGCAGGTCCGGCACCTGGTTGTCGACAATGCGTTTGGCCAGGCCTTCGGCAATCGCGGTCTTGCCCACGCCCGCCTCGCCCACCAGCAACGGATTGTTCTTGCGGCGACGCGCGAGAATCTGCGCAACGCGCTCGACTTCCGACTCTCGCCCGACCAGCGGATCGATCCGGCCCTGGCGTGCGAGTTCGTTAAGGTTGCTGGCATACGCATCCAGCGGATTGCCTGAAGAAGAAGACTCACCGCCCTCGTCGTCCTGCATGTCTTGTTCACCTTCAGAGTGATCGCCATGCCCCGGCACCTTGGAAATGCCATGGGCGATATAGTTGACGACATCAATGCGTGCAACGCTCTGCTGTTTCAGCAGGAACACCGCCTGACTCTCTTGCTCACTGAAGATTGCAACCAGCACGTTGGCGCCGGTTACTTCGCGTTTGCCCGAGCTCTGCACATGGAAGACAGCACGTTGCAACACACGCTGGAAGCCCAGGGTTGGCTGGGTTTCGCGATCTTCGTCATGGACGGGGATCAGCGGCGTGGTGGAGTCGATGAACTCCTGCAGGTCGTGCTTGAGTTTGTCGAGGTTTGCGCCGCAGGCACGCAATACGGTGGCGGCAGCCTCATTATCCAATAGGGCCAGCAGCAGGTGTTCGACGGTCATGAACTCATGACGCTTCGAACGAGCCTCCTTGAAGGCAAGATTGAGGGTGACTTCGAGCTCGCGGTTTAACATAGCTTCACCTCATACCCAAGTGGTCGGCGATTAACCGTCCTTCTCGATTTCACAGAGTAGCGGATGCTGGCTTTCCCTGGCGTACTGGTTGACCTGCATGGCCTTTGTCTCGGCGATGTCGCGGGTAAACACTCCACATACTGCCCGTCCTTCTGTGTGGACGGCCAGCATGACCTTGGTCGCCAGCTCGCGATTCAGGTTAAAAAACACCTCGAGCACTTCGACGACGAAATCCATCGGTGTGTAGTCATCGTTGAACAAAACCACCTTGTACATCGGCGGCGCCTGTAACGCAGGCTTTGCTTCCTGAACAGCAACGCCTGCCGAATCGTCGTCGTGCTCCTGTGGAAGATCCTTTTGGAGAAGCGGGCGATCCTGATTGAATGTTAGTCGAATCTGGCTGATTGCATGCATGGAAAGAAAGGTTCGTCAGTTGTGCAAATACAGTGGTGGGGGCGGCTTGACACGTTTTCAACTCCGACTGCCCGGTCACCTTGACTATCGGGAAAACGGTGTTACAACCAATAGAACCCACAGTGGGGAAAAAAGATCCGCAGAGTCAATCCTTTTAACGGATTAGATAGCGGATGTCTTGGATGATACTCCAGCGATGGAGTCTGTTGCAGAGGGATTTGAGCATGGCTGTCGGCAAGGTCAAGTGGTTCAACAATGCCAAGGGATTCGGCTTCATCAATACCGATGCCCGCGAAGGACGTGACGAGGATGGCAAAGACATTGATTTCTTTGCCCACTACTCCGCCATTGAGATGGACGGGTATAAGACCCTCAAGGCCGGACAGATCGTGACCTTCGACATCGTCCAGGGCCCCAAGGGACTGCATGCGGTGAATATCACGGCGGCAACCGTGGCAAGTGAAGCGGCTACGCATGCCCCTCATACAGAAAAAGTGTCAGGCTGACTCAACCGTCACCTGGTCATGAAAAAACCGCCCGAAGGCGGTTTTTTTGTACCTGCACGACTTACATGTGCTTGATGATCGCCTCACCGAAGCCCGAAGAAGACACCAGCGTGGCGCCGTCCATCAGACGTTCGAAGTCATAGGTCACCGTCTTGGCCCCGATCGCGCCATTGGTACCCTTGATGATCAGGTCCGCCGCCTCGGTCCAGCCCAGATGACGCAACATCATCTCGGCCGACAGAATCACCGAACCCGGGTTGACCTGATCCTTGCCGGCGTACTTCGGCGCGGTACCGTGGGTCGCCTCGAACATGGCCACGGTGTCGGACAGGTTGGCACCCGGCGCGATACCAATACCGCCCACTTCCGCCGCCAGGGCGTCGGACAGGTAGTCACCGTTGAGGTTGAGGGTGGCGATCACATCGTATTCGGCCGGACGCAGCAGGATCTGCTGGAGCATGGCGTCGGCGATGGCGTCCTTGACGACGACTTCGCGGCCGGTTTTCGGGTTCTTGAATTTCATCCATGGGCCGCCATCGAGCAGCTCGGCGCCGAATTCTTCTTTCGCCACCTCGTAACCCCAGTCCTTGAAGGCACCTTCGGTGAATTTCATGATGTTGCCCTTGTGCACGATGGTCAGCGACTTGCGGTCGTTGTCCACCACGTATTGCAGGGCCTTGCGCACCAGACGCTTGGTGCCTTCTTTCGAAACCGGCTTGATACCGATGCCGCAATCCTGGTCGAAACGGATCTTGGTGACGCCCATTTCTTCTTTCAGGAATTTGATGACCTTGGTGGCCTCAGGAGAACCGGCCTTCCATTCGATACCGGCATAAATGTCTTCGGAGTTCTCGCGAAAGATCACCATGTCGACGTCGCCGGGCTTTTTCACCGGGCTCGGCACGCCTTCGAACCACACCACAGGGCGCAGGCAGACATAGAGATCGAGCTGTTGGCGCAGGGCAACGTTAAGGGAACGGATGCCGCCACCGACCGGGGTGGTCAGCGGGCCCTTGATGGAGACCACGTAATCCTTGACGGCGTCCAGGGTTTCCTGGGGCAGCCAGGTGTCCTGGTCATAGACCTGAGTTGCTTTTTCGCCAGCATAAACCTCCATCCAGGAAATCTTGCGCTTGCCCCCGTAGGCCTTGGCCACGGCAGCATCAACCACTTTGATCATCACAGGGCTGACGTCGACGCCAATGCCGTCACCTTCGATGAAGGGAATGATCGGGTTATCAGGGACATTGAGAGAATGGTCTGCGTTGACGGTGATTTTGTCGCCGACGGCTGGAACCTGAATCTTCTTGTAACCCATGCTGAACTCCATTGTTTGGATTGAACATCTGGCTTGGTTCGAGCGTAACCCAGTTGAATCAACACGCAAACCCTCTGTTCCGGGCGCGGCCACATCTCGCTTCGTACAAGCCTGAAAGCAAAGGGAAAAGCGCCAATCTCAAGCATTCACGGCGACTCTACGCCCCACCCCGCCCTGCGACCTTTAGACCAATGGACGAGAATCGTTGCATATGAAGCATCGGCAGATTGCCAGCTACCTATGTATAATGCCGCCCGCTGACCAAAGGGTCACGACGGCTGGCCTCTCTAGCACGAGACTTTCCGCCTGATTGGTCGGGTTGTTACCGCAGTCCGACTGCTTGACGCTCTACTGATGCACCCAACATCACCGCGAAGATTCTCGACATTCGGTTCATGGATGACTTTGAACGAACGCGCTTACCCGGCGCCCCTCGAGTTTCTGCGCACGCTTTAGCAAAGAAGAGAGAGTTAATCCGAATATGCCCACCCGCTCGAAGATCATCTATACCTTCACCGACGAAGCTCCAGCCCTCGCCACCTATTCCCTGCTGCCAATCATCGAGGCTTACACCGCCTCGGCCGATATCGCCGTGGAAACCCGCGATATCTCTCTTGCAGCACGTATTCTGGCCAGCTTCCCCGAGCAACTGGGCGACAAAGCCGTAGCCGACCACCTCGCCGAACTGGGCGACCTGGCCGTTACGCCTGAAGCCAACATCATCAAGCTGCCGAACATCAGCGCCTCGGTTCCGCAATTGCAAGCCGCGATCAAAGAACTGCAAGCCCAGGGCTACAACCTGCCGGACTACCCGGAAACCGTGACCAGCGACGCCGACAAAGACGCCAAGGCGCGCTACGACAAGGTCAAGGGCAGCGCCGTGAACCCGGTTCTGCGTGAAGGCAACTCCGACCGTCGCGCTCCGCTGTCGGTCAAGAACTACGCTCGCAAGCACCCGCACAAAATGGGCGCCTGGGCCAAAGACTCCAAGTCCCACGTCGCTCACATGAGCACCGGCGATTTCTACGGCAGCGAAAAAGCCGCCCTGATCGACGCCGCTGACACCGTGAAGATCGAGCTGATCGCCCAAGACGGCACCGCCACCGTCCTGAAAGAAAAAACCAACGTTCAGGCGGGCGAGATCCTCGACTGCTCCGTGATGAGCAAAAAGGCCCTGCGCGCGTTCATCGCCGCTGAAATCGACAGCGCCAAGCAACAAGGCGTGCTGCTGTCGGTTCACCTGAAAGCCACCATGATGAAGGTCTCCGACCCGATCATGTTCGGCCAGATCGTTGCCGAGTTCTACAAAGACGCCCTGACCAAGCACGCCGACGTGCTGGCCGAGGTCGGCTTCAACCTGAACAACGGCATCGGCGACCTGTACGCCCGCATCAAATCCCTGCCGGCCGAGCAACAAGCGCAGATCGAAGCTGACATTCAGGCGGTCTACGCCGCTCGTCCGTCGCTGGCGATGGTCAACTCCGACAAAGGCATCACCAACCTGCACGTGCCGAGCGACGTCATCGTCGACGCCTCGATGCCGGCCATGATCCGTGACTCCGGCAAGATGTGGGGCACCGACGGCCAGCTGCACGACACCAAGGCTGTGATCCCGGACCGTTGCTACGCCACCATCTACCAGGCCGTGATCGAAGATTGCAAAGCCAATGGCGCTTTCGATCCGACCACCATGGGCAGCGTGCCGAACGTTGGCCTGATGGCTAAAAAGGCTGAAGAGTACGGCTCCCACGACAAGACCTTCCAGATCAAGGCCGACGGCGTGGTTCGCGTGACCGACAGCAAAGGCAACCTGCTGATGGAACAGGCTGTTGAAGCCGGCGACATCTTCCGCATGTGCCAGACCAAAGACGCGCCGATCCAGGACTGGGTCAAACTGGCCGTCAACCGTGCTCGCGCAAGCAGCACCCCGGCCATCTTCTGGCTGGACCCGATGCGCGCCCACGACGGCGTAGTGATCGAGAAGGTTCAGGCTTATCTAAAGGATCACGACACCGCTGGTCTGGACATCCAGATCATGGCACCGGTCGACGCAATGAAGTACACCCTGCAGCGCACCCGCGAAGGCAAGGACACCATTTCGGTGACCGGCAACGTACTGCGCGACTACCTGACCGACCTGTTCCCGATCATGGAACTGGGCACCAGCGCCAAGATGCTGTCGATCGTGCCGCTGATGAACGGCGGTGGCCTGTTCGAAACCGGCGCCGGCGGTTCGGCTCCGAAGCACGTGCAGCAACTGGTCGAAGAGAACTTCCTGCGCTGGGATTCGCTGGGCGAATTCCTGGCCCTGGCCGCTTCTCTCGAGCACTTGGGTGTGAACTACAACAACCCGAAAGCGCTGGTGCTGTCCAAGACCCTGGACCAGGCTACTGGCCAATTCCTCGACAACAACAAGTCGCCATCGCGCAAAGTCGGCAACATCGACAACCGCGGCAGCCACTTCTACCTGGCGATGTACTGGGCACAAGCCCTGGCCGCCCAGACCGAAGACGCTGCACTGCAAGCGCAGTTCGCGACCCTGGCCAAGACCCTGACCGAGAACGAAGCGACCATCGTCGCCGAGCTCAACGCCGTTCAAGGCAAGCCAGTGAACATCGGTGGTTACTACCACGCCGATGCCGAGCTGATCAGCAAGGCCATGCGCCCAAGCGCAACCTTCAACGCGGCGATTGCTGCGCTGGTATAAGGTTGTAAAGGGAACATCACAAACCCCGGCCATGCGCCGGGGTTTGTGTTTCTGCCTTTCGCCCAGGAGATTCAATCAATGCAATGGCTCCCCCACATCACCGTCGCCACCATCGTCGAGGATAACGGCCGTTTCCTGATGGTCGAGGAACACAAAGCCGGGCGTAACGTGCTCAATCAGCCCGCCGGCCATCTGGATCCGGACGAAACCCTGATCGAAGCCGCCGTGCGCGAAACCCTCGAAGAAACCGGCTGGGACGTCGAACCCACCGCCGTGATCGGCATTTATCTGTACACCGCCCCGAGCAACGGCGTGACTTACCAGCGCGTGTGCTTCAGCGCCAAAGCCGTGAAACATCACCCGGAATATCAGCTGGACGACGGCATCGTCGGCGCCAAGTGGCTGACCCGCGACGAATTATTGGCCCAGCGCGATAACTGGCGCAGCGAGCTGATCATCCGTTGCATCGACGATTATCTGGCCGGCAATCGCTTCGGCCTCGAACTGATCCGCCCTTCCCTTTAGCCTTGAGGCCGTGAGCCTGATAGAATCGCGTCCTTTTTCAAGACACTCATTGAATCCCTATGCGTGATCCAGCCCCTTCTGACACATCCAAGAAGCGCGTCATTGTCGGCATGTCCGGCGGCGTGGACTCTTCCGTTTCCGCTCTCCTGCTGATCGAGCAGGGCTATGAAGTGGAAGGCCTGTTCATGAAGAACTGGGAAGAAGACGACGGAACGGAATACTGCACCGCCATGGACGACCTGGCGGATGCCCAGGCCGTGTGCGACAAGATCGGTATCAAGCTGCACACCGCCAACTTCGCCGCCGAGTACTGGGACAACGTGTTCGAGCACTTCCTGGCCGAATACAAGGCCGGCCGCACGCCGAACCCGGACATCCTGTGCAACCGCGAGATCAAGTTCAAGGCGTTCCTCGACTACGCCATGATGCTCGGCGCCGACCTGATCGCCACCGGTCACTACGTGCGCCGCCGCGACATTGATGGCCGCACCGAACTGCTCAAGGGCCTGGATCCGAACAAGGATCAGAGCTACTTCCTGCACGCTGTCGGCGGCGAACAGATCGCCAAGACCCTGTTCCCGGTCGGCGAGCTGGAAAAACCGGAAGTCCGTGCAATTGCCGAGAAATACGAGCTGGCGACTGCCAAGAAGAAGGATTCCACCGGGATCTG
Organism: Pseudomonas sp. 58(2021); assembly: GCF_017491585.1. Lineage (NCBI taxonomy): Bacteria > Pseudomonadati > Pseudomonadota > Gammaproteobacteria > Pseudomonadales > Pseudomonadaceae > Pseudomonas > Pseudomonas sp. 58(2021). The sequence continues at coordinate 116,940 of NZ_JAFGYZ010000002.1, forward strand.
CTTCATCGGCGAGCGCCGTTTCAGCGATTTCCTCAAGCAATACCTGCCGGCGCAACCGGGCGAGATCAAGACCACCGAAGGCGAAGTCATCGGCCGTCACCACGGCCTGATGTACCACACCATCGGTCAGCGCCAGGGCCTGGGCATCGGCGGCCTGAAAGACGCCGGTGATGAGCCGTGGTACGTGCTGCGCAAGGATCTGGACACCAACGAGCTGATCGTCGGCCAGGGCAACAACCATCCATGGCTGTTCTCCAGCGCCCTGCTCGCTTCGGAAATCTACTGGGTCAACCCGATCGATTTGAGCCAGCCGCTGCGCCTGACCGCCAAGGTTCGTTATCGCCAGAGCGATCAGACCTGCACGCTGGAAAAAACCGAGACCGGCTATCGCGCTGTGTTCGACGAACCGCAACGCGCGGTCACGCCGGGTCAGTCGGTGGTGTTCTATGACGGTGAAATCTGCCTCGGCGGCGGCGTGATCGAAGTCGCCGAGCCGTGGAGCGGCCACGCATGAGCCCGACTCAGGAGCAACTGACGGCTCTGGGTGGCGTGTTTCTTGCCGCCGTACTGGTCGACCGGATCGCCAAGACCGGCCAGACCAACGAGGCCGGCCTGAGCTGCATGCTCGGCAGCCTGCTGGTCCGCGATCCGAAGGACACGCTGGACGTGTACGGTGGCGACGACATCAATCTGCGCGAGGGTTACCGTGCGCTGATCGGCGCCCTAGAACGCGACCCGAGCACCTTGCAGCGCGAGCCATTGCGCTACGCATTGTCGATGCTCGGCCTCGAGCGGCAACTGGCCAAGCGCAACGACATGCTCGACGTGATCGGCAAGCGTCTGCCGCAGATTCAGTCGCAGGTCGAGCATTTCGGCCCGGCCCATGAAAACGTGATCGCGGCCTGCGGTGCGCTGTATCAGGACACCCTGAGCACGCTGCGCCAACGCATCCAGGTGCACGGCGACATGCGCAACCTGCAGCAGCCGAGCAACGCGTCGAAGATTCGCGCCCTGCTGCTCGCCGGTATTCGTTCGGCACGCCTGTGGCGCCAACTCGGCGGCCATCGCTGGCAGTTGGTGATCAGTCGTCGCAAGCTGCTCAAAGAGCTGTATCCGTTGATGCGCAGCGAGTAAATCGCCGCGCAATAAAAGCTTTGTAGTCTGTAACGCGTAATACGCCGGTCAGTTGGCGACGGACCGGCGGATTTTTTCATGTATGATACGCGCCCCATTTCGTTGCCCGACTGTCCGAGAACACCCCATGCAGCTCTCTTCGCTCACTGCGGTTTCCCCTGTTGACGGCCGCTACGCCGGCAAAACCCAGGCCCTGCGCCCGATTTTCAGCGAGTACGGCCTGATCCGTGCCCGCGTCCTGGTTGAAGTGCGCTGGCTCCAGCGCCTGGCCGCTCACGCCGGCATCCCGGAAGTGCCAGCCTTCTCCGCCGAAGCCAACGCCGTTCTGAACGAACTGGCCGAAAACTTCTCGCTGGAACACGCCGAGCGCGTGAAAGAGATCGAGCGCACCACCAACCACGACGTGAAAGCGATCGAGTACCTGCTCAAGGAACAGGCGGCCAAGCTGCCGGAACTGGCCAAGGTCAGCGAGTTCATCCACTTCGCCTGCACCAGCGAGGACATCAACAACCTGTCCCACGCCCTGATGCTGCGCGAAGGTCGTGACGACGTGATGCTGCCGCTGATGCGCCAGACCGCCAACGCCATCCGCGAACTGGCCCTGCGCTTCGCCGACGTGCCAATGCTGTCGCGCACCCACGGCCAGCCGGCTTCGCCGACCACCCTGGGTAAAGAGCTGGCGAACGTGGTTTACCGTCTCGAGCGCCAGATCACTCAGGTCGCTGCCGTTCCGCTGCTGGGCAAGATCAACGGCGCTGTCGGCAACTACAACGCTCACCTGTCGGCCTACCCGCAGATCGACTGGGAAGCCAACGCCCGCGCCTTCATCGAAGACGAGCTGGGCCTGGCCTTCAACCCGTACACCACGCAGATCGAGCCGCACGACTACATCGCCGAGCTGTTCGACGCCATTGCGCGCTTCAACACCATCCTGATCGACTTCGACCGTGACATCTGGGGCTACATCTCCCTGGGTTACTTCAAGCAGCGCACCATCGCCGGCGAAATCGGTTCGTCGACCATGCCGCACAAGGTCAACCCGATCGACTTCGAAAACTCCGAAGGCAACCTGGGCATCGCCAACGCGCTGTTCCAGCACCTGGCGAGCAAACTGCCGATCTCCCGCTGGCAGCGCGACCTGACCGACTCCACCGTTCTGCGCAACCTCGGTGTCGGCTTCGCCCACAGCGTGATCGCGTACGAAGCGAGCCTCAAAGGCATCAGCAAGCTCGAGCTGAACGCTGACAAGATCGCTGCCGATCTGGACGCCTGCTGGGAAGTCCTGGCCGAGCCGATCCAGACCGTGATGCGCCGCTACAACATCGAAAACCCGTACGAGAAGCTGAAAGAACTGACGCGCGGCAAGGGCATCAGCCCTGAAGCGCTGCAGACTTTCATCGATGGCCTGGACATGCCGGCCGCTGCGAAAGCCGAGCTCAAGCAACTGACCCCGGCCAACTACATCGGCAACGCTGTAGCGCAAGCCAAACGCATCTGATCGACTGCTTGACCCGTTTGAGACGCCCGGCCGCGCCGGGCGTTTTTATTCCCGTCTGAAAAATGCTTTTTTTCAATAGGTTACATATGAATCCCGATATTCCTCTTCAACTTCTGGGTGGTCTTACGGCGCGCGAATTCATGCGCGATTACTGGCAGAAAAAACCACTGCTGATCCGTCAGGCGATTCCTGATTTCGAAAGCCCGATCGACGCCGACGAACTCGCCGGCCTGGCCCTGGAAGAAGAAGTCGAATCGCGCCTGGTGATCGAACACGGCGAGCGTCCTTGGGAACTGCGTCGCGGCCCGTTCGCCGAAGACGAATTCAGCAAACTGCCGGAACGCGAGTGGACCCTGCTGGTGCAGGCTGTCGATCAGTTCGTGCCGGAAGTCAGCGAACTGCTGGAAAACTTCCGCTTTCTGCCGAGCTGGCGCGTCGATGACGTGATGATCAGCTTCGCCGCCCCGGGTGGCAGCGTTGGCCCGCATTTCGACAACTACGACGTGTTCCTGCTGCAAGGCCACGGCAAGCGCAACTGGAAAATCGGCCAGATGTGCGACTCCGAAAGCCCGCTGCTGCAGCACGCGGACCTGCGCATCCTCGCCGAATTCAACGAAACCGAAGAGTGGGTTCTGGAACCGGGCGACATGCTGTACCTGCCGCCGCGCTTGGCTCACTGCGGTGTGGCCGTCGATGACTGCATGACCTACTCGGTCGGCTTCCGCGCACCAAGCGCCGCTGAAGTGCTGACCCACTTCACCGACTTCCTCAGCCAGTTCCTGACTGACGAAGAGCGCTACACCGACGCCGATGCGAAGCCGGTCAGCGATGACCCGCACCAGATCCAGCACGATGCTCTTGGCCGCCTGAAGGCACTGCTCGCCGAGCACATGAGCGACGAACGCCTGCTGCTGACCTGGTTCGGCCAGTACATGACCGAGCCGCGTTATCCAGAGCTGGTCGTCGGCCCGGAGGAAGTCGAGGAGGAAGACCTCCTCAGCGCCCTCGAAGACGGTGCCATCCTGATCCGCAACCCGAGTGCACGCCTGGCATGGTCCAACGTCGATGACGATCTGCTGCTGTTCGCCAGCGGCCAGAGCCGTTACCTGCCTGGCAAGTTGCGCGAGCTGCTGAAGCTGATCTGCTCGGCTGACGCCCTGCACACCGACAACCTCGGCGACTGGCTGAGCGACGAAGATGGCCGCGGCCTGCTGTGCGAACTGGTCAAACAGGGAAGCCTGGGGTTCGCCGACGATGAATAAGATTCGCGTACGCGTTGCAGACTGGCAAAAGGACAACGCCGAGATCCGCCGCATTCGCGAAACGGTGTTCATTGCCGAACAATCGGTTCCACCCGAGCTTGAGTGGGACGCCGATGACGCCACCGCCGTGCATTTTCTGGCCTTCGAAGGCGACTTTCCGATCGGCACCGCCCGCCTGCTGCCCGACGGGCATGTTGGCCGGGTTTCGGTACTGAAGGACTGGCGCGGGCTAAAGGTCGGCGATGCGCTGATGCACGCGGTGATTGCCGAAGCGGAAGCACGGGGCCTGAAGCAGCAGATGCTCAGCGCCCAGGTGCAGGCCACGGCGTTCTATGAGCGCCTGGGGTTCAATCTGGTCAGCGAGGAATTCCTGGAAGCAGGGATTCCGCATGTCGACATGGTTCGTCATTCGGCTTAAGTCCGCGTCGCGGCATTCGCGGGCTTGCTCGCGAAGAGGCCCTTCAGAACACCACAAAACGCCCCGCCATTTTCGGATGCCGGGGCGTTTTGCTGTCTACGATTCAACTTGCCCCACCCCGGGCCGACAAACTGGCAATATCAAGCCTTTCGAACGCGGAGATAACGGACATGTCCCTACGCACCCTGCTCACCCCCCTGCTGCTCGGCTGCAGTTTTTCGGTGATGGCAGCCACAGAAATCGTGCCCCTCAAATACCACACCAGCGCCGACATGCTGCCGGTGGCTCAGGATTTCATCGGCAAGGACGGTCAGGTCAGCGCCTATGGAAATCAACTGATCGTCAAGGCCGAGCCGGACAAGATCCAGGAATTGAAAGCCCTGCTCACGCAGCTCGATACCGCCCCCAAACGCTTGCTGATCACCGTCGACACCAACGAAAACAACCAACAGAACACGGGCGACCAGCAAACCAGGATCATTGACTACAGCACCGCCAGCCGTGACGGCGGCATTCAACAGGTACAGGCCAGCGAGGGTGCACCGGCGCTGATCCAGGTCGGACAGAGCGTGCCGATCACCAGCAGCCAGAGCAATTCCTGGGGCGATTACAGCAGCCAGACCCAGTATCGCAACGTCACTCAGGGTTTCTACGTCACTGCCAGCGTCACCGGTGACACCGTTCACCTGGCCATCAGTACCAACCGTGACCGAATGAGCCAGGAACGTCCCGATGTAGTGAACGTGCAAAGCACCGACACAACTGTCACAGGACGCCTGGGCGAATGGATCACCCTCGCCGGCGTGAACCGTGAGACTCAGGCCGACAAACAGGGCTTGGCCCGCAGCTACTCGACTCAAGGCCGGGATGACATGACGTTGCGGGTGAAAGTCGACACGCTGGACTAAAGCACCGAAAACTGACTGATTAGTCGTATTAGACGAAAGATGTAGTGCGTGAAAAAAAGCACTACAAAACGTTTGACGAGCCAAAAAAGCGAAGGCATGATGGCCTCGCTCCCGCTAATCAGAGGCCCTGGCAAGGGCCTTCGAAGCGCTGCTCGCAACCATCCCCGCGAGCCGTTTCGTGTCTGTACCGCCCACAAGGTGTGTTTGACGAGGTTGCCGACTGGAACGAAGTTGTCCCGAGGGACGGAAGCGTAATTAGGTAACCCGGCTTTACACTGTAGTTCGCATAAAGGCCCACGACGCCCGAATGCGCCCGCCAGTTCGCCTTTACCTGCTCACTTCCCCTCGAGCCTATCGTTCATCCCGTCGCCTGCCCCGCCGAACCCGACCTGACCACCTAAGCTTCTGGTCAGCGAGCGCAAGGAATTTTCCACCGCAGAACAACTTTTCATAAAGACGCGACGAGGTTTATCTCCATGGCACTGACACGCGAACAGCAAATTGCAGCCCTTGAAAAAGACTGGGCTGAAAACCCGCGCTGGAAAGGCGTGACTCGCAATTACTCCGCTGCTGACGTCGTCCGTCTGCGTGGCTCGGTTCAACCAGAGCACACCTTTGCAAAAATGGGCGCCGAAAAACTGTGGAACCTGGTCACCCAGGGTGCCAAGCCGTCTTTCCGCCCAGAGAAAGATTTCGTCAACTGCATGGGCGCCCTGACCGGTGGCCAGGCTGTTCAACAGGTTAAAGCCGGTATCCAGGCGATCTACCTGTCGGGCTGGCAAGTCGCTGCGGACAACAACTCCGCCGAATCGATGTACCCGGACCAGTCGCTGTACCCGGTGGACTCGGTTCCAACCGTGGTCAAGCGCATCAACAACTCGTTCCGTCGTGCCGACCAGATCCAGTGGAAAGCCGGCAAGAACCCGGGCGACGAGGGCTACATCGACTACTTCGCGCCGATCGTGGCTGACGCCGAAGCCGGCTTCGGCGGCGTACTGAACGCCTACGAGCTGATGAAGAGCATGATCGAAGCAGGCGCCGCCGGCGTTCACTTCGAAGACCAGCTGGCTTCCGTGAAGAAATGCGGCCACATGGGCGGCAAGGTTCTGGTTCCAACCCAGGAAGCCGTGCAGAAACTGACCGCTGCTCGTCTGGCTGCCGACGTTGCCGGTGTACCGACCATCATCCTGGCCCGTACCGACGCCAACGCTGCCGACCTGCTGACTTCCGACTGCGACCCGTACGACCAGCCGTTCGTGACTGGCACCCGCACCCAGGAAGGCTTCTACAAGGTTCGTGCAGGTCTGGACCAGGCCATCGCCCGTGGCCTGGCCTACGCGCCGTACGCCGACCTGATCTGGTGCGAAACCGCCAAGCCGGATCTGGACGAGGCCCGTCGCTTCGCCGAAGCGATCAAGAAGGAATACCCGGACCAGATCCTGTCGTACAACTGCTCGCCTTCCTTCAACTGGAAGAAAAACCTGGACGACGCGACCATCGCCAAGTTCCAGCGCGAACTGTCCGCCATGGGTTACAAGCACCAGTTCATCACCCTGGCCGGCATTCACAACATGTGGCACAGCATGTTCAACCTGGCGCACGACTACGCCCGCAACGACATGACTGCCTACGTGAAGCTGCAGGAGCAGGAATTCGCTGATGCCGCCAAGGGTTACACCTTCGTGGCTCACCAGCAGGAAGTGGGCACCGGCTACTTCGACGACATGACCACCGTAATCCAGGGCGGCACGTCCTCGGTGACCGCGCTGACCGGTTCGACCGAAGAAGAACAGTTCCACTGATCGACTTCGCCTGAGCGAACGGCCTTTGCGGACCGTGTAGAAAGCTAACCGCATTGCCGAAGAACTGACGCCCCGACTGGTTCGGGGCGTTTTTTTGCCTGCGACCTTCTGACCAACCCAGGGCTGGCACAGTCCGTCAGGCAAAACATTGATCCAGAGCGCTATCCACGTCACAAAAATCGGTTAAAACGTGTGCCGCCGCTACTTGCAGTAACGCGGATATAAGACAACTTCCCAACTGCCCAATCGCTAAACAGTTACAAAACCATCACAAACGATATTAATTATCATTTAGCGGCAACTATATTCGTTACATTTTCGACAAAACATAATTCGTGAAATCCCGGCTAATGCCCGCAACGCATGGGCTACAGGGCCATAGAGGTGCGCTATGTCCTTATTCCAATAAATAATTTCGCTATAGGAATTTTACTTGCAGGGTGTTTAGCCATAAAATCAGCGCGATTGATTGCTGCGACATATCGTCACTGCCTTATTTCTTTATCAAGCTCAGAGACCTTTGCTCTCTGTTAAGGATTTCCAGCATGCCCGAAGCGACAGGACTCATGGCCCACAACTGGGGCTTTGCCATTTTCCTTCTGGGTGTAGTCGGCCTGTGTGCCTTCATGCTCGGCGTCTCCAGCCTCCTCGGGTCAAAAGCCTGGGGCCGCAGCAAAAACGAACCGTTCGAGTCCGGCATGCTACCTACCGGTGGCGCCCGCTTGCGGCTCTCAGCCAAATTCTATCTGGTCGCGATGCTGTTCGTGATCTTCGATATCGAAGCCCTCTTTCTCTTTGCATGGTCTGTGTCCGTCCGCGAAAGCGGCTGGACCGGATTCGTCGAAGCTCTCGTTTTCATAGCAATTCTGTTGGCAGGTCTTGTCTACCTGTTCCGAGTGGGCGCCCTTGACTGGGCTCCGGAAGCTCGTCGCAAGCGGCAGGCGAAGCTGAAACAATGAGGCTTTGGCAATGCAATACAATCTCACCAGAATCGACCCCGATGCTCCTAACGAGCAGTATCCGATCGGCCAGCGGGAAACCGTTTCCGATCCGTTAGAGGATCAAGTCCACAAAAACATTTTCATGGGCAAGCTGGAAGACGTGCTGAGTGGCGCGGTCAACTGGGGACGTAAGAACTCCCTGTGGCCGTACAACTTCGGTCTGTCGTGCTGCTACGTGGAAATGACCACCGCCTTCACGGCGCCCCACGACATCGCGCGCTTCGGCGCCGAAGTTATCCGGGCATCACCGCGTCAGGCCGACTTCATGGTTATCGCCGGGACCTGCTTCATCAAGATGGCGCCGATCATTCAGCGTCTCTACGAGCAGATGCTCGAGCCGAAATGGGTTATCTCCATGGGTTCGTGCGCCAACTCCGGTGGCATGTACGACATCTACTCCGTGGTTCAAGGGGTGGACAAGTTCCTGCCCGTGGACGTCTACGTACCTGGCTGCCCGCCCCGTCCAGAAGCATTTCTGCAAGGCTTGATGCTGCTGCAGGAATCCATTGGCCAGGAGCGTCGCCCACTTTCCTGGGTCGTTGGCGATCAAGGCGTTTATCGCGCCGACATGCCTTCGCAGAAGGAACAGCGCCGCGAACAGCGAATCGCAGTCACCAATCTGCGCAGCCCTGACGAAGTCTGATCCAGATCTGTTTCAAAGAAACGAGAAGCTGGCTTCATTCTTTACGTTGACCGAAAGCGAAAAAATAACCATGACTACAGGCAGTGCTCTGTACATCCCGCCTTACAAGGCAGACGACCAGGATGTGGTCGTCGAACTGAACAACCGTTTTGGTGCCGAGGCGTTCACCGCCCAGCCGACCCGCACCGGCATGCCGGTGCTGTGGGTGGCCCGCGCCAAGCTCGTCGAAGTCCTGACCTTCCTGCGCAACCTGCCCAAGCCGTACGTCATGCTCTATGACCTGCACGGCGTGGACGAGCGTCTGCGGACCAAGCGTCAAGGGCTGCCAAGCGGTGCCGATTTCACCGTGTTCTATCACCTCATGTCGCTGGAACGTAATAGTGACGTGATGATCAAGGTCGCCTTGTCCGAGAGCGACCTCAGCTTGCCGACCGTCACCAGCATCTGGCCGAACGCCAACTGGTACGAGCGTGAAGTCTGGGACATGTACGGTATCGACTTCAAAGGTCACCCTCACCTGTCGCGCATCATGATGCCGCCGACCTGGGAAGGTCACCCGCTGCGCAAGGACTTCCCGGCGCGCGCCACCGAATTCGATCCGTTCAGCCTGAACCTGGCCAAGCAACAGCTCGAGGAAGAAGCCGCGCGCTTCCGTCCGGAAGACTGGGGCATGAAGCGTTCCGGCCCGAACGAGGACTACATGTTCCTCAACCTGGGGCCGAACCACCCTTCGGCGCACGGTGCGTTCCGCATCATCCTGCAACTGGACGGCGAAGAGATCGTCGACTGCGTCCCGGACATCGGTTACCACCACCGTGGCGCCGAGAAGATGGCCGAGCGTCAGTCCTGGCACAGCTTCATTCCGTACACCGACCGTATCGATTACCTCGGCGGCGTGATGAACAACCTGCCGTACGTGCTCTCGGTCGAGAAGCTGGCCGGCATCAAGGTGCCCGAGAAGGTCGATGTCATCCGCATCATGATGGCCGAGTTCTTCCGGATCACCAGCCATCTGCTGTTCCTGGGTACCTACATCCAGGACGTCGGCGCGATGACCCCGGTGTTCTTCACCTTCACCGACCGCCAGAAGGCGTACACGGTGATCGAAGCCATCACCGGCTTCCGTCTGCACCCGGCCTGGTACCGCATCGGCGGTGTTGCCCACGACCTGCCGCGTGGCTGGGAAAAACTGGTGAAAGACTTCGTTGAATGGCTGCCAAAGCGCCTCGACGAATACACCAAGGCCGCCCTGCAGAACAGCATCCTCAAGGGTCGTACCATCGGCGTTGCCCAGTACAACACCAAAGAGGCCCTGGAATGGGGCGTCACCGGTGCCGGCCTGCGGTCCACCGGTTGCGACTTCGACCTGCGTAAAGCGCGTCCATATTCCGGCTACGAGAACTTCGAGTTCGAAGTGCCGCTGGCCGCCAACGGCGATGCCTATGACCGCTGCATGGTTCGCGTCGAAGAGATGCGCCAGAGCGTCAAGATCATCGACCAGTGCCTGCGCAACATGCCGGAAGGCCCGTACAAGGCGGATCACCCGCTGACCACGCCGCCGCCGAAAGAGCGCACGCTGCAGCACATCGAAACCTTGATCACGCACTTCCTGCAGGTTTCGTGGGGCCCGGTCATGCCGGCCAACGAATCCTTCCAGATGATCGAAGCGACCAAGGGCATCAACAGCTATTACCTGACGAGCGACGGCGGCACCATGAGCTACCGTACCCGGATCCGCACTCCGAGCTTCGCCCACCTGCAGCAGATCCCTTCGGTGATCAAAGGCAGCATGGTCGCGGACCTGATTGCGTACCTGGGTAGTATCGATTTCGTTATGGCCGACGTGGACCGCTAAGCATGAACAGCACGCTTATCCAGACAGACCGTTTCACCTTGAGTGAAACCGAGCGCTCGGCCATCGAGCACGAGCTGCATCACTACGAAGACCCGCGCGCGGCGTCGATCGAAGCCCTGAAGATCGTCCAGAAGGAACGCGGCTGGGTGCCGGACGGCGCTCTGTACGCCATTGGCGAGATCCTCGGCATCCCGGCCAGCGACGTTGAAGGCGTGGCCACGTTCTACAGCCAGATCTTCCGTCAGCCGGTCGGCCGTCACATCATTCGCGTCTGCGACAGCATGGTCTGCTACATCGGTGGCCACGAGTCGGTGGTCAGCGAAATCCAGAACAACCTGGGTATCGGCCTGGGTCAGACCACCGCCGACGGTCGCTTCACCCTGCTGCCGGTCTGCTGCCTCGGCAACTGCGACAAGGCACCGGCGCTGATGATCGATGACGACACCTTTGGCGATGTCCAGCCTGCCGGCGTCGCCAAACTGCTCGAGGGCTACGTATGACCCTGACTTCTTTCGGTCCTGCCAACCGCATCCAGCGTTCGGCCGAGACTCACCCGCTGACCTGGCGCCTGCGCGACGACGGCGAAGCCGTGTGGCTCGACGAGTACCAGGCCAAGAACGGTTACGCCGCCGCGCGCAAGGCCTTCGCCGACATGGATCAGGACGCCATCGTCCAGACCGTGAAAGACGCCGGCCTCAAGGGTCGCGGCGGTGCAGGCTTCCCCACTGGCGTGAAGTGGGGCCTGATGCCAAAGGACGAATCCATCAACATCCGCTACCTGCTGTGCAACGCGGATGAAATGGAGCCGAACACCTGGAAAGACCGCATGCTGATGGAGCAACTGCCCCATCTGCTGATCGAAGGCATGCTGATCAGTGCCCGCGCGCTGAAAACCTACCGTGGCTACATCTTCCTGCGCGGGGAGTACACCACCGCCGCCAAGCACCTGAACCGTGCCGTGGAAGAAGCCAAGGCAGCCGGTCTGCTGGGCAAGAACATCCTGGGCAGCGGCTTCGATTTCGAGCTGTTCGTCCACACCGGCGCCGGGCGTTACATCTGCGGTGAAGAAACCGCACTGATCAACTCCCTCGAAGGCCGCCGCGCCAACCCGCGCTCCAAGCCGCCCTTCCCTGCCGCCGTTGGTGTGTGGGGCAAGCCGACCTGCGTGAACAACGTTGAAACCCTGTGCAACGTGCCGGCGATCATCGCCGACGGCGTGGACTGGTACAAATCGTTGGCCCGCGACGGCAGCGAAGACATGGGCACCAAGCTCATGGGCTTCTCCGGCAAGGTCAAGAACCCCGGCCTGTGGGAACTGCCCTTCGGCGTGACCGGTCGCGAATTGTTCGAAGACTACGCCGGCGGCATGCGCGACGGTTACAAGCTCAAGGCCTGGCAGCCGGGCGGCGCCGGTACCGGTTTCCTGTTGCCGGAACACCTCGACGCCCAAATGTACGCCGGCGGCATCGCCAAGGTGGGCACCCGTATGGGTACCGGCCTGGCCATGGCGGTGGACGACAGCGTCAACATGGTGTCCCTGCTGCGCAACATGGAACAGTTCTTCGCTCGCGAATCCTGCGGTTTCTGCACTCCTTGCCGTGATGGCCTGCCATGGAGCGTCAAGCTGCTGATGGCCATCGAACAAGGCCGCGGCCAGCCGGGTGACATCGAGACCCTGCTGGGTCTGGTCAACTTCCTCGGCCCGGGCAAGACCTTCTGTGCTCACGCACCGGGTGCCGTGGAACCATTGGGCAGTGCCATCAAATACTTCCGTCCAGAGTTCGAAGCCGGTATCGCGCCTGCAAGCGCCGCCGTCCCGCCTCTGGCGAAGCCGATCACAGTCGGCGCGTAAACGCTTAAAAAAGGCGAAGGGTCCGTGCCCTTCGCCTTTCGTCCGATGACGCCTTTCGGGGCTGACTGGATTCGGACGGATAACAAGATTCCATTAGCCACGCCCGCTGACACCGGGCCAACGAAGACCTTTGAACCATGGCCACTATCCACGTAGACGGCAAAGCGCTCGAAGTCGACGGGGCAGACAACCTGTTACAGGCATGTCTGTCGCTGGGCCTCGACATCCCTTATTTCTGCTGGCACCCCGCGCTTGGTAGCGTCGGGGCCTGCCGCCAGTGCGCGGTCAAGCAGTACACCGATGAGAACGACACCCGTGGTCGTATCGTCATGTCCTGCATGACGCCTGCCACCGACAACACCTGGATCTCCATCGACGATGAAGAATCCAAGGCGTTCCGCGCCAGTGTTGTTGAATGGCTGATGACCAACCACCCGCACGACTGCCCTGTGTGCGAGGAAGGCGGTCACTGCCACCTGCAAGACATGACGGTGATGACCGGCCACAACGAGCGCCGTTATCGCTTCACCAAGCGCACCCACCAGAACCAGCAACTGGGCCCGTTCATTTCCCACGAAATGAACCGCTGCATCGCCTGCTACCGCTGCGTGCGTTTCTACAAGGACTACGCCGGCGGCACCGACCTGGGTGTATTCGGCGCCCACGACAACGTGTACTTCGGTCGCGTTGAAGACGGCACCCTCGAAAGCGAGTTCTCCGGCAACCTCACCGAGGTCTGCCCGACCGGTGTGTTCACCGACAAGACTCACTCCGAACGCTACAACCGCAAGTGGGACATGCAGTTCTCGCCGAGCATCTGCCATGGCTGCTCCAGCGGTTGCAACATCTCCCCGGGCGAGCGTTACGGCGAACTGCGTCGCATCGAAAATCGTTACAACGGTTCGGTGAACCAGTACTTCCTGTGCGACCGTGGCCGTTTCGGTTATGGCTACGTCAACCGCACCGACCGTCCACGTCAGCCGCTGCTGGCCGATGGCACCAAGCTTGGGCTGGATGCTGCGCTGGACAAAGCCGCCGACCTGCTACGCGGTCGCAACATCGTCGGTATCGGTTCGCCACGTGCCAGCCTCGAAAGCAACTACGCGTTGCGTGAACTGGTCGGCGCCGAGCACTTCTACTCCGGTATCGAAGCGTCCGAACTGGAACGCATCCGTCTGGTCCTGCAAGTGCTGAAGGACAGCCCGCTGCCCGTGCCGAACATGCGCGACATCGAAGACCACGACGCCGTGTTCGTCCTCGGTGAAGACCTGACCCAGACCGCCGCCCGTATGGCGCTGGCACTGCGTCAGTCGGTCAAAGGCAAGGCCGAAGACATGGCCGAAGCCATGCGCGTTCAGCCGTGGCTCGACGCGGCGGTGAAGAACATCGGTCAGCACGAACTGAACCCGCTGTTCATCGCCAGCCTGGCTGAAACCAAGCTCGACGACATCGCCGAAGAGTGTGTACACGCCGCTCCCGACGATCTGGCGCGCATCGGTTTCGCCGTGGCTCACGCCCTGGACGCCAGCGCACCGGCCGTCGAAGGTCTGGACGCCGAAGCCCTGGAACTGGCCAAGCGCATCGCCGATGCCCTGCTCGCTGCCAAGCGTCCGCTGATCATCGCCGGTACTTCGCTGGGCTCCAAAGCCTTGATCGAAGCGGCTGCAAACATCGCCAAGGCCCTGAAGCTGCGCGAGAAGAACGGTTCGATCAGCCTGATCGTGCCGGAAGCCAACAGCCTCGGCCTGGCCATGCTCGGTGGCGAATCGGTTGATGCTGCGCTGCAAGCAGTGATTGACGGCAAGGCCGACGCCATCGTCGTGCTGGAAAACGATCTGTACACCCGCACCGCCAAGGCCAAGGTCGATGCGGCACTGAACGCTGCGAAAGTAGTGATCGTTGCCGACCATCAGAAGACCGCCACCAGCGACCGCGCGCATCTGGTTCTGCCAGCCGCCAGCTTCGCTGAAGGCGACGGTACGCTGGTCAGCCAGGAAGGCCGCGCCCAGCGCTTCTTCCAGGTTTTCGACCCGCAATACATGGACGCGAGCATTCTGGTCCACGAAGGCTGGCGCTGGCTGCACGCCCTGCGCGCTACCCTGCTGAACCAGCCGATCGACTGGACGCAACTCGACCACGTGACCGCTGCCGTTGCTTCGAGCACCCCGCAACTGGCCCGAATCGTCGACGCCGCACCGTCCGCCTCGTTCCGCATCAAGGGTCTGAAACTGGCCCGTGAACCGCTGCGTTACTCCGGTCGCACGGCGATGCGCGCCGACATCAGCGTTCACGAACCACGCACCCCGCAAGACAAGGACACCGCGTTCGCCTTCTCGATGGAAGGTTACTCGGGCTCCGCCGAACCGCGTCAGCAGGTTCCTTTTGCATGGTCGCCGGGCTGGAACTCGCCGCAGGCCTGGAACAAGTTCCAGGACGAAGTCGGTGGTCACCTGCGCGCTGGCGATCCGGGCACCCGCCTGATCGAAAGCACCGGTGATTCGCTGAACTGGTTCGCCAGTGTTCCGCGCGCGTTCAACCCGGCCCAGGGCACCTGGCAAGCCGTGCCGTTCTACCACCTGTTCGGCAGCGACGAGACCTCGTCGAAAGCCGCTCCGGTCCAGGAACGCATTCCGGCCGCCTACGTTGCACTGGCCAAGTCCGAAGCGGATCGCCTGGGCGTCAACGACGGTGCACTGCTGAGCCTCAATGTTGCCGGCCAGACCCTGCGTCTGCCGCTGCGTATCAATGAAGAGCTGGGCGCTGGCCTGGTTGCACTGCCGGCCGGTCTGGCAGGCATTCCGCCGGCGATTTTCGGCCAAACCGTTGATGGTCTGCAGGAGGCAGCGCAATGACCTGGTTCACCCCTGAAGTGATCGATGTGATCCTGACGGTCATCAAGGCCATCGTGATCCTGCTGGCCGTGGTGGTCGCAGGCGCGTTGCTCAGCTTTGTCGAACGTCGCCTGCTGGGCTGGTGGCAGGACCGTTACGGTCCGAACCGCGTTGGCCCGTTCGGCATGTTCCAGATCGCAGCCGACATGCTGAAGATGTTCTTCAAGGAAGACTGGACCCCTCCGTTTGCCGACAAGGTGATCTTCACCCTGGCGCCGGTGGTGGCCATGTCCGCCCTGCTGATCGCGTTCGCGATCATCCCGATCACCCCGACCTGGGGCGTGGCGGACCTGAACATCGGCCTGCTGTTCTTCTTCGCCATGGCCGGTCTCTCGGTCTACGCGGTACTGTTCGCCGGCTGGTCGAGTAACAACAAGTTCGCCCTGCTCGGCAGCTTGCGTGCCTCGGCGCAGACCGTGTCCTACGAAGTGTTCATGGGCCTGGCCCTGATGGGCATCGTGGTGCAGGTCGGCTCGTTCAACATGCGCGACATCGTCGAGTACCAGGCGCAGAACCTGTGGTTCATCATTCCGCAGTTCTTCGGCTTCTGTACCTTCTTCATCGCTGGCGTGGCCGTGACTCACCGTCACCCGTTCGACCAGCCGGAAGCGGAACAGGAACTGGCCGACGGTTACCACATTGAATACGCCGGTATGAAATGGGGCATGTTCTTCGTCGGTGAATACATCGGCATCATCCTGATCTCGGCACTGCTGGTCACCCTGTTCTTCGGTGGCTGGCACGGTCCGTTCGGCATCCTGCCGCAACTGTCCTTCGTCTGGTTCGCACTGAAGACCGCGTTCTTCATCATGCTGTTCATCCTGCTGCGCGCCTCCATCCCGCGTCCGCGTTATGACCAAGTGATGGATTTCAGCTGGAAATTCTGCCTGCCACTGACCCTGATCAATTTGCTGGTGACCGCTGCAATCGTGTTGTGGAACACGCCTGCGGTTGCGGTTCAGTGAGGATTTGACCCATGTTCAAATATATTGGCGACATCGTTAAGGGTACCGGTACCCAGTTGCGCAGCCTGGTCATGATCTTCGGTCATGGCTTTCGCAAGCGCGACACCCTGCAATACCCGGAAGAGCCGGTCTACCTGCCGCCACGCTACCGTGGCCGTATCGTCCTGACCCGCGACCCCGATGGCGAAGAACGCTGCGTAGCCTGCAACCTGTGCGCCGTGGCGTGCCCGGTGGGTTGCATCTCGCTGCAGAAAGCTGAAACCGAAGACGGTCGCTGGTACCCGGACTTCTTCCGTATCAACTTCTCGCGCTGCATTTTCTGCGGTCTCTGCGAGGAAGCCTGCCCGACCACCGCGATCCAGCTCACGCCGGATTTCGAGATGGCCGAGTTCAAACGTCAGGACCTGGTGTACGAGAAAGAAGATCTGCTGATCTCCGGCCCCGGCAAAAACCCTGATTACAACTTCTATCGTGTTGCAGGTATGGCCGTTGCGGGCAAGCCGAAAGGCGCCGCACAAAACGAAGCCGAGCCGATCAACGTGAAGAGCTTGCTGCCTTAAGGAAGAACGATGGAATTCGCTTTCTATTTCGCATCGGGTATCGCTGTTGTGTCCACACTGCGTGTGGTCACCAACACCAATCCTGTGCACGCCCTGCTCTACCTGATCATTTCGCTGATCTCCGTGGCCATGACCTTCTTCGCTCTCGGCGCACCGTTCGCCGGCGTGCTGGAAGTGATCGCCTACGCCGGCGCCATCATGGTGCTGTTCGTGTTCGTGGTGATGATGCTGAACCTGGGGCCTGCCTCGGTTCAGCAGGAACGCACCTGGCTCAAGCCCGGCATCTGGGCAGGACCGGTGATTCTCGCCGCCCTGCTGCTGGCCGAACTGCTGTATGTGCTGTTCGCTCACCAGAGCGGTCAGGCCATCGGTCAAACCACCGTTGACGCGAAAGCCGTGGGCATCAGCCTGTTCGGTCCGTACCTGCTGGTGGTCGAACTCGCCTCGATGCTGCTGCTCGCTGCAGCCGTCACGGCGTTCCATTTGGGCCGTAACGAGGCGAAGGAGTAAGACATGCCTGCTATCCCTCTCGAGCATGGATTGGCCGTTGCCGGCATCCTGTTCTGCCTTGGTCTGGTCGGCCTGATGGTCCGCCGCAACATTTTGTTCGTGTTGATGAGTCTGGAAGTGATGATGAACGCCTCTGCACTGGCCTTCATCGTCGCGGGCGCCCGCTGGGCGCAACCGGATGGACAGATCATGTTCATCCTGGTGATCAGCCTTGCAGCCGCCGAAGCCAGTATTGGCCTGGCGATCCTGCTGCAACTGTATCGCCGCTTCCACACGCTCGATATCGACGCTGCCAGTGAGATGCGCGGATGAACCTACTCTTTCTGACTTTCGTATTCCCTCTGATCGGGTTCCTGTTGCTGTCGTTCTCGCGCGGCCGCCTCTCGGAAAACCTGTCGGCGCTGATCGGTGTCGGCTCCATCGGCCTGTCTGCCATCGTCGCGGCCTACGTGATCTGGCAGTTCAACGTCGCTCCACCGGAAGGTGGCGTGTACGTCCACGTACTGTGGAAATGGATCTCGGTGGAAGGCTTCCAGCCGAACTTCGCCCTGTACCTGGATGGTCTGTCCGTGACCATGCTCGGTGTGGTGGTCGGCGTGGGTTTCCTGATCCACCTGTTCGCCTCCTGGTACATGCGCGGTGAAGCCGGTTACTCGCGCTTCTTCGCCTACACCAACCTGTTCATCGCCAGCATGTTGTTCCTGGTCCTGGGCGACAACCTGCTGTTCATCTACTTCGGTTGGGAAGGCGTGGGCCTGTGCTCGTACCTGTTGATCGGTTTCTACTACAGCAACCGCAACAACGGTAACGCCGCGCTGAAAGCCTTCATCGTCACCCGTATCGGCGACGTGTTCATGGCGATCGGCCTGTTCATCCTATTCCAGCAACTGGGCACGCTGAACGTCCAGGAACTGCTGGTGAAAGCGCCTGAGCACTTCAAGGTCGGCGATTTCTGGATCGTGCTGGCGACCCTGATGCTGCTGGGTGGTGCGGTCGGCAAATCGGCTCAACTGCCGCTGCAGACCTGGCTGGCGGACGCGATGGCCGGTCCTACCCCGGTTTCGGCACTGATCCACGCCGCAACCATGGTGACCGCCGGTGTCTACCTGATCGCCCGTACCCACGGTCTGTTCGCCCTGGCGCCGGACATCCTGCACCTGGTCGGCATCGTTGGCGGTGTGACGCTGGTTCTGGCCGGTTTCGCGGCACTGGTGCAAACCGACATCAAACGTATCCTCGCCTACTCGACCATGAGCCAGATCGGCTACATGTTCCTGGCGCTGGGCGTTGGCGCCTGGGAAGGCGCGATCTTCCACCTGATGACCCACGCCTTCTTCAAGGCCCTGCTGTTCCTCGCTTCCGGTGCGGTGATCGTTGCCTGCCACCACGAGCAGAACATCTTCAAGATGGGCGGCCTGTGGAAGAAACTGCCACTGGCCTACGCCAGCTTCATCGTCGGTGGTGCCGCTCTGGCCGCCCTGCCGCTGGTGACCGCAGGCTTCTACTCCAAGGATGAAATCCTCTGGGAAGCGTTCGCCAGCGGCCACAACGGTCTGTTGTACGCCGGTCTGGTCGGTGCGTTCATGACCTCGCTGTACACCTTCCGCCTGATCTTCATCGCGTTCCACGGTGAAGCCAAGACCGAAGCTCACGCCGGTCACGGCATCGCTCACTGGCTGCCACTGTCGGTGCTGATCGTGCTGTCGACCTTCGTCGGCGCCATGATCGTTCCACCGCTGCACGGCGTACTGCCCGAGAGCGTTGGCCATGCCGGTGGCGAAGCCAAGCACAGTCTGGAAATCGCCTCGGGCGCCATCGCCCTGGCCGGTATCCTGCTGGCGGCCCTGCTGTTCCTCGGCAAGCGTCGCTTCGTGACCGCGATCGCCAACAGCGGCATCGGCCGTCTCCTCTCGGCCTGGTGGTTCGCTGCCTGGGGCTTCGACTGGATCTACGACAAACTGTTCGTCAAGCCGTACCTTGCGATCAGCCACATGCTGCGCAAAGACCCGCTCGACCAGACCATCGGTCTGATCCCGCGCATGGCCAAGGGGGGTCACACCGCCCTGAGCCGTACCGAAACCGGTCAACTGCGTTGGTACGCTGCTTCGATGGCTGCTGGTGCCGTGTTGGTCATCGGCGCTGTCGTGCTGGTAGCGGTCTGATATGAACCTTGCGAATTTGCGAAAGGAAACGAGCCCGTCATGATTCTGCCTTGGCTAATCCTGATCCCCTTCATCGGCGGCCTGCTGTGCTGGATGGGTGAGCGCTTCGGCGCTACCCTCCCCCGCTGGATTGCGCTGTTGACCATGACCCTGGAACTCGCCCTCGGCCTCTGGCTGTGGGCCCACGGTGACTATTCATTTGCACCGGCGCCTGGCGCCGATCCGACCTGGGCGCTTGAGTTCAAGCACGTCTGGATCCAGCGCTTCGGCATCAACGTGCACCTGGCCCTCGACGGCCTGTCGCTGCTGATGATCCTGCTGACCGGCCTGCTGGGTATCCTGTCGGTACTCTGCTCGTGGAAAGAGATTCAACGTCACGTTGGCTTCTTCCACCTGAACCTGATGTGGATTCTGGGCGGCGTTGTCGGCGTGTTCCTCGCCCTCGACCTGTTCATGTTCTTCTTCTTCTGGGAAATGATGCTGGTGCCGATGTACTTCCTCATCGCGCTCTGGGGTCACAGTTCTTCGGACGGCAAGAAAACCCGTATCTACGCGGCGACCAAGTTCTTCATCTTCACTCAGGCTTCCGGCCTGATCATGCTGGTGGCGATCCTCGGTCTGGTGCTGGTCAACTACAACAGCACCGGCGTGATCACCTTCAACTACGCCGACCTGTTGAAGACCAAGATGTCGATGACCACCGAGTACATTCTGATGCTCGGCTTCTTCATCGCCTTCGCGGTCAAGCTGCCAGTGGTTCCGTTTCACTCCTGGCTGCCTGACGCTCACGCCCAGGCGCCGACTGCAGGTTCCGTCGACCTCGCCGGTATCTTGCTGAAAACCGCGGCCTACGGTCTGCTGCGTTTCGCCCTGCCGCTGTTCCCGAACGCCTCGGTCGAGTTCGCGCCGATCGCCATGACCCTCGGTCTGATCGGGATCTTCTACGGTGCGTTCCTGGCGTTCGCACAAACCGACATCAAGCGTCTGATCGCCTTCTCGTCCGTTTCCCACATGGGCTTCGTACTGATCGGCATCTACTCCGGCAGCCAACTGGCCCTGCAAGGTGCAGTGATCCAGATGCTGGCGCACGGTCTGTCGGCCGCGGCACTGTTTATCCTCAGCGGTCAGCTGTACGAGCGTCTGCACACGCGTGACATGCGCGAGATGGGCGGCCTGTGGTCGCGTATCGCTTACCTGCCGGCGATCAGCCTGTTCTTTGCAGCCGCCTCTCTGGGTCTGCCGGGTACCGGCAACTTCGTCGGCGAGTTCCTGATCCTGATCGGTACGTTCGCCAGTGCTCCATGGATCACCGCCATCGCTACCTCCGGTCTGGTGTTCGGTTCGGTCTACTCGCTGATCATGATCCACCGTGCCTACTTCGGTCCGTCGAAATCGGATTCGATCCTGCACGGCATGGACGGTCGCGAACTGATCATGGTGCTGGGCCTTGCGGTACTGCTGATTTACCTCGGCGTCTACCCGCAACCGTTCCTCGACACTTCTGCCGCCACGATGCATGGCGTGCAGCAGTGGCTCGGCACCGCCTTCACTCAACTCGCTTCGGCCCGGTAAGAGCGCTATGGAATTCACGATTCAACACTTTATTGCGCTTGCGCCACTGTTGATCACCAGCCTCACCATTATCGTGGTGATGCTGGCAATCGCCTGGCGCCGCAACCACTCGCAGACCTTCCTGATTTCGGTGGCGGGTCTGAACCTGGCCTTGCTGTCGATCCTGCCGGCCCTGAAAGTCGCGCCTCTGGCCGTGACTCCATTGCTGCAGATCGACACCTTTGCCTGCCTGTACATGGCGCTGATCCTGGTCGCCACCCTCGCTTGCGTCACCCTCGCCCACGCCTACCTCGGCGATGGCGGTTCGGGTTACCCGGGCAACCGTGAAGAACTGTACCTGCTGATCCTGATGGCCGCCGCCGGTGGCCTGGTTCTGGTCAGCGCGCAGCACCTGGCCGGCTTGTTCATCGGTCTGGAACTGCTGTCGGTGCCGGTCTACGGTCTGGTGGCCTACGCCTTCTTCAACAAGCGTTCGCTGGAAGCCGGCATCAAGTACATGGTGCTGTCGGCCGCCGGTTCCGCGTTCCTGCTGTTCGGTATGGCGCTGCTGTACGCCGACTCGGGTTCGCTGAGCTTCGTCGGTATCGGTCAGGCACTGGCCGCGACCGGCCTGCCAAGCTCGCTGGCGCAACTGGGCCTGGGCATGATGCTGATCGGTCTGGCATTCAAGCTGTCGCTGGTACCGTTCCACCTGTGGACGCCGGACGTGTACGAAGGTGCTCCGGCACCGGTGGCCGCGTTCCTCGCCACCGCGTCGAAAGTGGCTGTGTTCGCGGTCATGGTTCGTCTGTTCCAGATCTCCCCTGCCGCCAGCAGTGGCGTTCTGAGCAACGTGCTGACCATCATCGCCATCGCCTCGATCCTGTTCGGTAACCTGCTGGCCCTGACCCAGAGCAACCTCAAGCGTCTGCTCGGTTACTCGTCCATCGCGCACTTCGGCTACCTGCTGATCGCACTGGTGGCGAGCAAGGGTCTGGCGGTGGAAGCCATCGGCGTGTACCTGGTCACCTACGTGATCACCAGCCTCGGCGCCTTCGGTGTGATCACCCTGATGTCCTCACCGTACAACGGCCGTGACGCAGACGCCCTGTACGAATACCGCGGCCTGTTCTGGCGCCGTCCGTACCTGACCGCCGTACTGACCGTGATGATGCTGTCCCTGGCCGGTATCCCGCTGACTGCTGGCTTCATCGGCAAGTTCTACATCATCGCCACCGGTGTCGAATCTCACCAATGGTGGCTGGTAGGTTCGCTGGTACTGGGCAGCGCCATCGGCGTGTTCTACTACCTGCGCGTGATGGTCACCCTGTACCTGATCGAACCGAACCTGCGCCGCCACGACGCCCAGTTGCACTGGGAACAGAAAGCAGGCGGCGTGATGCTGCTGGCGATCGCTGTGGTTGCGTTCTTCCTGGGTGTTTACCCGCAGCCGTTGCTGACCCTGGTTCAGCAGGCGGGTCTGGCGGGCTGATTGCTCTGCTGGAATGGCTACAAACAGAAACGGCACCTTCGGGTGCCGTTTTTGCGTTTGGGGAATTCATTACGAGTGCCCTGCCCTTCCTGCTTAAACTCCAGAAAGCTCCGGCTGAATTGTCGGTTTCGTCCTACAACCCGTATTCGGCTCTTAGAGCTATCGTGTGTGAGCGGGATAAAGCAGCTTCGCAGGCACATTGAATACACTTGCCGATCGACAGGACACAGGGAAATCATATTGAACATTCACAATATACATACCACTTATGAAAAAATGTATGCATATGAAGAAGAGATAAAAAACAGCATTTCAATAAAAACCCAGATAATATTTACAGCAATATTCGCCCTTGCATCAGCAACAATCTATCTCGCGCGCTTTCTAGACTTCACCTTCAACCCTAAAATTGCATATGTCATTTCATTTTTTGTAGCAACAACCTTAATAATTTCAGCAATATCCACATATTTCAACTGCAAAGCTTTTAGCGGTTCCGAATTCAACCGAATGCCATACGCAGAAAAAATCAAGGAATACTACGAAAGCCAAATAGAGTACAACGATGAGCTCGCCAAATATAATGCCCAAGTAGCTCAACACGAACAAATACCCTTGATCAACCCTGCCAAGGAAACCGCGAGCTTTATATCAAACACCTACATTAGCTGCTCTACACATAACGCTCTAGTCAACGAAGAGCGATCCCGCTGGGTATTTAAAGCGCTGTCAACTTTTCTGATGGCCTGCATCCCCCTCGCTATAGGTAGTTTGCTATTTGTTCTCTTTGACATGGACACCTCCTCACCCAGGAAAAATTTTGCAATAAAAGATACATACGTGGGAGATCAAATAGCCGCTTTAAAAACTCAGCTGTTAAATGACTCTAAATCTGACGCGGTAGCAGACCTGAAAAAAAGGACTATAATTCTCGAAAATATAGTTCTTGAAAAAGGGGCGGAAAAATTGAGCGAACCCAACAAACCAGCATTGAGCGAACAAAAAGCTCTGCCCCAGGCACCTGTAAAACCGTCTGCTCCACCATCCAGAAAGACGTACGACGATGTTAACGGCGGTCCCAATAGGAATCAGAAATGAAAGCGACCAACGGCCCGTCCAAACCAGAAAATTCGACTAAACCGACACCACCAAAGAAGCCTTCTGCACCAGTGGTACGCCGTGTTGTCAACGAGAGAGTTATCAATAGAAAGGAAATAGCGCTAGATAACAGGTGACCAACAATCGAAGCCACTCGACCAATATCTATCACTCAAAACAACGGCATCTTCGGATGCCGTTGTTCTTTTCTGCGGTTTCACTTCAAAAGTCTCCGACATCGGCTGAAGCCTGCATCTGGGCGGCTGAGTTTCTGTAGGAGTTGACGAAGGTAGCGATCCTTTGATCGTAAACGTCATCCCCTCTTTAGGTGTTTTCCTGCAAGGCGCTGGGCAATGTATGACACTCGAAAGGAGTCATTTTCCAGTAAATTCGAGGATCAATTTTCAAGAGGAGATGGCGAACCATGAAGCGAGATATTTTTTCAGAGTTGATGGACGGCCTCGAGGCCTTAGCCGAAGAACGCAAAGGCAAAGTTACTTTGAAAAAAACGCGCGCCCAACGAATCGGAACCATGAAGGGCAAACTCACACTTACCAATGACATCGATACCACTCTGCCAGAGGACGTGCTGGATAGCTTCGAACGGTAGAAACGAACATCTGCATATATGAAACGATCAGACCGACCCTTGGTGTGAGTTTCGCCCGCATCCACCTAACAAAATTGTAATCCCCCAATCACCTCCGCGTTATCCGCCGCCTGCAACGATGTCACCCGGCGACCCTACAGGCGGGCCCTTGCCCGTCGAACAATAAAACCCACGCCGAAGCACGTTCCCGTTCTGCCGAACTCAGGAGTGATTGATGGTTAACAACACAAAAATATCGATGGCCGCTTTAGCAGTGGTCGTCGGCGCCGGGCCGTCCATGGTGTTTGCAGAAGACAAACCCGAAGGGTTTATCGAAGGCAGCAGCCTGTCGGTACTCAACCGCAACTTCTATTTCAATCGTGATCACCGCAACGGCCAGTCCAGTCCCACCGGCAATGGTTATTCCGAGGCCTGGGCCCATGCGGTCATCAGCAAGTTCGAATCTGGCTTCACCCAAGGCACTGTCGGGATCGGGGTGGATGCTTTCGCGATGATCGGCCTGAAACTCGACACCGGTGACGGACGCAACGGTGGCCGCAGTTCGTTCGATGTATTGCCGGTCGACAGCGAAGGCAAAGCACGGGACGAATACACCAAGATCGGTGGTGCCGCCAAAGTGCGGGCCTTCGATACGGTGGTGAAAGTCGGCGACGTGTTCCCGGCCAACCCGGTGGTTGCAGCAGGTGATTCGCGACTGCTGCCGGAAAGCTTTCGCGGCGTGACGGCGACCAACACCAGCATCGAAGGTCTGTCGATCCAGGGCGGCCGGTTGCATGCGATGAGCCAACCGGTGTCCAGCGACATGCGCGAAAACTTCGCGACCTTCTATGCCGGCCCGGTCAACTCGCCCTGGATCGCTTACGGCGGCGGCGATTATGCGCTGAACAAAAACCTGAGTTTCAGCCTGTACTCCAGTCGCCTCAAAGATGCCTGGAACCAGTATTACGCCGGCACCGCCTGGACGTATCCGCTGTCGGATGACCTGTCGCTGTTCGGTGGCTTGAACTATTACAAGGCAGTCGATGAAGGCAAACAGTTGCTCGGTCAGTTCGACAACAACATCTGGAGCGGCCGCGTCGGCGTAAAGCTTGGCGCCCACTCGGTCGCGCTCTCCCACCAGCGCAACAACGGCAACGACGACTTCGATTACCTGCGCCAGTCCGACTCGATCTTCCTCGACAACTCGATCCAGTACAGCGACTTCAACTCGCCGAAAGAGCGCTCCTGGATGGTCCGCTACGACGTCGACATGACCACCTATGGTGTACCGGGCCTGTCGTTCATGACCCGTTACGCACGCGGCACCGACGCCGACTACTCCAACGCCAACGCCGTGTACATGCGCCGTGATGCCGACGGTAATCCGCTGACCGATCAGAAACGCTGGGAGCGTGACATCGAAGTCAAATACGTGGTGCAAAGCGGTTCGATGAAGGATCTGTCGCTGCGTCTGCGCCAGGCCACCACCCGGGCCACCGCATTCGAGTCAGACCTGGATGAAGTGCGGGTGATCGTCGAATACCCGCTGGCGATTCTCTGAGTTTCACGAGCAATGCCCATTCACCTTTAGAAGCTCCTTGCTCCTTTGGTAAGAGGTGAATCTTTGGCGTCCTTCGGGACGCCTTTTTTATGCCTGAAAAAAAGCCCGACTCACTGAACATGAACCGGGCGCTTGAGCCGTTACAGACGCTATCCCCCCTGCTGACGACAGTTGCCCATCACGCTGTAGGTGACCGTATTGAGCTGTCCCTTGGAGTCTTCGTAAGTCATCGCGGCCGGCACCACCGCACATTCATTTTTCGGCCGGACAACACTCACCACTTTTTTCACGTCCAGCTTCATTCCGTACTCGTATTCCTTGACCACCGGTGCCGCTTTGCCCTGACTGGCCGCGTACTGCTCCATGGCTTTGGTGTTGGCGCTGAGCGCCCGGTCGAACGTTCTGTCGCCACCGCCTTCGGCCAGCGCATTCCAAGACATTGCCATGACACCGGTGAACGCCATCCACTTGAGAAGCTTCATATCCATCTCCCTCAAAACAAACTCATAAAAAAGCCCACCATCGATGCGCGATGACGGGCTCATTCACTGGCAGCACGCTTACAGGTCTTGGGTCTTGTCGTCCTTCTTGTCGTTCACAACGACCGGATCACGGGCCTTTTCCTTGGCGGCAAACACCTCCATCGAGCGGCCATTGGCAGCCATCATTTTTTCGAAAGTGCGGTCGCCGCCACCTTCGGCCAACACCAGGGAAGACATCATCAGAGCCACGGCAAACGCGCCAATCTGTGCAAGTTTCATCGTTGATTCCTCATTCAAGTCACTGACGGGATCAAGGTAACAATCCGAACCTTTCGTGACGGTGGCGCCGAAATTACATATCCGTCATGTAAAAAGGCCCGCATGGGCGGGCCTGTTGTTGAGGCAAAAAGTGACTAGACCGCGGTGGGCGATTCCTCGTCCCGACGGTGCGCAATCTGATACAGCGCCGGCAGGATCAGCAACGTGAGAATGGTCGAGGACAGGATCCCGCCAATCACCACCGTCGCCAGCGGTCGCTGCACCTCGGCCCCGGTGCCGGTCGCCAGGGCCATCGGAATGAAGCCCAGGGACGCCACCAGCGCCGTCATCAACACCGGGCGCAACCGTGTCAGTGCACCGACGTTGATCGCGTCGGCAAGCGAGCGCCCCTCCTCCCGCAAGTTACGAATGAACGCGATCATCACCAGCCCGTTAAGCACCGCCACACCGGACAACGCAATAAAACCGACGCCCGCCGAGATCGACAGGGGAATGTCCCGCAGCCACAACGCCATGACCCCGCCGGTCAGCGCAAACGGAATCCCGGTGAACACCAGCAAGCCGTCCTTGAGGTTGTTGAACATCATGAACAGCAACCCGAACACCAGCAGCAACGCCACCGGCACCACGATCTGCAAGCGCTTGGCCGCCGATTGCAATTGCTCGAACTGCCCGCCCCAGGTGGTCCAGTAACCCGCCGGCACCTGCACATCACGCTCGATCACTTCGCCCGCCTCGGCGACGAAAGAACCGATGTCACGCCCACGCACGTTGGCGCTGACGATCACCAGGCGCTTGCCGTTCTCGCGGCTGACCTGATTCGGCCCCAGCACCAGATCGAGGCTGGCCACGTCCTTGAGCGCAATGAAGCCGATCAGACTGGAGGCATCATCACCCGCCGCCGGCACCGGAATCAGCAGCGCCGACAGCCCGTCGATGTCCTTGCGCATCGCGTCGGACAACCGCACGACCATGTCGAACCGGCGATCACCTTCGTACATTGTCCCGGCCTTCTGCCCCCCGACAGCCACCGCAATGGTGTCCTGCACATCACCGACGTTGAGCCCGTAGCGCGCCGCCTTATCGCGATCGATGTTGATGGTCAGCACCGGCAGACCGCTGGTTTGCTCGACCTTGACCTCGGACGCGCCGTTGACCTTCTGCATCGCGGCGGCAATCTTTGCCGCCGTGGCGTTGAGCACGTCCATGTCATCACCGAACACCTTGACCGCCACGTCGCTGCGCACGCCGGAGATCAGTTCGTTGAAGCGCAACTGGATCGGCTGCGACAGTTCATAGTTGCTGCCCGGCAACGTCGCGGCGGCCTGTTGCAGTTCGGCCATCAGGGTTTCCCGGGATTTGTCCGGGTCCGGCCATTGCTCTTTGGGCTTGAGCATCACGTAGCTGTCGGAGATGTTCGGCGGCATCGGGTCGGAAGCGATTTCGGCGGTGCCGGTGCGGGCGAACACCCGCTCGACTTCCGGTACTTTATTCAGGATCAGCGTTTCCAGACGCTGCTGCATGTCCACCGATTGCGTCAGGCTGGTGCCCGGCACGCGCAATGCCTGCAAGGCAAAATCACCTTCGCTGAGGCTCGGCACAAACTCGCTGCCCATGCGGCTGGTGACCACGCCACTGAGCACGATCACACCCAGCGCCGCGCCGACCGCCACCGTGCGATGGGTCATGACCCAGGCCAGCGCCGGTGCATAGACACGACGTGCGCCGCGCATCACCACGCCCTCTTCTTCCTTGACCTTGCCGGTCACGAACAGCGCAATCGCCGCCGGTACAAACGTCACCGACAACAGCATGGCACCGAGCAGTGCGATGACGACGGTGAACGCCATCGGGTGGAACATTTTCCCTTCGACACCGCTCAAGGCGAAGATCGGCAGGTACACCACCATAATGATCAACTGGCCGAAAATCAGCGGTCGCCGCGCCTCTTTTGCCGCCGCAAACACTTCATGGAAACGCTCGGATCGCGTCAGCAGGCGCCCGTGATGCTGCTGCGCGTGGGCCAGCCGTCGCAGGGTGTTTTCGACGATCACCACCGCGCCGTCGACGATGATGCCGAAGTCCAGCGCGCCGAGGCTCATCAGGTTGGCGCTGACCTTGTTGCTGAACATGCCGGTGAAGGTGAACAGCATCGACAGCGGAATCACCATCGCCGTGATCAGCGCGGCGCGGATGTTGCCGAGAAACAGAAACAAAATCGCGATCACCAGAATCGCGCCCTCAACGAGGTTCTTCTTCACCGTGGCGATGGCCTTGTCGACCAGGTGCGTGCGGTCGTACACCGGCACCGCAATCACGCCGTCGGGCAATGATTTGTTGATCTGATCGAGCTTGGCGGCGACTGCCTGGGAAACCGTGCGGCTGTTTTCGCCGATCAGCATGAACACGGTGCCGAGCACCACTTCACGGCCGTTTTCCGTGGCGGCGCCGCTGCGCAGCTCACGACCGATATCCACGGTGGCGACATTCTTGATGCGGATCGGGGTGCCGTCGACATTGGCCATGACGATATTGGCGATGTCCTCGGTGCTCGCCACCTGCCCCGGCGCGCGAATCAGCAATTGCTCGCCGCTGCGTTCGATGTAGCCGGCGCCGACGTTGGCGTTGTTACGCTCCAGCGCCGTTACCAGATCGCTGAGGGTCAGCTTGTAGGCCGCAAGTTTTTTGGGGTCGGGCGCGATCTGGTATTCCTTGGCAAAACCGCCGATGGTGTTGATCTCGGCCACGCCGGGGACGTTGCGCAGTTGCGGCTTGATGATCCAGTCCTGAATCACCCGCAAGTCGGTCGGCGTGTAGGGCGTGCCGTCGTCCTTCAGCGCACCTTCCCTGGTCTCGACCGTCCACAAAAAGATCTCGCCGAGTCCTGTTGAGATCGGCCCCATCACCGCTTCCACACCTTCGGGCAATTGCTCCTTGGCGGACTGCAAGCGTTCGTTGACCAATTGCCGGGCAAAGAACAGATCAGTGCCGTCCTTGAAGATCACCGTGACCTGGGACAACCCCGAGCGCGACAGCGAGCGGGTCTGCTCCAGCGCCGGCAGACCGGCCATCGCGGTTTCAATCGGGAAGGTGATGCGCTGCTCGGTCTCCAGCGGCGAGAACCCCGCCGCACCGGTGTTGATCTGCACCTGGACGTTGGTGATATCAGGCACAGCGTCGATCGGCAGCTTCTGATAACTGGCGATGCCGAGGCCGGCCATGAGCAGAACGGCGAGCAGCACGATGATGCGCTGCTCGATGGCAAACTGGATCAGGCGTTCGAACATGGGAGTCTTCCGCGATTAATGACTGTGCTCGGCCGAGGCTTTGCCCAGCTCCGATTTGAGGACGAAGCTGCCGGCGCTGGCGACTTGCACGCCCGGCTCCAGCCCGGCGGTGACTTCCACTTGCCCCGCCGCCCGACTGCCCAGCTCCACCGCTTGCGCTTTGAAGCCGTCGTCGGTGCGCACGAATACCGTGGGTTTGTCCTCGACGGTCTGGATCGCGGTTTCCGGCACGGCGACTTTGGCCTGGCGGCTGTCGGTGGCGACCAGCGCGGTGACAAACAGGCCCGGGCGCCATGAGCCTTGCGGGTTTTCCAGGGTGACGCGCACGGTCGCGGTGCGGGTCTGTTCGCCGAGCAGGCTGCCGACGTAAGCCACGGTGCCGGTCACATCAGCATTCAGTTCCGCCGCACTGACGGTGACGGGTTTGCCCACTTGCACCTTGTTCAGCTCCTTGGGCGAAACGCCGAACGTGACCCACACCCGGGACAAGTCCGAGAGCGTGAACGCCGCCGTGGTTTCATCGACCACCTCCCCCGGCGTCAGGTGTTTTTCCACCACCACGCCATCGAATGGCGCCCGCAGTTCATAACGATTGCCGCCAGTGGCGACCACACTGCCGCTGAGCACACTGATCTTTTGCCGGGCGTTGCTCACGGCGATTTCGGCTTCTTCCAGGGCCTGACGTGCCTGAAGGAAATCCTGCTCGGCGGAAATCTTGTCCTGCCACAGTTTTTTCTCGCGCTCGAACGTCGTGCGGGCCAGAGCCAGACGGCGTTGCGCGGCCGCCTGCTCGCTGCGCTGATCGGAGATCTGCTGGCTGGCGATCACGGCCAGCAACTGACCTTTCTTCACCGACTGCCCGAGATTGACCGACACTGACTCGACCACGCCCGGTACGCGCGGCACCACATGCGCGGTGCGGTCTTCGTCAAAGCGCACTTCGCCGGGGAATGACAGACCGAGGCTGAAGTTCTGCGCCTGGGCGGCGGCCAGTTGAATCCCCGCCGCCGCGATCTG
Organism: Pseudomonas sp. 58(2021); assembly: GCF_017491585.1. Classification (NCBI taxonomy): domain Bacteria; kingdom Pseudomonadati; phylum Pseudomonadota; class Gammaproteobacteria; order Pseudomonadales; family Pseudomonadaceae; genus Pseudomonas; species Pseudomonas sp. 58(2021). The sequence goes on from NZ_JAFGYZ010000002.1 coordinate 147,757, forward strand.
CTCGGCAGTCAATTCGATGTGCCCTTCTTCGCCATGCTCGCCGTCAGCGGCGGCGCCTTCCTCGGCGTGATCGGCGTGTTCCGCCGCTTCATCGGCATGCGCATCGATAGACCCATTGCCGCCCCACATCGAGCCGATGCCAATGCCCAGCGCCAAGGTCGCCGCAGCGACCACGATCAGTTTTTTATCCATGGAAACTCCTCTGCGCCGTACCGTCGCGCAGTGATCAGAAGGTTGAAATTCAAGGGTTGGCGCTGAGGTCGCCGAAGATGCGTTCGATGCGGACCCGGGCGTCGGTCGCCTCACTCACCGCCTGGATGTATTGGCTGCGAGCGGCGATCAATGTGCGCTGGGCGTCGAGCACGTCGAGGAAGCCGAACTTGCCCATTTCGAAACCGCGAGTGGCGCTGTCCACCGCACGTTGCGCGGCGGGCAGGATGGTCTGATTGAACGCCTTGATTTCGCCGTTGGCGGTCTGCCACTGCTCCAGCGTGGTCTGGATTTCCGTGCGCAGGCGCAGCTCAGTGGCGTTGCGCAGGTCCCGTGCCTGATCGGCACGCCGCGCCGCCGCCAGCACATTGCCCTGATTGCGGTTGAACAGCGGAATCGGCATCGACAGCCCGACCACGTTGACCCGCTCGCGCTCGGTTTCGCTGTACTGGCTGCCGATGCTGACGGTGAGATCGGGTATCCGCTGGGACTTTTCCAGCCCCAGCGACGCCTCGCGCTGATCGATCTGCAACCTGGCCAGGCGCAGCTCCGCCGTCTCGTTCAGGCGCTCAAGCAAACGGGTGGGCGTCGGTACGCTGGGCAGGCTTTGAGTCGCGGTCTGCACCGTGGTCGACGTCGGCAACGGTGCGCCCATGACCTGGGCCAATTGCTGGTACGCATTGGTCTGATCGCGCTCAGCGCGGCTCAATTCCAGGCGCACTTCCGAAAGCTGCACTTGCGCCCGAGTGCCTTCGACCGGCGACGACTTGCCCGCCTCGATCCGTCCCAGCGCCACGCGCAAACCGTGCTCGGCGAGTTGCAGCGACTGCCGGGCCAGTTGCAAACGTTGCTGCGCGGTCTGCGCACCGTTGAACGCTTGAAGCACGTCGGCGCGCAGTGCGTTGCGCTTGCGTTCCAGCTCGATGCCGGCGGCATCCTGCGCACGACTCGCCACATCAATCCGCGCACCACGCTTGCCGCCCAGCTCGATCGGCTGGCTGAGCATCACCGTGGTGGTGCGTGACTGGCGCCGAGTGTCTTCGGCCTCCCACGAAACCTCGGGATTGGGGATCAGCCCGGCCTGTTTGCGGTCACCTTCGGCAATGCCGATTTCCCACTGCGCGGCGGCCAGCTCCGGGTTGCCGGCGAACGCGGTTTGCAGCGCCTGATCCAGCGTCAGGGTCGATGCACTGGCAAGGCCTGTGCAGGCCAGCAACAAGAGGCCGCTGGCGGTTTTTTTCAGGCGTGAGCGCGCCGTCAGTTCAATTAAACCGGGCAATGGAAGACTTCCTTCAATCAAGAATCGTTGATGGCGCCACGGTAGGGTTTTGAACTTATCGACAAGGTGACGTGAACATTACAAATCCGTTATCCACGGTTAATCGAAGTTGTTTTGCTCTAGGATTCGAAGTTCGAATGGCTTTGCTGCAACACACCGAAACAAATGCACGTTAGTTATCAGCCGAACAGCACTTGCCGAAATGGAAGTCATGAAAAATTGACCACTTCGCTGCGACAGGCTGTCGCGGATGGCTGTTTTAAAGGACTCAGGCGTTGACTCTGTAGCCACTACAGCCTTTACCTTGCACGCCATCCCGTTATTGAAACCGTCCGGAAGCCCCAACAAAAACAATAACTTTCCCGGCCACCTTAATTAAATATCCATTGAATAAAAGTGGTGAAAGATCATGCGAATCCTTGTCGTCGAGGACGAGCTTAAAGCTGCCGAATACTTGCATCAGGGCCTGACCGAAAGTGGTTATATCGTTGACCACGCCATTAATGGCGCGGATGGTTTGCACCTGGCGCAACAACAGGTTTATGACCTGATCATTCTGGATGTGAATCTGCCGGAACTCGACGGTTGGGGCGTGCTGGAGCAACTGCGCCGCACCCATTCCACGCGAGTGATGATGCTCACCGCACGCGGTCGCCTGGCGGACAAGATCCGGGGCCTGGATCTGGGCGCCGACGACTATCTGGTCAAGCCGTTCGAATTCCCGGAATTGCTGGCGCGGGTACGCACCTTGATGCGCCGCAGCGAAAACATCCCGGTGCCGCAAGTACTCAAGGTCGCCGATCTGGAACTCGATCCGGGCCGTCACCGGGCCTTTCGTGGCACCCAGCGTATCGACCTCACCACCAAGGAATTCGCCCTGCTGCATCTGCTGATGCGCCAGTCCGGCGAAGTGCTGACCCGCACTCAAATCATCTCGTTGGTATGGGACATGAACTTCGACTGCGACACCAACGTGGTCGAAGTCTCGATCCGCCGCTTGCGGGCGAAGATCGACGACCCGTTCGACAGCAAACTGATCCACACCCTGCGCGGTGTCGGCTATGTGCTGGAGGCACGGGAATGAAGCCCGCCAGCCTGTCGCTGCGATTGGGTCTGACCGTCAGCACTCTTGGCGCGTTGCTGGTGGTGTTCCTGGCGATCCTTGCGTATTTCGCCCTGACTCATGAGCTCGATGCATTGTCCCGGGACAGCCTGGAAAAGAAGATGGCGCAGGTGGAACACAGCCTCTCGCTGTACGTCGATGCCAATGAAGTCAGTAGCAAGCCGCACATTCTGCTCGATCAGGTCATGGGGCATGACAACCTGACGCTGACGATTTATGACCGGGGCAACCTGCGCTCGCCGCTGCTCAAGTCCGGGTCGGGATTGACGGACCCACGGATTGAATTGAAAGCGGTGCGGGCGACGACCGATCAGTTGTCCTATACCGACAGCTTCGATGCCGAAGGTGCGAAATTTCTCACCGCCTCGAAGCTGATTCGCCTGAAGGACGGCAGCAACGTGCCGGTGCTGTTGTCGATGGACAATGCCCACGATCAGGCGTTGCTCAGCGCCTACCTGCGCTCGACGCTGATTGCCTTGCCGTTGCTGCTGGTGTTCATCGGCCTGACCGCCTGGGGCGCGGTGCAGCGCGGACTGGCGCCGCTGCGCGAGTTTCGCAAAGTGGCGGCCCGGGTGACCACCCAGGACCTCGACCACCGGTTGGCGGTGGTGAACATGCCTCAGGAACTGAGCGAACTGGCGCAAGGCATCAACGTAATGCTCGATCGCCTGGACAACGGTGTGCAGCAGTTGTCGCAGTTCTCCGATGATCTGGCCCACGAGCTGCGCACGCCGATCAACAATTTGATGGGCAAGGCTCAGGTAACGCTTTCACGCGAGCGCACGGTCGAGGAATACACCGACGTTCTGGTGTCGTGCACCGAGGAGCTGGAGCGGGTAGCGCGGATTGTCTCGGACATGTTGTTCCTGGCCCAGGCCAGCCAGCCGATGGCACACGCGTCGTTCGAGCCGATTGCGCTGGAAAACGAGGCGTTACGGGTGGCCGATCTGTTTTCCCTCCCGGCGCAAGACAAGCAAATCCATCTGAAGGTGGTCGGCAGTGCTCAGGTTTCGGGCGACCGCTTGATGATCCAGCGGGCGATCTCCAACCTGCTGTCCAATGCCCTGCGCCACTGCCCCGCCGGCAAAACCGTTTCGCTGTTCATTGAACAGGCGCCGACACAGGTGGCACTGCGAGTGAGCAATCCCGGCGCAGGCATCGAAGCGCAGCACTTGCCGCATCTGTTCGACCGTTTTTACCGCGTCGACAGCAGTCGCACCCGCTCGCAGGGCAGCACCGGTCTGGGGCTGGCCATCGTGCGCTCGATCATGACCCTGCATCAGGGCACCACGCAGGTGCAAAGCCGACCGGGGGCGATGACGGTATTCAGCCTGGTGTTCCCCGTGTTCGCGGAAAAGCACTAAAACCCTCAAACAGATTTGTGCGGTGTTTTCTCAATTTCCGTCGGAAAAATCACCGCACAAGTACGCCATAGCGCCGTGTAAATCTTTCGGTGGGACTTTGCGGCAGCCTCACGATGAAACGTCTGACAAGGACAGGGAAAAAACTTCGCAGACGGTAGGTTCCTGATCGTTTCGTTCGCCTTTTTACACTCAGCCGCCCCCCTCTAAAACAAGCGTTTCGGTGATCCCGACGCATCCCTTCAAGATTTATCAGTACGTATTTCAGGGCGGTTAAAAACCGCGAACGGAAACGTCTGGACATTTTTGACCCCACCGTCGCTGCGCTCTTAGATTCGACTCGTGCTTGCAACAGCACACTCAAACAATAACCAAGGAGAAACCTCATGGGCTACATGGGCAGCTGGAACGCAAACCCTATCGATGAACTTGAAGAGCAGGAAACGCCCTCGGCGGAGCAGATTGAAGCACTGCAACTGACCGAAGAAGAACGGGCGGAACTGAGCGCCGAGTGACATGACCCGCAGGGGCCTCGCGCCCCTGCGGACTTTCCAGGAAAGACATCATGGACAAGACATGGATGGCCGAGCGTGAGCTGACGGCCGATCAGGCAGAGCGACGTATTCAGGCCGAGCTTTCACGACTGGGCCTCTCGCCGGTAACCCGTACACTCGGCAGCAAGGTCGTTGCCGTTGAGGCGATTCTTCACGGCAGCGACAACCGTCATGCCCGTGGCTGCGGCAAGGGTTATGCGGATCAGGCACACCTGGGCGCACTCTATGAAGCGCTTGAGCATTATTGGACGGATGAACACTTCGCGACCGAGGTTCACCACGAGACAGAGCATTACTTCAAAGACACACCGATCTTTGCCGATGACTCGCTTGTGCACAGGCTCACCTGTCAGCAAAACGCGCGCATCATCTGCAGGACCTATGTCTGTCCTCCGTGGCATGACCGTTTTTCCTATCCGGTGGCGCTGACTTTGCCAAACGGTTCACGTCAGCCTTCGTCACCGGGCACTGCGGACTGCAGCGCCGTGCGACGCTACGCCAGCAACAGCGGCACCGCCATTGGCGCCACTTACAGCGAGGCGTTGTTGCATGCCGCCAACGAATGTATCGAGCGCGATGCGGTATCGCTGTTTCTGCTCAACCATTTCTATTACGAGAATCACCCGCCCCTGCGAAGAGTGGCTCGTCTCAGTGACCACGACGACCTCGGCCGTCTGTGGGCCGATGCCGAACAGGAAATCGGCGGAGAAATCGTGCTGGTGGATATCAGCAGCGAATTCAAGGCACGAACCTTTCTGGCCTTCACGACGCAGCCGGGGTCTCATCCACAGGTCTACGGCAGTGGCTGTTCACTTGATCCGCGTCACGCTGCATCGCGTGCGCTCAGTGAACTGGTGCAATTGCAATTGAGCGCCGCCGAGCCCGAATACCATCAGACGCTGACCAATGCACTGCGCAACCTGCAGCCCTTCCCGCGCCTGCTGCGCTGTGCGCAATTCGATCCGCAGACGCTGTTGCTTCGCTGCCCGCAGCACGAAGTGAAACTGCCCGGTTCAATTGAAGAGCTGTCGGTGGACGATCAACTTCACTTGCTGACTCAAGACCTGCAAAACCACGGTCGTACGCTGGGTGCTTCGATCCTGCAGCAAACCGAGTTCGGCACAACCCTGCTCAACGTGGTGATTCCCGGGCTGGAGCGTTTCTTTGTTGTTTCCAGCGGCAATGTTGTCATCCCGCAGGCCCGGGGACGAACGCTGGAAAGATCAGTCCTATGAACCGACTCGATCAAACCCGTGAGCTGGCACTGGCCCGTTCCATGCCCCGTCACCTGAACGAGAACGGTGGCGTCGGCCATTACCTCGAACCGCCAGGCAACGGATTGCACCACCTTTTTTTCCTGCGGTTGCACGACGAAGTCTGGGTTGGCCGCAAACGCCTGCAACGTGACCGGCAGTTTCGATGGCAGGCCGGCAGCGTACTTGAACCCTGCATGTTGCTGGGTCCGCATCTCCACTCATTGTGGGGGGATGAAGGTTTGTCGATCGGCTATCGGACGGTCTCCGTCGAACAGAAAGTGCAAACCTTCGAACGAGCACTACGTCAGGCTGACAGCGAGATTCTGTTTCCGTTTCCGATCGTTGACGCAGCAGGCCGGGAAGCAGTCTGTCCGGCCGAGTTCTGGCAATGCAACGAATCACTGGCCGAACAGTTGAACACCGATGAACAACACTTGCGCGAGCACTGTGCCGGATTGCTCCAGGCGATCACAAAAACCGGCGCGTTGATTTACGACCCGGCCTGCTCCACGGGTGAATTCATCGCCCATGTCGCCCGCGCCCTCCCCGACTGTCTGTGCCTGGGGACTGATCGCTCAGCCTCGATGATCGAACACGCCCGACGAGCTCATGGGAGGACACCCGTCGAGTTCCGCTTGCTCGACGCGAGTGAGGCCTTCGATGCCGGGATTCACTGCGATGTGCTGATCCTGCGTTTCCTGAACGCCGAGGTCTTGACCCGCCGAGAAGCCCGAACCGCATTCGAGTCGCTGATCCGCTGCGTCAATCCTGGCGGCACGATCCTCGTCTTTGGTCACACGCCGGTGCTGATCCCTGTCGCCTGGCTCGCTGCCACCCATCACCTGCAACTGGAGTCCAGCGTTGCAGCGCGCCCGGGGCAGGTCGAACTGTTCCAGTTCTATCGTCTGAAGGTCCTGTCAGCATGACCTTTTCCCTGCAAAGCAGAGGCTATTACCCGACCGGCGATGGCCATCAACTCTATTGGGAACGCCATGGCATTACGGGAGGCGAACCGGTGTTTTTCCTGCATGGCGGTCCCGGCGGGCGCTGCAGCCGTCATCATCTGGACTTCTTCGATCTGCGCCGTTTCGACATCATCCTGTTCGATCAGCGCGGATGCGGGCGCTCGACGCCCTACGGCGAACTGCGCGACAACACCACCGGCCTTTGTGTCGAAGACATTGACGCCCTGCGCCAGCACTTCGGCTTCGAAAAAATCAGTGTGCTCGGTGTTTCCTGGGGCAGTTGGCTGGCGATCCAGTACCAGCAGCGCTATCCGCAGCACCTTCTGAAAACCACACTGGTTTCGGTGTTCGTACCTTTCGCCGCCAATGTCCGGGCGTACGACCGGGCACTCAATGAGGGGCTGACGCAATCGCCGCAAACTGCGTCAGGCCATCGCGCCAGGGACATCTTCCGGATACTCGGCGAAGGCTGTCCACTGCAACAGCGCGTCGCCGCCATCGAATGGTTGAATGCTCTTTTGCGCCGTACGGGGCAGACGGTTTGCCCCGGTACGCTGGAGAGTTTTGTCGATCAGGAAGCGGTGCTCGCGATCCGTCTGGAGCTGCATTACCACCTCCAAGGCTATTTCTTCCGGCCACGGGACCATGACCTGATCCTCGATGACAACACCCTGCTGATCCAGGGCATCCGCGATACCTTCGGCATGGCCAGCGTGCGCTGGCTCAGGCAACGGATGGACATTCACTGCCGTTTGCTGCACGCCGGGCACAACGCCTTTGAAAACGCCATCCTCAAAGCGGTGCGCCGGGCGGTGAAACGTGAAATCGAGGGCTGAAAAAAACGGCACCCGAAGGTGCCGTTCCGTCCCGCAAAAACGCTTACTTGCGCGCCGCCTCCCACGACTTGAGCAGTTCGTTGTAGCTCACGGTTTCGCCCTTCGGCTTCTCGTTGGCCAGTTTCGGTTTTGGTGCGCCCGGTTGGTCGAACCAGTATTGCGCGTCGCGCTCCGGGTTCATTTTCGGGGCGCACACCGCTTGGGCCTTGGAGCGCTCGAGACGGGTCATGATCGCGTCCTGATCCTTGGCCAGACCATCCAGCGCCTGTTGTGGGGTCTTGTCGCCGCTGGCGGCTTCGGCGATGTGGCTCCACCACAGTTGTGCCAGACGTGGATAGTCCGGCACGTTGGTGCCGGTCGGCGTCCATTGCACCCGGGCCGGGCTGCGGTAGAACTCGACCAGACCACCGAGTTTCGGTGCCAGGTCGGTCATGGCTTGCGAGTTGATGTCCGACTCGCGGATTGGCGTCAGGCCGACAATGGTTTTCTTCAGCGACACGGTTTTCGAGGTGACGAACTGCGCGTACAGCCAGGCCGCGAGCTTCTGTTTCTCAGGCGTGGACTTCATGAAGGTCCAGGAACCCACGTCCTGATAACCCAACTTCATGCCCTCTTCCCAGTACGGTCCGCGCGGCGACGGCGCCATGCGCCATTTCGGCGTGCCATCGGCGTTGACCACCGGCAGGCCCGGTTTGGTCATGTCGGCCGTGAACGCGGTGTACCAGAAAATCTGCTGGGCGATGTTGCCCTGGGACGGTACGGGGCCGGACTCGGAGAAGGTCATGCCCGCCGCTTCCGGTGGCGCGTACTTCTTCAGCCAGTCGACATATTTGGTGGTAGCGAACACCGCCGCCGGGCCGTTGGTGTCGCCGCCGCGGGTCACGCTGGAGCCCACCGGATGGCAGTCCTCGACGCGGATACCCCACTCGTCCACCGGCAAGCCATTGGGCAAGCCCTTGTCGCCGCCACCGGCCATGGAGAACCAGGCATCAGTGAAACGCCAGCCCAGCGACGGGTCTTTCTTGCCGTAGTCCATGTGCCCGTAAATGCGCTTGCCGTCGATTTCCTTGACGTCTTCGCTGAAGAATTTGGCGATGTCTTCATAGGCCGACCAGTTCACCGGCACGCCCAGTTCATAGCCATACTTTTCCTTGAACTTGGCTTTCAGGTCGGCACGTTCGAACCAGTCGGCACGGAACCAGTACAGGTTGGCGAACTGTTGGTCAGGCAATTGATAGATCTTGCCGTCCGGCGCAGTGGTGAAGGAGATGCCGATGAAATCTTTGATGTCGAGGGTCGGCGAAGTGAAGTTCTTGCCTTCGTTGGCCATCAGGTCGGTGATCGATTCGGTCTTGCCGTAGCGAAAGTGCGTACCGATCAGGTCCGAGTCGTTGACCCAGCCGTCGTAGATGTTCTTGTCCGACTGCATCACCGTCTGCATTTTTTCCACGACGTCGCCTTCCTGCAGCAGGTCATGGGTCAGCTTGATCCCGGTGATTTCGCTGAAGGCCTTGGCCAGCACCTTGGATTCATATTCGTGGGTGGTCAGGGTTTCCGAGACGACCTTGATGTCCATCCCGCGGAACGGCTCGGCGGCCTTGATGAACCACTTCAGTTCTTCAAGTTGCTGCTCGGGTGTCAGGGTCGACGGCTTGAACTCGCTGCCGATCCATTTTTTTGCCGCGTCTTCGTACGCATCGGCCCAGGCGGTTGCGCTCAAACCGCTGAGTGCCAGCATGGCTGCCAATGAAATGCTATGTCGCAGCTTATTGTTTTTGTCGAACATAGAGACCTCCTGTTAGTTTTTCGGAGCAAGATTGCCGAGCGATTCGACTAGCCCCAACGCATCACAGCCAACAGCCACACCAGGGACAACGCGGACGCCACCCAGATGCTCCAGTCGGTCACGCCGATGACCAGCAGATGCAGGTAGGCGCTGCCGAGAAGACCGATGAACAAGCGATCGCCACGGGTGGTGGCAATCGGCAGAAACCCGCGCCGCAGGATGCTTGGCGAGCGCAGTTCCCAGGTGGTCATGCCCACCAGGATCAAACCTATAACGATGAAAAACGCCGCCGTCGGGACGGTCCAGCTCATCCATTCCATCATCAGTTCCTCAGACCCGGCCCAGGGCAAAGCCCTTGGCCACGTGGTTGCGAACAAACCAGATCACCAGCATGCCCGGCAGGATGGTCAGCACCCCCGCCGCGGCCAGCACGCCCCAGTCGATGCCGGACGCCGACACCGTGCGCGTCATCACCGCCGCGATCGGCTTGGCGTTCACCGAGGTCAGCGTGCGCGCCAGCAGCAGTTCGACCCAGGAAAACATGAAGCAGAAAAACGCCGTCACCCCGATGCCGGAGCCGATCAGCGGAATGAAGATCTTTACGAAGAACTTGGGAAAGCTGTAGCCGTCGATGTAGGCGGTTTCGTCGATTTCCTTCGGCACCCCGGACATGAACCCTTCGAGAATCCAAACCGCCAGCGGCACGTTGAACAGGCAGTGCGCCAGTGCCACGGCGATGTGGGTGTCGAACAGACCGATCGACGAATACAGCTGGAAGAACGGCAGCAGGAACACCGCCGGCGGCGCCATGCGGTTGGTCAGCAGCCAGAAGAACAGGTGCTTGTCGCCGAGAAAGCGATAACGGGAAAACGCATAAGCCGCCGGCAACGCCACGCTCAGGGAAATCACCGTGTTCAGGCTCACGTAGTACAGCGAGTTGAGATAACCGGTGTACCAGCTCGGATCGGTGAAGATCACCTTGTAGTTGTGGAAGGTGAAATCCTGGGGGAACAGCGTCAGGCCGCCGAGGATTTCGGTGTTGCTCTTGAACGACATGTTCAGCAGCCAGTAGATCGGCACCAGCAGGAACAGGATGTAGAGCAGCAGTGGAACAAGCTTTCTTTTGCTCATGGCCGGGCCTCAGCGGTTGGCATCGCTGTGGGTCATGGCGGTATAGAACAGCCAGGACACCAGCAGGATGATCAGGAAGTACACCAGCGAAAAGGCTGCCGCCGGCCCCAGGTCGAATTGGCCTACAGCCATCTGGGTCAAGGTCTGACTCAAGAAGGTCGTGGCATTGCCCGGTCCGCCGCCAGTGAGCACGAAGGGCTCGGTGTAGATCATGAAGCTGTCCATGAAGCGCAGCATCACCGCGATCAGCAGCACGCTTTTCAGCTTGGGCAATTGAATGTGACGGAACACCGCCCAGGCCGAGGCCCGATCAATCCGCGCCGCCTGGTAATACACATCGGGAATCGCCCGCAACCCCGAGAAACACAGCAGCGCCACCAGCGAGGTCCAGTGCCACACATCCATCACCAGAACCGTGACCCAGGCGTCCATGGTGTTGGCCGCATAGTTGTAGCTGATGCCCATGGCGTTGAGGCTCGAACCGAGCAGACCGATGTCGGCACGGCCGAAGATCTGCCAGATGGTGCCGACCACGTTCCAGGGAATCAGCAACGGAATCGCCAGCACGATCAACACCACCGACGACCAGCGGCCCTTGGTCGGCATGGTCAGGGCAATGGCGATCCCGAGTAGGATTTCGATCAGCAGCACGCACGCCGAATAGATGAACTGGCGCAGCAACGAATCGTGCAGACGCGGATCGAGCAGCACCTGCTTGTACCAGTCGGCACCGACGAAGTAGCGGCTCGACTGGTCGAAGATGTCCTGCACCGAATAATTGACCACGGTCATCATCGGGATCACCGCACTGAAGGCCACCAGCAGAAACACCGGCAACACCAGCCACCAGGCCTTGTTGTTCTGCACCTTGTTCATGGCTGTACCTCGCTTTCGGTGGCATCCAGCAGAAATTCGTCGGCGTAGACCATCAGCCACTGCGCCGGGAAACTGATGTACGCCGTGCCCTGCGGCACCGGTTTGTCTTCGGCCAGACGCACCTTCAGCGGTGCGCCGTCCAGATCCAGGGTCATGATCTTGTAGGTGCCAAGGTCTTCGACGTGTACGACCCGCGCCTGCATCGCGTCATCAAACGGCTCGTCCCACACATGAATGAACTCGGGGCGGATGCCGACCTTCAGGTTTTTCCACTGTCCGTGTTCGATATGGCGCTGCAAGGCGTCGGAAAGCGGCAGGTGGGTCGAGTTGAAACCGACCCCGCCCGGTTGCGGCTGCACCTCGATCAGGTTCATCCCCGGACTGCCGATGAAATAACCGACAAAGGTATGACTCGGCCGCTCGAACAATTCCCGTGGCGTGCCGAACTGGACGATCTGGCCGCCGTACATCACCGCGATCTTGTCGGCGAAGGTCGAGGCCTCCAGTTGATCGTGGGTGACGTAGACCATGGTGATGTTGAACTGCTCGTGAATCTGCTTGAGCTTGCGCCGCAGTTTCCATTTCAGGTGCGGGTCGATCACCGTCAGCGGCTCGTCGAACAGGATCGCCGAGACGTCGTCGCGCACCAGACCACGGCCCATGGAAACTTTCTGTTTTTCGTCGGCGGTGAGGTTGCGTGCCTTTTTGCTCAACAGGTTTTGCAGGTCAAGGACTTCGGCGATTTCCTGCACCTTGCTGTGGACTTTCGCCTCGGCCATGCCCTGATTACGCAGCGGGAAGGCCAGATTGTCGAACACCGTCATGGTGTCGTAGACCACAGGAAACTGGAAAACCTGGGCGATGTTGCGTTTCTCCGGAGTCAGGTCGTTGACCGCTTTGCCGTCGAACAACACATGACCCTGAGACGGGCTGAGCAAGCCGGAAATGATGTTGAGCAAGGTCGACTTGCCGCAACCCGACGGCCCGAGCAAGGCATAGGCGCCGCCCTGCTCCCAGATGTGGTCCATTTCGCGGATCGCGTAGTCTTCCGCCCCGCTCGGGCTCTTGCTGTAACTGTGGGCGAGGTGTTGCAAACGGATTTCGGCCATCAGGCAACCCTCGCGACGCGCCGGCCCGGTGCCTGCACCAGACGGCCCTGCGCATCGAACACAAACAGTTTATGGGTCGGGATGTAGATGCGGATCGGCGCATCGACGTCGTATTCGTGAACGCCGGGCAAGTGCAGCACCAGCAGGAAATGCTCGTTGCGCACATGCAGGAAAGTTTCCGAACCGCTGATTTCCGCCACCTCGACGGTCACGGCCAATTCGAGGTCATCGTCGTTGCTCGGGACCAGTGAGATGTGGCTCGGACGCACACCGAAACGGAACTCGCCCTCGCCCACCGGCCGCAGATCGACGTTCAACGGGAAGTGCACGAAATTGGCAAAGCTCACTTCGTTGCCCGCAATACGCCCCGGCATCAGGTTGATCGGCGGCTCGGAGAACAATTCGGCCGCCAGCACCGTTTGCGGCTGGTGATAGACCTCGGTCGACGGGCCGCTCTGGATCACCCGGCCTTCATGAAGAATGGTGGTGGTGCCGCCCAGCGCCAGCGCTTCGTTGGGTTCGGTGGTGGCGTAGATGGCGATGGTGTGGCGCGCCTTGAACAGCTCGCGCATTTCCTGGCGTAATTCTTCGCGCAGTTTGTAATCGAGGTTGACCAGCGGCTCGTCGAACAGGATCAGTTCGGCATCCTTGACCAGCGCCCGGGCCATGGCTGTGCGCTGTTGCTGGCCGCCAGACAGTTCCAGCGGATAGCGCTTCAGGAATTTCTCGATGCGCAGCATCTTCGCGGTTTCCTGCACCTTGCTCTGGATCTGCTCGTTGGAGATCCCGGCCTGACGCAACGGCGAGGCGATGTTTTCGAACACCGTCATGGTCGGGTAATTGATGAACTGCTGATAGACCATCGACACGTTGCGCAGACGCACCGGACGCTGGGTGACGTCGACGCCGTTCATCAGAATGCGACCGCTGTCGGGCTTGTCCAGACCGGCCATCAAACGCATGAGGCTGGTCTTGCCCGACAGCGTCCGTCCGAGCAGGACGTTGAAGGATCCGGCTTCGAATTTCAGGTTCGCATCGTCGATCCAGGTCTGGCCCTCGACGATGCGGCTGACGTGCTCCAGGGTGAGTGACATGGCTCGGCCTTTTTATTATTGGAGTCAAGCGACGTGTGCAGTAGAGCGACATTCGTGCCAGAAATCCCAAGCCGTTGATTCGCCGCGAAAATCGCCGAAAACACGGGCAAACCACCTTCATTGCTGAACACATTTGAACAGTTCAACGATTGACAATGAACAATAGTGAACAACACTCTATCGATGCTTTCAGGTCCCGACGGGCCTCATAACAATAATAAAAACGCTGCTTTCAGAGGCTGACTGTCATGGCCGCACCTGTCCCGCCGCTTTCTCACGAGGCCATCGTTCAGGACTCCTGGTCCCGTTGCCGCGCCTTCGGTCTCAAGCATCAAAGTGCTCCGGCGTTCGACCAGTTGCCCGCCTCCGGCATTGCGCAGTTGCTCGACAGTCACCATTCGCTGGTGCAGACCACCCATCAGGAAGTGCTGCCGTACTACGAAAACATCCTGAGCAATTCCAACTGCCTGATCATGCTGGCCGACAATCAGGGCCAGGTCCTGACGTCCTGGGGCACCCAACGCTTTATCGAGCCGAACCTGGCGCGCGGCTTCCAGGCCGGGGCAAGCTGGATGGAACACGCCAGCGGCACCAATGCAATCGGCACAGCGCTGGCCTGCGAACAGGCAGTGCACATCGAGCACGATGAGCATTTCCTCAAGGCCAACCGTTTCATGACCGGCTCCGCCGCACCGATCTTCAACGCCGAGCGCAAAGTCATCGCCGTACTCGATGTGTCCAGCGACAGCTACCTGCCGCCCTCGCACACCCTCGGCATGGTCAAGATGATGAGCCAGACCGTGGAAAACCGGCTGATCCTCAACCTGTTCCATGGCCAGCACTTCCAACTGACCTTCAACACCGGGTTGAACAACCTCGACAGTCAATGGGCCGGTTTGCTGATTTTCGATGAGAGCGGCCAGGTGCTGTCGGCCAACCGCCGGGCCGACAATCTGTTGGGCGTGCGACTGTCGCGGGTGAGTGTCGAGAGCCTGTTCAAGGTGTCATTGCTGGAGTTGATCAATCAGCCGGACGGTTTGCCGTTTGCCTTGCAGACCTCCGGGCGCAATCGTTTCCAGTGTCTGTTGAAACGACCTAAACAGGCGCCCATTCAGGCGCGGGTGTTTGCTGAAGCCAAAGTCACCGAACCGCAAGTTACGACCTCCACGGCCATCAGTCTGAGCAGTCTGCACTTCGGCGACAGCCGCGTGGAAAAAGCCGTGCGCCAGGCCGAACGTCTGCTGGAAAAGGACATTCCGCTGCTGATTCACGGGGAAACCGGGGTCGGCAAGGAAGTGTTCGTCAAGGCCCTGCACCAGGCCAGCTCTCGCAGCAAACAAGCGTTCATCGCCGTCAACTGCGCGGCGATTCCCGCCGAACTGGTGGAGTCCGAGCTGTTCGGCTACGAGAAAGGTGCGTTCACCGGCGCCAACCAGAAAGGCAGTATCGGCCTGATCCGCAAGGCCGACAAAGGCACGCTGTTTCTCGATGAAATCGGCGACATGCCGCTGCCGACTCAGGCCCGATTGCTGCGGGTACTGCAGGAACGCTGTGTGCAACCGGTGGGCAGCAGTGAGTTGTTCCCGGTGGATCTGCGGATCATCTCCGCTACCAACCGCTCGCTCAGGGAACAGGTGCAACTGGGGCGATTCCGCGAGGATTTGTATTACCGCATCGGCGGTTTGACCCTTGAATTGCCACCGCTGCGCGAGCGCAGTGACAAGCAAGCGCTGTTCAAACGCTTGTGGGAACAGCATCGCGAACCGACGCAATGGGCGGGATTGAGTCGCGAAGTGCTGGAGTTGTTCGATCGTCATCCGTGGCCGGGGAATCTGCGCCAGGTCAGTAGCGTGATGCAGGTCGCGCTGGCCATGGCCGAAGAGCAACCGGTAAGACCTGAGCATCTGCCGGATGATTTCTTTGTCGATCTGGAGATGGAGCCGCTGGAAATGCCAGAACCGTTGGGGATCGATCTGAATGACAGCGAGGCGTTGAATCGGGAACTGCAGGCGGCCGGGGGCAATATTTCTCATCTGGCGCGGCGGTTGGGGGTCAGTCGCAATACGCTCTACAAGCGCTTGCGTCAGGCTGAGTGATCGTCGCCCGAAGGCACGTCAAATCGTCGCTCCCACATTAAATTTTCGTCATCTGCGGTTTTGTCTACGACACGAATCCCCTGTGGGAGCGAGCCTGCTCGCGATGACGCCAGTGTGGCCATCAACAACCATCAAGCCCACCCATTGACCACACCGACCAGACTGTGACGAAATGTTTCAGATTTTCGCTGCGCACCTTTGATCCAGACACCTCCCTCCTCCTGCCCCTCACAGGACAAGCTCTTTGACCAACATCTGCACCACCGGCCTTGATACCGGCTTTGCTTCTCTCGATTACCTGCAAATCGGCATCCTCGGCATCATTCAAGGCATCACCGAGTTATTGCCCGTTTCTTCCACCGCCCACATGCGCATCGTCCCGGCCCTGCTCGGCTGGCCGGATCCCGGCTCGGCGTTTTCCGCCGCCATGCAACTGGCCGCACTGGCCGCGGTGGTGAGTTATTTCTGGCGGGACGTCAGACAGGTCGCGACGGGCAGTCTGGCGGCGGTGCGACAACGGGATTTCAACAATCAGTGGTTCGTCCTTGCGGTGGCCATCGTGCTGGCGACCATCCCCATCGGTATTGCCGGCATCGCCTTGTCCTCGACGCTCAACGCCTGCAACTCGCCGTTGCGCGGCTTGATGGTGATCGGGATTTCCTGCGTGGTGATGGCGGCATTGCTGGCCATCGCTGAACTTACGTGCCGCCACCGCCGCACCGTTGGCGAAATGCGTCTGCGCGATGCGCTGATCGTGGGTATTGCTCAGATCGGGGCACTGATTCCGGGCGTTTCGCGCTCCGGGTCGACGCTGACGGCGGCGCTATTCCTTAATTTCAAACGTGAAGAAGCCGCGCGCTTCTCCTTCCTGCTCGGATTGCCGGCCATCGCGCTGGCGGGTTTGAAGGAGTTGTGGGTGTTGTTCCATGCACAACTGCCGGCGCAAGCCTGGGCGCACCTGATTTTCGGTCTGGTGATTGCCAGTATCTCGGCGTTTTTCGCGATCTGGGGCCTGATGCGCTTTCTGGAGAAGTTCTCCACCTGGCCTTTCGTGATTTACCGCGCTGTACTCGGGATTTTCCTGATCGTCGCGGTCAGCACCGGGCTCTTGAGCTGAGGCCCGCCGCAAAAAACAAAACCCGCACTGGGCGGGTTTTGTTTTCTTGAAACATTCCCACGCTGAGCGTGGGAACAAACATGCCGAGCGGATCAGTCAGCCAGACGCCAGGTCGTGCCGCCCTTGCCGTCTTCCAGCACCACACCCATGGCGGTGAGCTGGTCGCGGATGCGATCGGATTCGGCCCAGTCCTTGCCGGCACGTGCCGCCAGACGCGCAGCGATCAGCGCCTCGACCTCGGCGGCATCGACACGCCCTGCGGCGCCGGCCTGCAGGAAGTCATCGGCTTCGAGCTGCAACACACCCAGCACGCTGGCCAGTTCTTTCAGGCGCGCCGCCAGACCCGCCGCTGCCTCGAGGTCGCTCTCGCGCAGACGGTTGATCTCGCGGACCATCTCGAACAGCACCGCGCAGGCTTCCGGCGTGCCGAAGTCGTCGTTCATCACCGTGGTGAAACGCTCGACGAACGCTTCGCCGCCAGCCGGCGCCACGTTCGGCAGGCCTTTCAACGCGTGGTAGAAACGCTCCAGGGCGCCCTTGGCGTCCTTGAGATTGTCTTCCGAGTAGTTGATCGCGCTGCGGTAGTGGCTCGACACCAGCAGGTACCGCACGACTTCCGGGTGGTACTTGTCGAGCACGTCGCGAATGGTGAAGAAGTTGTTCAAGGACTTGGACATCTTCTCGCCATTGATACGAATCATGCCGCAATGCATCCACGCGTTGGCGTAGGTCTTGCCGGTGGCCGCTTCGCTCTGGGCGATTTCGTTTTCGTGGTGCGGGAACTCGAGATCGCTGCCGCCGCCATGAATGTCGAACGTCTCACCGAGGCAGCAGGTCGACATCACCGAGCACTCGATGTGCCAGCCCGGACGCCCGGCGCCCCACGGCGATTCCCAGCTCGGCTCGCCCGGCTTGACGCCTTTCCACAGCACGAAGTCCAGCGGATCTTCCTTGGCTTCGTCGACCTCGATCCGCGCACCGATGCGCAGGTCTTCGATCTTCTTGCGCGACAACTTGCCGTAGCCCATGAACTTGCCGACGCGGTAGTACACGTCGCCATTGCCCGGGGCGTAGGCGTAACCCTTGTCGATCAGGGTCTGGATCATCGCGTGCATGCCAGGGATGTGATCCGTGGCGCGCGGCTCCATGTCCGGCTTCTTGATGTTCAGGCGCGCTTCGTCTTCGTGCATCGCCGCGATCATGCGCTCGGTCAACGCTTCGAACGACTCGCCGTTCTCGTTGGCCCGGTTGATGATCTTGTCGTCGATGTCGGTGATGTTGCGCACATAGGTCAGGTCATAACCGCTGAACCGCAACCAGCGGGTCACCAGGTCGAACGCGACCATGCTGCGGCCGTGGCCCAGGTGGCAGTAGTCGTACACGGTCATCCCGCAGACGTACATGCGCACCTTGTTGCCATCCAGCGGCTTGAAGACTTCTTTGCTCTTGGTGAGCGTGTTGTAGATCGTAAGCACGGTGTTTCCTTAAGACTTGATCACTGGCCCCACGAATCGCGCAGGGTCACGGTACGGTTGAATACCGGCTGGCCTGGTTTCGAGTCCTTGATATCCGCGACGAAGTAGCCTTCGCGCTCGAACTGGAAACGGTCTTCCGGCTGTGCATTGCCCAGCGAAGGCTCGGCACGACAACCGGTCAGCACTTGCAGTGAGTCAGGGTTGATGTTGTCCAGGAAACTCGCGCTGTCTTCGGCCTTCTCCGGGTTCGGAGAACGGAACAGGCGATCGTACAGACGCACTTCGCACTCGACGCTGGCAGCAGCCGGCACCCAGTGGATCACGCCCTTGACCTTGCGGCCTTCAGGGTTCTTGCCCAGGGTGTCCGGATCGTAGGAGCAACGCAGTTCGACGATGTTGCCGTCGGCGTCCTTGATCGCTTCGTCGGCACGGATCACGTAGCTGCCGCGCAGGCGCACTTCGCCATTCGGCTCCAGGCGCTTGTAGCCCTTTGGCGGCTCTTCCATGAAGTCATCGCGGTCGATGTAGATTTCACGGGCGAACGGCAGCTGGCGCACGCCGAGTTCTTCTTTCTGCGGATGACGCGGCAGTTCGAGGTTCTCGACCTGGCCTTCCGGGTAGTTGGTGATCACAACTTTCAACGGGCGCAGCACGCACATGGCGCGCGGGGCGTTCGCGTCCAGGTCCTGACGGATGCTGAACTCGAGCATGCCGAAGTCAACCACGCCGTCGGAACGGTTGGTGCCGATCATCTCGCAGAAATTGCGGATCGATGCCGGGGTGTAGCCACGGCGGCGGAAGCCCGACAACGTGGACATGCGCGGATCGTCCCAGCCGTTGACGTGTTTCTCGTCAACCAATTGCTTGAGCTTGCGCTTGCTGGTGATGGTGTAGTTGAGGTTCAGACGGCTGAACTCGTACTGACGCGGGTGCGCCGGCACCGGCAGTGCGTCGAGGAACCACTCGTACAGCGGACGATGGCTTTCGAACTCCAGGGTGCAGATCGAATGGGTGATGCCTTCAATGGCGTCCGACTGACCGTGAGTGAAGTCGTAGTTCGGGTAGATGCACCACTTGTCACCGGTCTGATGGTGATGAGCGTGGCGGATGCGGTACATGATCGGGTCGCGCAGGTTCATGTTCGGCGAGGCCATGTCGATCTTGGCGCGCAGCACGCGGGCGCCGTCCGGGAACTCGCCGGCGCGCATGCGGGCGAACCAGTCCAGGTTCTCTTCCACCGAACGGTCGCGGAACGGGCTGTTCTTGCCCGGCTCGGTCAGGCTGCCGCGGTATTCCCTGGCCTGTTCAGGCGTCAGGTCGTCGACGTAGGCCTTGCCGGCCTTGATCAGCTCGACGGCCCAGTCGTGCAACTGGTCGAAGTATTGCGAGGCATAGCGCACTTCGCCGGACCATTCGAACCCCAGCCATTTGACGTCGCTTTCGATCGCGTCGATGTATTCCTGGTCTTCCTTGGCCGGGTTGGTGTCGTCGAAACGCAAGTGCGTGACACCGCCGAACTCCTGGGCCAGGCCGAAGTTCACGCAGATCGACTTGGCGTGGCCGATGTGCAGGTAGCCGTTGGGCTCAGGCGGGAAACGGGTGACGATCTGGGTGTGCTTGCCCGAGTCCAGGTCTGCCTGGATGATCGGCCGCAGGAAATTGACCGGCACGGCAGGGCCGGACTTGGCATTCGAGGTAGGGTCGACAGTGGGCTTGCTCATAGGATCCTTGACTTACATGTGCGCGGCCGCAAAGGGGGCCAGACAAAACAAAGCCGCTATCATAGCCGATGCTGTCAAGGGCCTGACAGAGCACACTCTTATAAAGGCGCGCATTTAATCGCCGGCAATTGAAAAACTGCCTCGAAATTCGCGCCTGTCACGCTAAACTGCGCACCTTGGCCCTCTCGGGCTGAACCGGTACGGGGCCGACATGTCCCAATACCCACGAATTCCTCACAAAGAGCATCGATCATGACTCAAGTTAAATTGACCACCAACTTCGGTGACATCGTCATCGAACTGAACGCTGAAAAGGCGCCTGTCACCACCGCCAACTTCATCGAATACGTCAAGAAAGGTCACTACGAGAACGTCGTGTTCCACCGCGTCATCAAAGGCTTCATGATCCAGGGCGGCGGTTTCGAGCCAGGCATGAAAGAAAAGAAAGACAAGAGCCCGAGCATCCAGAACGAAGCCGACAACGGTCTGAAGAACGACAAGTACACCATCGCCATGGCCCGTACCATGGACCCGCATTCGGCTTCGGCGCAGTTCTTCATCAACGCCTCCGACAACAGCTTCCTGAACCACACCGCCAAGACCGCCCAGGGCTGGGGTTATGCCGTGTTCGGTAAAGTGGTTGCGGGCACCGACGTTGTCGACAAGATCGAAGGCGTTTCCACCACGTCCAAGGCAGGCCACCAGGACGTACCCGCAGACGACGTGATCATCGAGAAAGCCGAGATCATCGAAGCGTGATATTGCTGATTTCAGACTTGCATCTGGAAGAGGAGCGCCCGGACATTACCCGGGCGTTTCTGGATTTGCTCGCCGGACGCGCCCGCTCGGCGAGTGCGTTGTACATCCTGGGCGACTTTTTCGAGGCGTGGATCGGCGATGACGCCATGACCCCCTTCCAGCGTTCCATCTGCCAGGCCCTGCGCGAATTGAGCGACAGCGGCACGGCCATTTTTCTGATGCACGGTAATCGCGACTTTCTGCTCGGCAAGGCTTTCTGCAAGGAAGCCGGCTGCACGCTGTTGAAGGATCCGAGTGTCGTGCAGTTTTACGGCGAACCGGTGTTGCTGATGCACGGCGACAGTCTGTGCACCCGTGACGAAAGCTATATGAAGCTGCGTCGCTACCTGCGCAATCCGGTCACCCTGTTCATTCTGCGGCATCTGCCGTTGAGCACCCGCCACAAACTGGCGCGCAAGCTGCGCAGCGAGAGCCGGGCGCAGACGCGGATGAAGGCCAATGACATCGTCGATGTCACGCCGGAGGAAATCCCGCGGATCATGCAGGAATACGGGGTGAAAACCCTGGTTCACGGACACACCCATCGCCCGGCCATCCACAAGTTGCAGATCGGCGATCAGGCGGCGAAGCGGATTGTGCTGGGGGATTGGGATCGTCAGGGCTGGGCGTTGCAGGTGGATGAGAACGGGTTTGCGTTGGCGCCGTTCGACTTCGCGCCGCCGCCACAGCTGGCAGCACCCGCCATCTGAGTGAATACAGGTCCAATTGTGGGAGCGAGCCTGCTCGCGATAGTGGCGAATCAGTCAACATTAATGCTGAGTGTGATTGCGCTATCGCGAGCAGGCTCGCTCCCACATTTGATCGGATTGCAGATCAGTGGCCGCTGGCCGCAGGGCCTGCCTTGGCAGCAAACGGCGGCTTGGCCAGCCACACAATCAATATCAACCCCATGAACCCCCACCCCAACAGCGTGAAGTAATCCACGGTGGAGAGCATGTACGCCTGACTGGTGAGGATCTGATCCATCTGCGCATAGGCCGATTGGCTCGCGCCACCCAGCGAATGCAAGGTCTCGCGAGTCGCTGGTTCGAAGGTGCTGATACTCTCGCTCATGTAGGCATGATGCTGATCCGCCCGGCGAATCCAGATCCAGGTGGTCAACGACGCCGCAAAGCTGCCGCCCAGTGTCCGCAGGAACGTCGCCAGACCGGCACCGTCAGCAATCTGGCTCGGCGGCAGGTCCGACATCAGGATGCTCAGGGTCGGCATGAAGAACAGCGCCACACCAATCCCCATGAACAATTGCACCAAGGCGATGTGCTGGAAGTCCACTTCGTTGGTGAACTCGGCGCGCATGAAGCAGCTCAGGCCGATCGCCAGGAACGCCAGCCCGGCCAGCAGACGCAGGTCGAACTTGTGTGCGTACTTGCCGACAAACGGTGACAGCAGCACCGGCAGAATGCCGATCGGCGCCACCGCCAGCCCGGCCCAGGTCGCGGTGTAGCCCATCTGGGTCTGCAGCCACTGCGGCAGGATCAGGTTGATGCCGAAGAAACCGGCGTAACCCAACACCAGCACCAGCGTACCGATGCGGAAGTTGCGATAGGCGAACAGCCGCAGGTTGACCACCGGATGCTGGTCGGTCATTTCCCAGATCACGAACACCGCCAGCGCGATCACCGAAATCGCCGCGCCGATGATGATGAAGTTCGACTCGAACCAATCCAGGTCATTGCCCTTGTCGAGGATCACCTGCAACGCGCCCACGCCAATGATCAGCGTGATCAGCCCGACGTAATCCATCGGCTGATGACTGGTGACCACCGGGCGCTTGGCCAGCTGCTGGCGCACCACCATTACCGCGAAAATCCCGATCGGCACGTTGATGAAGAAAATCCACGGCCAGCTGTAACTGTCGGTGATCCAGCCGCCGAGGATCGGCCCGGCAATCGGCGCCACCACCGTGACCATCGCCAGCAACGCCAGGGCCATGCCCCGCCTCGCTGGCGGATACACCGCAATCAGCAGCGTCTGGGTCATCGGGTACAACGGCCCGGCCACCAGGCCTTGCAGCACGCGGAAGCCGATCAGCTCCGGCATCGAGGTGGAAATACCGCACAGGAACGAGGCCAGCACAAACAGAATGGTCGCCCACAGAAACAGCTTCACCTCGCCGAAGCGACGGCTCAGCCAGCCAGTGAGCGGCAACGCGATGGCGTTACTCACGGCGAACGAAGTGATGACCCAGGTGCCCTGTTCCGAACTCACGCCGAGGTTGCCGGAAATGGTCGGCAGCGCCACGTTGGCGATGGTGGTGTCGAGCACCTGCATGAAGGTCGCCAGCGACAGGCCGATGGTGCTGAGCAACAGGCTGGGCGGCGAAAAAGAGGCGTTATTGCTCATCGTGAATCCTATGAAGCCGGGTTGGCGCCGTGTCTGTTACAGACGCAGCCGCCCTTTGTGGGAGCGAGCCTGCTCGCGAAGACGGCGGCTCAGCCAACAAAACTGTTGAATTGAAAATCGCCATCGTCGGAACGCCGCCCGGAGCAAGCTCGCTCCCACAGGATGAGATCAGCGTTGCGCGGTCTTGCTGACCGCCGCGCTGTTGTCGTGGATCAACTGGGTGATCATCGCGTCGGCTTCGGCCAGTTGACGGTCGTAGACGTTGGTGCTGAACGAGGCCTGTTGCGGCGGCTGCTGGGCCAGTACCGGGCCGCTCTGGTCGTGCAGGTTGACCTCGACATTGGTCGACAGACCGACGCGCAGCGGGTGTTTGGCCAGCTCTTCGGCGTTGACGTGAATCCGCACCGGCACACGTTGCACGATCTTGATCCAGTTACCGGTGGCGTTCTGCGCCGGCAGCAGGGCGAACGCGCTGCCGGTGCCCGCGCCGAGGCTGTCGATGGTGCCGCTGAACTTCACGTCGCTGCCGTAGATGTCCGACTCGATCTCCACCGGTTGGCCGATGCGCATGTCACGCAGCTGGGTTTCCTTGAAGTTGGCGTCGATCCACAGTTGATCCAGCGGGATCACCGCCATCAGCGCGGTGCCCGGCTGCACACGCTGGCCGAGTTGCACGGTGCGCTTGGCGACGTAACCGGTGACCGGGGCGATCAAGGTGCTGCGGGCGTTGGTCAGGTAGGCCTGGCGCAGTTGCGCGGCGGCAGCCATCACGTCCGGGTGCGACGAGACTACGGTGTCATCGACCAGCGCGCTGGTGGTTTTCAGCTGCTGTTTGGCGTTGGCCAGGGCATTTTGCGCCGAGGTCAGGTCATCGCGGGCGTGGGACAGTTCTTCCTGGGAAATCGCCCCGCCGGCGGCAAGATTTTTCCGGCGGTTGAAGTTGTCCTGGGCTTTCTGCACTTCGGCCTGTTGCGCGTTGACCTGGGCCTTCATGCCATCGACGTTGCTGTACAGGCCGCGAACCTGACGCACAGTGCGGGCCAGATTGGCCTTGGCACTTTGCAGGCCGACTTCGGCATCGTTCGGGTCGAAGTTGATCAGCACCTGGCCTTCATGCACCAGATCGCCATCGTCGGCGCCGATGCTGACCACGGTGCCGGTCACCAGCGGAGTGATTTCCACCACGTTGCCGTTGACGTAGGCGTCGTCGGTGCTTTCGCTCCAGCGCCCGATGAATTCGTGATACGCCCAGACACCGGCACCGGCGAGGGCAACCACAACGGCCAGCACCAGCAGCATCATCTTGCGTTTGCGCGGATTGCCAGTGTCCTGGGCGTTGTCTTGAGCTTGAGTGTTTTCGGCAGTGGCCATGACAAGTACCTTGAATTAGTTGTGCGGCGTGGCTGGGGTGGCGTTGGCTGCGGTCAGAGTTTCACCCTGGAAGCCGCCGCCCAGCGCTTGCATCAGTTGAATCGACAGGTCGATCTGCTCGGCATTCAGGGTCGCCAGCTGACGCTGGGCCTGCAGCAATTGCTGCTCGATGCTGAGCACGTCCAGGTAGTTGCCGATGCCGGAACCGTAACGCTGGACGACGGTGTTGTAAGAGTCCTGGGCAATCTCGGTCGCGTGCTGCTGGGCGCCGATCTGCCGGCCGATATCACGCAACTGGTTGATGGTGTCACCAACATCGCCCAAGGCTTTCACCAGACTTTTGTTGTACTGCGCCACGGCGAGGTCGTAATCGGCGTCGCGGGCATCGAGGTTGGCGCGCAGGCGTCCGCCATCGAAGATCGGCACCGAAATCGTCGGGGCAATGTTGAAGAAGCGACTGGCGGAACCGAACATCGCGTCGCCCAACAGAGATTCGGCACCGGCAGAGGCCGACAGGTTCAAGTTGGGATAGAAGCGGGTCTTGGCGGAGTCGATGTCCTTGCTCGCTGCCTCGACACGCCAGCGCGCGGCGACCAGATCCGGGCGACGCCCCAGCAGTTCGGCCGGCAGCACCGATGGCAGTGCGACAGCGCTGGCTTGCAGGACTTTCGGCCGGGCGATTTCGTTGCCACGATCCGGGCCTTTGCCGAGCAATACGGCCAGAGCGATTTTCGCGCTGTTCAGGCGTTTTTCGGCGTCAATCAGACTGGCTTCGGAGCTGGCTTCCAGACTTTGGGTCTGCTGGAACTGGTACTGGCTGTCGATCCCCGAGCTCAAACGACGCTGGCTCAGGTCGAGCATCTGTTTGGTGCGTTTGAGGTCTTCGTTGGCCAGGTCATAAACGATGTGCGCCTGACCCAGATCGCTGTAGGCCCGGGCCACATCAGCGGCGAGGGTCAGTTGCGCAGCCTGACGGTCGACTTCGGCGGCGCGGGCCTGGCCGAGTGCAGCTTCCCAGGCGTCACGCTGACCGCCCCACAGGTCGAAGTTGTAATTGAAGCCGGCGCTGATGTTGCGCACGGTGGCGTAGGCATCGCCCTGCCCTCGCGGGTCCTGATCCTTGGCCAGGCGTGAACGGGTAATGCCGGCACTGGCGTCGAGGGTCGGATAGCGCTCGGCATCGGCGGCATAGGCGGCGGCGCTGGCCTGGTGGGCGCGGGCGTCGGCGATCTGCATGTCCGGGCTGTCGTGCAGGGCTTCGCGGATCAGACCGTCGAGCTGCGGATCGCCGAGGCTGGTCCACCAGTCGCTCTTGGGCCACGCAGCCTGGGACAGCGTCACGCCATTGAGGGATTGGCCGACCTTCAGGTCTTTCACATCAAGGTTTTTGCCTTGGGTATCGAGGCCACTGTAGTTGGCGCAACCGGCGAGAATCATCGCCGACAGCACCAGTGTCAGGCTGCTGCGCAAGGTTTTACCGCTCATTGTGTTCACCTAACCGCTGGATAGTGATCGGGTCACCGGCTGCCAGCAGGATTTTCTTGAGGATGTATTCCAGGGTCTTCAACTCGTCCGGAGTGACGGCGCCGGCCAGTTCATTCATCGCGTCAGCGCCGATGTATGGCAGGCGATCGGCCAGTTGCTGGCCTTGCTCGGTGAGTTTCAGTTGCACCTGACGGCGATCGCCTTCACTGCGTTGGCGAACCAGAAAGCCTTTCTGCTCCAGACGGTCGAGCATGCGCGTCATCGAACCGCTGTCCAGCGACAGATGCCGGCACAGCTCGGCCGGGGTATCGACGCCGAACTGGGCCATGATGATCAACACCTTGAACTGCGCGGCGGTGATGCCGTGGGGTTCCATGTGGGTGTCGATGATCTTGTCCTTGAGCAAGGCCGCACGGCCGAGCAACAGGCCGAGATGGCAATGCTTGAATTCGTCGGGGGTGAAATGCTTCATGTGCTCACCTAATAACTGCCTAGGCAGTGAATGTATGTCGAGATGTTACTGCCTAGGCAGCGAATGTCAACGTAATAGTTAGGTTGCTTTGTAATTAGTTGACCAGCGGACTGGGTTTTTCGGGTGCCCAGGCGAATGCCTTCGCGAGCAAGCTCGCTCCCACAGAGTTGTGAACATCAAAAACCCTGCGGGAGTCAGCCTGCTGGCGATTGCACCAACTTGGTATAAAGGGAGGGAAAAGCAGGCTAGAAATCCCGCTTGTAGAAGATATCCAGCGAACTGGCCACGCCGCTGGCGGCTTCCAGGTAGACCTTCTTGCTCAGCTTGTAGCGCAAGGCGATGGTGTTGGCCGGTTCGAATACGCCGACGCCGTAACGCAGGCTGAGCTTCTCGGAGATGTTGCCGCTGGCCACCACGCTGGTGGTGTTGCCGCTGCCCTGGGTGTCGAGCTGGAAGTCTTGAATCCCCAGATCCTTGGCCAGACCGCTGGTCACCCCGGAACTGCCCATCAACCCCAGACCAAGCGCTGCTTGCGCGAGCATGTTGTTGTCTTCGCCCGTGGTGCTCAGCGGACGCCCCAGCACCAGATAGGACAGCGCCTGTTCCTGGCTCATGGCCGGTTCCGAGAAGATCTGCGTGGTCGGCTGCTCGGCGCTGCCGCTCAGGCGGATACCGGCGATCACATCGTCGGTCTGGCGAATCGCTTCGATGTCCAGATACGGCTGATCCAGCGGCCCGGCGAACAGCAGACGCGCCCGGCGCACCGTCAGGCGTTGGCCGTAGGCGCGGTATTTGCCGTCGTTGAGCCACAGCTCGCCACGGGTGTCCATGTTGTCGCCGATGTGCACGTGACCTTGCAGGTTGGCGGTCAGGCCGAACCCGGCAAAGCTCAGTTTGTCCTCGCCGACCACCACGTCGATGTCCATTTTCATCGCCAGCGGCGGTTTGCCCTCTTCGGTCTGCGCGCCGACGATGATCGTGTCATCGGAGACTTTCACCGTCGATGGCGGCAATTCGCGCACGGTGATTTCGCCTCTGGGCACCAGCACCTTGCCGGCAATCGCCAGCTCATCGCCGGCCATGGAAATCTTCAGGTCCGGCGCCACTTCAAGCTTGGCGTAGGGTTCGACGGTGACCGGCAATTGCGTGCCCTTGAGCGCCAGATCCACCACCAGCGCCTGGCCCCAGGCAACATTGCCGCTGAGGCTGCCCTGCCCGGCCTTGCCGCTTTTCCAGCCGCCGTTCAGTTGCACGGTTTCCCCGGCGATCACTGCTTGCAGTTGCAGCGCCTGCAACTCCAGCGGCAGTTCCGGGCCGGACACTTCACCGTCACTGAGTTGCACGGTGCCGTTGACCAGCGGCGCGAGCAGTCCGCCGGAGATCGTGCCGCTGCCGTTCAGGTGCCCGGTGAGTTTCTCGACCATCGGCACGAACGGCCGTGCCACCGACAGATCCAACCCGCTGAGACGGAACGAGCCGTTCAGCGGTTTGTTCTTCGGCAACGGATTGAGCTGCGCCTGCACCATCAGTTCACCCAGTTTGCCGCCGACGAAATTGAGGTCGGTGTCGATGCGTTTCGGCGTGAGTTTGCTGGTGAGCTTGAGGGTCTGGTACGGGAAGTCCAGCCACTGATCCTTTTCCTTCATGCGCAAGGTGCCGCCGCTGGCGTCGATGCTGATCTGGCCGTTCGGGCCGCTGGCCGGCAGGTCCAGTTGCAGGTCGGCGTTGAGCTTGCCCTGCCAGGCGAAATCCTTCGGCAGCCACTGTGCCAGGCTTTCGATCGGGAATTGCTTGAGGTGATAACGCAGCTTCGGCTCCGGCATCAACCGCTGGTCTTCGCCACACAGGCTGGCATTGCCGGACATCCAGCAATGGGCCCCGAAGTTGATCTTGCCGTCGGCCAGTCGTTCGAGCTTGGCCGGACTTTGCAGCTTCCAGTCCTGGCCGCCAGCCTGAATGTCACCGCTGGCCAGACGACCGCGCCAGTTGCCCTTGTCCAGATTGCCGTCCAGGCCCAGCGCCAGTTTCAGCTTCGGCCCGAGCAGGTCGAGGTTGAGTTTCTGGCTTTTGATGTCGCCTTGGGCGCTGGCGGTCAGGGTACCCAACGTCGTGTCGCCAGCCTGGATGCCACTGCCCTTGAGGTCGATTTTTGCCCGTTGCGCGCTGTCGAGAGTGGCGTCGAGGTTGAGGCTTTGCAGGCGATTGTCCTGGAACGCCAGTTGCGAACCTTGCAAGCCGAGCTTGCCCTGCGGCGCCTTCAACGTGCCGGCGACATCGACCCGCCCGTTGACCTGTCCGCGCAGCTGCGGCCAGAGTTGGGCCAGACGCGGCAGCTTGATGTCGATCTGCCCGGCGAGCTTCTGTTGCAGGCTGCCCTTGCCGTTGATGCTGTTGTCGCCGAGGCGGATTTGCAGGGCATTCAGATTCCACTGCTCGCCCGCGCCGTCGGCCTTGGCTTGCAGGATCGCCGGTTGCCCGCGCAGTTTGCCTTTGAGATCGAGGTCGGCGTTGAGGCTCAGGCGCTCGTTCTTCATTTCACCTTTGCTTTTCAACGGGCCGGCCAGGGTGCCCGGCAGCTCCGCGACCCAGTACGCCGGGTTGAGCGCCGACAGTTCCAGCGCGGTGTCCCAGGCGATGCCATCGGCGAACTGCACGTTCACATGGCCTTCGGCTTTACCCTGCCCGGCTTCGAGTTTCAGTTGTGGCAGGAAAATCTGCTTGAGATTGCCGCTGAACGGACTGCTCAGGCTGAACGCCCCCGCCGGTCCATCTGCGGCGGCGGCGAAGTTACCGATGTACTGACCGTCGGTGTAGGAGACTTCGCCGGTGA
Organism: Pseudomonas sp. 58(2021); assembly: GCF_017491585.1. Lineage (NCBI taxonomy): Bacteria > Pseudomonadati > Pseudomonadota > Gammaproteobacteria > Pseudomonadales > Pseudomonadaceae > Pseudomonas > Pseudomonas sp. 58(2021). Next base: position 177,066 of record NZ_JAFGYZ010000002.1, read on the forward strand.
AGGTACGCAACGTGACCTGCGGTTCGTCGATCTCCGGATAGAGCCGGTGCCACGGAAAATCCAGCCAGTTGATAGTGGCCTGGGCACTGAGGCCTTTGCTCCAGTCGACGTTGCCGGTGAGCTTGAGGCTTTGCTTGTCGTTGGCCGTCAGGTCGAGGCCGGCAATCTGTGCGCCCTTGGCGTCGACCTTGCCCTTGAGCAATAGCGCTACCGGGCCTTTATCCGCAGGCAACGTGGCGTTGCCGAGCAATTGGTAACCGTTTTTCAGGTCGCCTTCGCCGGTCAATACCAGTTGATTCAATTGCAGGGTATCCGGCAGATCCGCGCTCGGTTTGAACGCTTCCGAGGTGATCCGCACCTTGGCCGGCAGGTTTTCCACCAGCGGTTGCAGCTCGCCGCTCAACTGGCCGTCGAGGTAGCCACGGCTGTCGGCGTGCAGGTTGAGGGTTTTCAGCAGGTCGCCGTCGACTTTGAGTGCCAGTGTCCATGGACCACTGCCCGGCGACGGCAGCGTCAGATCACCGGCAATGCTCAGCGGCCAGTTACCGGTGGGTTGCAACAGACCAGACAGCTTCAGGCTCAAGTCATCGCGTTGCAGCTTCACGCTGTCGATCTGCATGCCCTTGGCAGTCCAGTGCGCCGCCAGTTGCAGGCCTTTGAGCTGTTCGCTGCCGTTGAACAGCAGGCTGCCGACTTGCACGTCGCCCAGCTCGATGGCCACCGGCAATTGCAGGTCCGGCAGTTTGATCGGACCGCTTTCGGTGGTTTCTTCACTGGGCGGGAACTGCAGGATGACTTGATCAGCCTTGAGCTGCTCGATGCACAGCGTCATACGCGTCAGGCACAGTGGCGACCATTCGAAGATCGGCTTGCTCAACTCAACGCGACTGCTGTCTTGCTGCCACAACAGATGATCGGCGCTCCACTGCCCGCCGAGGCGACCCTGGAAGTTGTCGACGCTCAGGCCCGGCACCACCCCCAACACCCACCGGCTGCCAGCCTGCGTTCCGAGCACAGCGCTGACGCTCAACACCATCAGCAGCACCAGCGACAACAGCACCAGCGCCGATATTTTCAAACCACGCTTCACAGCTCAGGCCCCATGGAAAAGTGCAGCCGGATGCCGCCGTCATCGTCCAGCGCATGGGCCAGGTCGAGGCGGATCGGCCCCACCGGCGAAACCCAGCGCACACCGATACCGACCCCGGTCTTGAGGTTCGGCAGTTCGAGTTTGTTGAAGGAGTTGCCCTGGTCTACGAAAGTCGCGACCCGCCATTTCTCGGCGATCGAGTATTGATACTCGACACTGCCGGCCACCATGTAGCGCCCACCGATGCGGTCGCCTTTGGAGTTCTCCGGGGACAGACTCTGATAGTCGTAACCGCGCACACTCTGGTCGCCACCGGCGAAGAAACGCAGCGATGGCGGCACCGAACTGTAACCGTTAGTGGCACTGCCACCGACCTGGACACGTCCGAGAAAGCGGTGATTGTCGAACACCGTGGTCAGGCCTTTGATCAGCGCGGTGCCATACAGCAAGTTGTTGTCCGAACCGAGGCCTTCTTTCGCCACCTTGCTTTCGAAGGTCAGGCGATAGCCGTTGTGCGGGTCGATACGATTGTCACTTTTCAGATAGGAGTAACTGATGCCGGGCATCAGCAAGGTACTCAGGCCCGAATCGTCACCGAGCTGGTATTCCTCACGCTGCCATTTCAGCGAAATGACCCGTTGCCAGCCGCTGGGCAACTTGCTGTGCCATTCCGGGCCGAAGGTCAGCAGTTTGCTCAGGGTGTCGGAGCCGTCGATGTCTTCGTACTGATAACCACCGGCCCAGCGCAACTTGTCGGTCAGTGGCGGATCCAGCGGAATGTCGTAGAACAGACCGACGTTCTGCCGTGGCGCCGACAGCTCGGCCTCCCAGCCATAACTATCGCCTTGCGGGTTGACCCAGTGACGGGTCCAGTTGGCCTTGATCCGCGGGCCGACGTCGGTGGAATAACCAAGGCCCAGGCCCATGGTGCGCGGCTTGCGGGTGTCGAGTTTGACGTCCACCGGGATCACGTCGTTTTTTGCAGCGGTCGGCGCGGCGTCGACCCGCACGCCTTCGAAATAGCCGCTCGATTGCAGGTCGCGGTTGAGTTCGGCGATCAGTTCGGAGTCGTAAGGCTCGCCCGGCTTGAACGGCACCATGCGCTGGAGCAGGTCTTCATCGAACGGCGTGTCGCCCTCGAAACTGACTTTGCCCAGCGCATAACGCGGGCCGCTTTCGTAGATCAGTTCTACGTCGGCGACCCCGGCGCGGGGATCGACCATCAATTTCTGACTGGTGAAACGACCGCTGAAGAAGCCGTAGCGCGACGCCTGGTTCTGAATCAGGCGCTTGGCATCTTCGTAACGCCCATGGTTGAGCACCGCGCCGGGCTTGAGCACGTCGCTCTTGGGGACTCGAAAGGATTTGAGGGAGGCCGCCGGGCCGTCGACGCGCACGGTCACGTTGCGCAGGCGAATCGGCTCGCCGGGATCGATCTTCAGCACCAGACGCGGTTTTTCACCGCCCTTCACTTCGCTGTCGATCTGCGGCTGGTAGTAGCCCAAAGCCTGGGCGGCCTTGCGCGCCTGCTCTTCGGCACCGCGACTGAAGCGCTGCAAGGCTTCTTCGTCACGATCGCCGAGGCTGCCGATATAGCCTTCTATATTGGCCTTGAGTTCATCGTTGGACGGTTTGACCCGCACATCCAATTCACTTTGCGCCAGCGCCGCGCAGCTGGTTAACAGCATGAGCACGCCACTGGTAAATCTTCCTGGAAACTTCATAGGCGCGGATGCTATCACGAGCTTGGGAGCGTGATAGAGCCTTGGGGTGCGCGGAAAGTTCGACCCTCAAGCCATTGCAGTTTGTAACACCTGCGGGTTGGCGTGGAAAAACACGTGTTCACGCACCGGGCCGACGGCGACTTCGCCGATTTCCTCGTAGCCCTGACGCTTGTAAAACTCCAGGTATCTCGGGTTGCCGGTATCGAGGATCACGCCCTGGGAGTTTTCGTCCACCGCGCACCAGTTATGTACCGCTTGCAGCAGCTGTTCGCCGAAGTGTTTGCCCTGAAATTGCGGATGCACGCCCAGCAGCGGCAGCATGTGCACCGAGTCGGTGGGCACGCAGGCTTCAACGGCGGCGTGATATTCCAGATAGCGCCGGGTGCAGCGAAAACCAGTGCTCAACACCATGCGCAAACGCCAGGCCCAGCTTTCGGTGACACCCAGTCGTCGTTGCGGCGGCGCGATCAGGGCAATGCCGATCAAGCGATCGTTGACCAGCAGGCCAATGGCCGGCAGATCCTGCAGAAAATGCTGTTTAACCAGTTCCCGCACCGTGGCGCGCACGCGTTGTTCGTACCCCGGACGTTCGGCCTCGAACAGGTAAGCGAAAGTCGGCTCGTGACGATAGGCCTGATACAGCAAGGAGCGCGCTTCACGGGAATAGCCGCGGTCGAGCATGTGGATGTCGGCGATGGCGGTCGAGGTTTCAGGCATGACGGTGATTCTCCCTGGACGGAACTCAACAGGCCCCGTTCTTGTTATACGAGCCTTGGGCTGAAGGGATCGTTCCCACACCCGAAAGACATTAGCAGCGCATATGGACTACCGCCACGCTGGCCCAGATCCTACATGTCAGCTAGCATCGCCCTTTTGCCAGGACTGCCGACCATGAAGATCGTTTCCTTCAACATCAACGGACTGCGGGCTCGCCCGCATCAGCTGGCGGCGCTGATCGAAAAGCATCAGCCGGACGTCATCGGCCTGCAGGAAACCAAAGTCCACGACGACCAGTTCCCGCTGGAAGACGTACGGGCCCTGGGTTATCACGTGTATTTCCACGGTCAGAAAGGTCATTACGGCGTTGCCCTGCTCTCGCGCCAGGAGCCGATTGCCGTGCACAAGGGCTTTGCCACCGATGAAGAAGACGCGCAGCGGCGCTTTATCTGGGGCACATTCGCCGACGCCAACGGCGTGCCGGTGACGATCATGAACGGCTATTTCCCACAGGGCGAAAGCCGCGACCACCCGACCAAATTCCCGGCCAAGCAGCGCTTCTACAGCGATTTGCAGGCGTTGCTGGAAAGCCAGTTCCACAATCAACAGCCACTGGTGGTGATGGGCGACGTGAACATTTCCCCGGAAGACAGCGACATCGGCATTGGCCCGGACAACATGAAGCGCTGGCTGAAAACCGGTAAATGCAGCTTCCTGCCGGAAGAACGCGAGTGGATGGCCCGCCTGAAAAACTGGGGCCTGACCGACAGCTTCCGTCACCTGAACCCGGACGTGACGGACATGTTCAGCTGGTTCGACTACCGCAGCCGCGGGTTTGAAGACGAGCCGAAGCGCGGTCTGCGCATCGATGTGATTCTGGCGTCCCATGGCTTGCTGCCACGGGTGAAAGCGGCCGGCGTTGACTATGAATTGCGCGGGATGGAAAAGCCTTCGGATCATGCGCCGATCTGGCTGGAATTGAGCTGACCCGCTTGAAGCAGAAGATCACGGCCGGCGGTTGTGATCTTCTGTCCTGTCATCTTTCAGCAACCTCACTGACTTAATCTCCCCGGCAATCCCCTTGGCTGCAATCGGTGCCGGCATGACCCTGCGTGTTCTGTTCGTCTTTCTCCTGAGCGGCTGGCTGCAGGTTTCGGCCGCGGCGTTACCCATTCCCGAGAACGGCCCGGCCTTGCGCATCCAGGGTTCCAACACCATTGGTGCGGCGCTGGGTCCGGCATTGGTGGAAGGCTTGCTGCAAGATCAGGGGCTGTTGAAAATCCACAGCGAAACCCCGGACACCGCCAACGAACAACGGGTCGTCGGCCTCACGGCTCAAGGTAAGCGGGTCGTGGTGGAAATCGCCGCCCATGGTTCCAGCACCGGTTTCACTGCACTCAAGAACGCCAGCGCAGATCTGGCTGCGTCGTCGCGCCCGATCAAGGACAGCGAACTGCTGAACCTGCAAGTGCGGGGCGATCTGAAAAGCCCCGGCGCCGAGCAAGTCATCGCCATCGATGGTCTGGCGATCATCCTCCATCCCGACAATCCGCTGAATCAACTGAACACAGAACAACTGGCGCGAATCTTCAGCGGCGAGGCGAAGACGTGGGAAGACGTCGGCGGCAAGGGTGGGACGATTCATTTATATGCGCGGGATGATCAGTCCGGCACCTATGACACGTTCAAGGAACTTGTCCTCAGCCGTCGTGGGAAAACCCTGAACAGCTCGGCGAAACGTTTCGAATCGAGCGAGCAATTGTCCGACGCCGTGAGCGCCGATCCCCAGGCCATCGGTTTTATTGGTTTGCCCTATGTGCGCCAGGCCAAAGCCGTGGCGATTGTCGACGGGCAATCCCAGGCCATGCTGCCACTGGCCAGCCTGATTGCCACCGAAGACTATCCACTGTCCCGCCGACTGTTCTTCTATTTGCCACCCGACAATCAAAATCCGTGGGCCGCAGCTTTGGTGGATTTTGCGCAAAGCCGCCAAGGCCAGGCGATTGTCGCGGCCAACGGTTTTATCGCCCAGACCGTGCACGCCATCTCGGTCACGCCCAATGCGCTGATGCCCGAGGGTTATCAATCCCTCAGCCGGCACGCCCAGCGTCTGACCGTGAACTTCCGGTTCGAAGAAGGCAGCGCCAGCCTCGACAACAAGGCCCGGCAGGATCTGGCCCGGGTATTCGACTATATAAAGCACCACGACAAGACCGACCGCGCGGTAACGCTGGTGGGATTCGGCGACGCCAAGGACGACCCGGCACGGGCGGATTTGCTGTCGAAGCTGCGGGCGATGGCGGTACGCCGGGAGTTGGTGAAAAACGGCGTGGTGTTGCGCGAAGTGCGCGGGTTTGGCGCGCTGATGCCGGTGGCGACCAACAGCGGGGATGAAGGCAGGATCAAGAATCGGCGGGTTGAGGTTTGGGTTTACTGAATTTGTTGGTGATGCGTTGAACGAGCAGGCCCCATCGCGAGCAGGCTCGCTCCCACATTAGATCTCCAGTGAACACAAAGTGTGTGGACACCAGCGAACCCGTGGGAGCGAGCCTGCTCGCGATAGCAGGCACCGCGGTCTTAATGACCGCTACGCAGCATTTCCTTCGGCACATACTTGCCGATCTCGAACTTGCCGATCGCCGCTCGGTGCACTTCGTCCGGGCCGTCGGCCAGGCGCAGGGTGCGTTGCATGGCGTACATGTAGGCCAGCGGAAAATCGTTCGAGACCCCGGCCCCGCCATGAATCTGGATCGCCCGGTCGATCACCCGCAACGCGACGTTCGGTGCGACGACCTTGATCTGCGCGATTTCGCTCTTGGCGACCTTGTTACCCACGGTGTCCATCATGTACGCCGCTTTCAGGGTCAGCAGACGCGCCATGTCGATCTCCATCCGCGAGTCGGCGATCTTGTCGACGTTACCGCCCAGGCGCGCCAGCGGTTTGCCGAACGCGGTACGGCTTACCGAACGTTTGCACATCAGTTCCAGTGCACGCTCGGCCATGCCGATCGAACGCATGCAGTGGTGAATCCGGCCCGGGCCAAGGCGACCTTGAGCGATTTCGAAGCCGCGTCCTTCACCGAGCAAGACGTTTTCGTACGGCACTCGCACGTTGTCGAACAGCACTTCGGCGTGGCCGTGAGGTGCGTCGTCGTAACCGAACACCGGCAGCGGGCGGACAATCTTCACGCCGGGGGTGTCGACCGGCACCAGGATCATCGAGTGCTGGGCGTGGCGCGGAGCGTCGGGGTTGCTCAGGCCCATGAAGATCAGGATCTTGCAGCGCGGATCGCAGGCCCCGGAGGTCCACCATTTCTTGCCGTTGATCACCCACTCGTCACCATCGCGCACGGCACGGGCGGCCATGTTGGTGGCGTCGGAGGACGCGACGTCCGGTTCGGTCATGGCAAACGCCGAGCGGATCTCGCCGCGCAACAGCGGTTCAAGCCAGCGCTGCTTCTGTTCTTCGTTGGCGTAACGCACCAGCACTTCCATGTTGCCGGTGTCCGGCGCCGAGCAGTTGAACGGCTCGGGACCGAGCAACGAACGGCCCATGATTTCTGCCAATGGCGCGTATTCGAGGTTGGTCAGGCCGGCGCCGAGCTCCGACTCAGGCAGAAACAAATTCCACAGCCCTTCAGCTTTCGCCTTGGCCTTGAGCTCTTCCATGATTGCGGTCGGCTGCCAGCGGTCGCCCTCGGCAACCTGCCGTTCGAACACGGCTTCGGCCGGGTAAACGTAAGTGTCCATGAACGCGGTCACGCGCTCACGCAGTTCTTGCACCTTGGGCGAATAAGCGAAATCCATGAGCAATTACCTTTTTTCGGCAGGTTGTTTAAGTCATGCAATCGATGCTAGAACAGCGTTGATAATTTACCTAGCCTATTCTCGGCGTGTATAAACATTCATCACCGATATATGATTGGTTGATTTTCCTGGCCGCCCTGACCCGCGCCATCCACCTATGACAAGCCCCTATAACAAGAGAGCCGCGTAATGAATCTGAGCAAGGTCGACCTCAACCTTTTCATCGTCTTCGACGCGATCTACACCGAAGCCAACCTGACCCGCGCCGGGCAGATTGTCGGCATCACCCAGCCAGCGGTGTCCAACGCCTTGGCGCGGTTGCGTGAGACCTTCAACGACCCGCTCTTCGTACGCACGGCCCAGGGCATGGTGCCGACGCCCATGGCACAGAACATCATCGGCCCGGTGCGCAACGCGCTGTCGCTGCTGCGGGTATCGGTTCAGGAAAGCCGGATTTTCAACCCATCGCAAGCGGTCAAGACCTACCGCATCAGCATGACCGACCTGACCGAGGCGGTGATTCTGCCGCCACTGTTCCAGCGCCTGCGTCGCCTGGCGCCGACTGTGATCATCGAAAGCTTTCTGTCCAAACGCCGGGAAACCACCAAGGAACTGGCTGCCGGGCGTCTCGACTTTGCCGTGGATGCGCCACTCAACACCGACCCGCAGGTGCGCCACGTCAAGCTGATGGAAGACCGTTACGTCTGCGCGATGCGCAAGGGTCATCCGCTGGCGACCAAGGAAAAATTCACCCTCGACGATTACCTGTCGCTGACCCACATTCATATTTCCAGCCGGCGCAGTGGCCTGGGCCACGTCGATCTGGCCCTGGGCAAAATGGGCATCCAGCGCAAGATCGCCCTGCGCTCGCAGCACTATCTGATGGCGTCCCAGGTGTTGCAGCAGACCGACATGGTGATGACCGTGCCGGAGCGGTTCGCCCGGCGCCATGACCTGCATGCGTTCAATCTGCCGGTCAACGATGTGCCGCCGGTGGAAACCCATTTGTACTGGCACGAAAGCACCGATCAGGACCCGGCCAACCGCTGGATGCGCGAGCAGATGATCGAGTTGTGCCAGCAAGTGACAGCGCACGAGAAGAAGCTCGACAAGCTGCAGGCGCCCGCCACTTGACGTAAACGTCAACCTGCCATTAGCTTAGCGCCAAGACCCTTCTTCGAGCGCTTTCATGAGCAGCCAGACTTACAGCATTTCCGACCTCGCCCGCGAGCTGGACATCACCACCCGGGCGATCCGTTTCTATGAAGAACAAGGCCTGCTCAGCCCCGAGCGCCGCGGCCAGGAACGTATCTATTCGCCACGCGACAAGGTCAGCCTGAAGCTGATCCTGCGGGGCAAGCGCATCGGTTTTTCCCTGGCCGAGTGCCGCGAGCTGATCGAGCTCTACGACCCCTCCAGCGGTAACACCAAACAACTCAACAGCATGCTGGCGAAAATCAGCGAACGCCGTGAACAGCTTGAACAGCAACTGCTGGACATCGAACAGATGAAGCTGGAACTCGACACCGCCGAAGAACGCTGCGTGCAGGCGCTGGAGCAGACGCTCAAGAGTCAGCAAGTCGCGCAGTAACAGCCACAATTCATCTCCTGTGGGAGCGGGCTTGCCCGCGAATGCGGTGTTTCAGAATCAGATTTGTCGGCTGACACTCCGCCTTCGCGAGCAAGCCCGCTCCCACAAGGGTTCCGCAGGAATTCAAACAGCAGGTCAACGCCATGTCCCTCCCCTCCCAAGTACGCCTGATCGAAGTCGGCCCGCGTGACGGCCTGCAGAACGAAGCCCAGCCCATCAGCGTCGCCGACAAGGTGCAACTGGTCGACGCGTTGAGCGCCGCCGGCCTCGGCTATATAGAAGTCGGCAGTTTCGTTTCGCCCAAATGGGTGCCGCAAATGGCCGGTTCCGCCGAGGTGTTCGCGCAGATCCAGCGCAAGCCCGGCGTGACCTACGGCGCGCTGGCGCCGAACCTGCGCGGTTTTGAAGATGCGCTGGCCGCCGGGGTTAAGGAAGTCGCGGTGTTTGCCGCTGCGTCCGAGGCGTTCTCGCAGCGCAACATCAATTGCTCGATCAGCGAAAGCCTGGCGCGGTTCGCGCCGATCATGGAATCGGCGAAACAGCACGGCGTTACCGTGCGCGGTTACGTGTCCTGTGTGCTGGGCTGCCCTTATGAAGGCGAGGTCGCGCCGGAACAAGTGGCGATGGTGGCCCGCGAGCTGTACGCGATGGGCTGCTACGAAGTATCGCTGGGTGACACCATCGGCACCGGCACCGCGGGCGCCACCCGCCGGCTGTTCGAAGTGGTCTCGAAGCAGGTGCCGCGAGAGAAACTCGCCGGCCACTTCCACGATACCTATGGCCAGGCCATGGCCAACATTTACGCCAGCCTGCTGGAAGGCATCGCGGTGTTCGACAGCTCGATCGCCGGCCTCGGCGGCTGCCCGTACGCCAAAGGCGCCAGCGGTAACGTCGCCACCGAAGACGTGGTGTACCTGCTCAACGGCCTGGGCATCGAGACCGGTATCGACCTCGACGCCTTGATTGCCGCCGGCCAGCAGATCAGTGCCGTGCTGGGTCGCCCAACTGGATCGCGCGTGGCCAAGGCTCGTAGCGCACAGTGAGGGGATGGTGTTACCGCCGAGTGCGAAACGTGGGCGCAAGCGAGTAACACGGAAACAAATTGTCTGGTTTAGCCTGAAGGAAAAACCCCTCAAAAATCTCAAACCATTGATTTACAAGGGTTTTGAAAAGTTGGCACGGCTTCTGCTATCTCTATGGCATAACAAGAATAAAAAGCAGCAAACCAATAAAAATAAGACGTACCGACTCTGACATAACAAAAACAACACGGCAGAGACGCAGCTAACAGATTTTTTTGGAGAAGGTGTGCTTTTCAGGGTGTTCCTCGGAATGACCCGCAACCGGGCAGAGAACAATAAAACTACCTTCAGGTAGCTCCCGAATCGGTTGGATCGCTAGACGAGAAAGCAGATCAGCGCTCAAAAAAATACGTTTGCTCTTGACCCCGGATGGGGGTCGCCAAAAACAGCGGTAAAGGGCCACGGTTGCCAAAAACAACAACAGACCGACCCTCAATAATAAAAAGAGCACGCGACGACAAAATTAAAGGGGAGCTTCGGCTCCCCTTTGTGCTTCCTGTGATTCCTGTTTTCACCGCCGCCGCCATGTGGGAGCGGGCTTGCTCGCGAATGCGTCAGGTCAGCCAACATGCTTGGTGAATGGCACACTGCATTCGCGGGCAAGCTCGCTCCCACATTTGATCTGTGTCAGGCGTGCTTTTCGCGTAATTCTTCGATACTGATCTCACGCATCCGGAATTTCTGGATCTTGCCCGTCACCGTCATCGGAAACTCCTCCACAAACTTGAAGTAACGCGGCGTCTTGAAGTGGGCGATGCGCTCCTTGCACCACGCTTGCAGTTCTTGTTCGGTCGCACTGTGGCCGGGATGGAATTTGATCCAGGCGACGATTTCCTCGCCGTAACGCGAGCAGGGAATGCCGATCACCTGCACGTCCGCCACCGCTGGATGGGTGAAGAAGAACTCTTCCAGTTCACGCGGGTAAATGTTTTCGCCGCCACGGATGATCATGTCCTTGTTGCGGCCGGCGATGCACACGTAACCCTCGTCGTTCATGCTCGCCAGGTCGCCGGTGTGCATCCAGCCTGCTGCGTCGATGGCTTCGGCGGTGGCATTCGGGTTGTTCCAGTAGCCGAGCATCACGCTGTAGCCACGGGTGCACAGTTCGCCGATGGTGCCGCGCGGTACCGGGTTGCCGGCCTCGTCGATGATTTTGCTTTCGAGTTGTGGCTGGGTGCGGCCGACGGTGGTGACGCGCAGCTCCAGTTCGTCCGATGGCCCGGTCTGCAGGGACACGGGGCTGGTTTCGGTCATGCCGTAGGCGATCTGCACTTCGCTCATGTGCATTTCGTTGATAACTCGGCGCATCACCTCGATCGGGCAAGTGGCGCCGGCCATGATCCCGGTTCGCAGGGTCGACAGGTCGAACTCGGCGCGCTGCGGTTGATCGAGCATGGCGATGAACATGGTCGGCACACCGTACAGCGCGGTGGCCTTTTCTTCGGCGACGGTGCTCAGGGTCAGCAGCGGATCGAAGGCGTCGTTGGGATAAATCATCGTACTGCCGTGAGTGATACAGCCTAAGTTGCCCATGACCATGCCGAAGCAGTGATACAGCGGCACCGGGATCACCAGCCGATCGACAGCGGTCAGGCCGAGGCTTTCGCCAACCATGTAACCGTTGTTGAGGATGTTGTAGTGACTGAGGGTCGCGCCCTTGGGGAAACCGGTGGTGCCGGAGGTGTACTGAATGTTGACGGGCTGATCGAAGTGCAGGCTGTCGCTGCGTTCACGCAATTGTTCTGGAGAGACACTGGCGGCCAGATCGGCCAGTTGCGACCACGGGAGAAAACCCGAAGGCGGCTGTGAATCGAGGCTGATCAGGCCACGCAACTCCGGCAGGCGCTCGCTGCGCAGTTCGCCGATGGATTGCTCGGCCAGTTCCGGCAGCAAGCCTTGCAACATGCCGTGATAGTTGGAGCTCTTGAACGCCCCGGCGCAGACCAGCCATTGGCAACCGGATTGCTTGAGCACGTATTCGAGTTCGGAGCTGCGGTAGGCCGGGTTGATGTTGACCAGAATCACGCCGAGCTTCGCGGTGGAGAACTGAGCGATGCACCACTGCGCGCAGTTCGGTGCCCAGATGCCGAGCCGATCACCGGCCTGCAAACCCAACGCCAGCAGGGCTCTGGCATGCACGTCCACCGCGTCGGCCAGTTGCCGCCAGGTGTACCGCAGCTGCTGATGACGCACCACCAGCGCCTCGCCGTCCGGGTACTGCGCGACAGTTTCGTCGAACTTCTGCCCGATGGTCATCGCCAGCAAGGCTTTGTCCTGGGAACCACGGGTGTAGCTGCGCTGCGGGTTTGCACTGGGTTGATCCATGACGACCCCTATTGTCTTTATTAGTGGGTGTTGGACCGGAGCCATATGAGCTCCGACCATTCAGAACTGGCCCTACTCTCGCTCAAGTTGACGTTAACGTAAAGGGTGATTGACAGCCATTCGTCACAGGCTTACGTTAACGTAAAGGTGAGAGCCAAAACGCCGCCCTCCCCACCCTACAAAAAAGCCAAAAGGTGACCCATGAGCTACCCATCCCTGAACTTTGCCCTCGGTGAAACCATCGACATGCTGCGCGATCAGGTTCAGTCCTTTGTCGCCAAAGAGATCGCTCCGCGTGCCGCGCAGATCGACAGCGACAACCTGTTCCCGGCTGATCTGTGGCGCAAGTTCGGTGACATGGGCCTGCTCGGCATCACCGTGCCGGAAGAGTACGGCGGCGCTGGCCTGGGTTATTTGGCGCACGTCGTGGCGATGGAAGAAATCAGCCGTGGCTCGGCTTCCGTGGCGTTGTCCTACGGCGCCCATTCCAACCTCTGCGTGAACCAGATCAACCGCAACGGCAACCACGAACAGAAAACCAAATACCTGCCGAAGCTGATCAGCGGCGAACACGTCGGCGCACTCGCGATGAGCGAGCCGAACGCCGGTTCCGACGTGGTTTCGATGAAACTGCGCGCCGATAAACGCGGCGACCGTTTCGTACTCAACGGCAGCAAGACCTGGATCACCAACGGCCCAGATGCCAACACCTACGTGATCTACGCCAAGACCGACCTGGAAAAAGGCCCCCACGGCATCACCGCGTTCATCGTCGAGCGCGACTGGAAAGGCTTCAGCCGCAGCAACAAGTTCGACAAGCTCGGCATGCGCGGCTCCAACACTTGCGAGCTGTTCTTCGATGACGTCGAAGTGCCGGAAGAAAACATCCTCGGCGTACTCAACGGCGGCGTGAAGGTGCTGATGAGCGGCCTCGATTACGAGCGCGTCGTGCTGTCCGGTGGCCCGACCGGGATCATGCAGTCGTGCATGGACCTGATCGTGCCGTACATCCACGACCGCAAGCAGTTCGGCCAGAGCATCGGCGAATTCCAGCTGATCCAGGGCAAAGTCGCCGACATGTACACCCAGCTCAACGCCAGCCGCGCCTACCTCTACGCCGTGGCCCAGGCCTGCGAGCGCAACGAGACCACGCGCAAGGACGCCGCCGGCGTGATCCTTTACACCGCCGAACGCGCCACGCAAATGGCCCTGGACGCGATCCAGATTCTCGGCGGTAACGGTTACATCAACGAATTCCCCGCCGGCCGTCTGTTGCGTGACGCCAAGCTGTACGAAATCGGCGCCGGCACCAGTGAAATCCGCCGCATGCTCATCGGTCGCGAACTGTTCAACGAAACCCGCTAAACGGAGCTGCCCATGGCTATCCTGCATACCCAGCTCAACCCTCGTTCAGCGGAGTTCGCTGCCAACAGCGCGGCGATGCTCAAACAGGTCGACGCCCTGCACACCCTGCTCGCCCAAGTGGCTCAGGGCGGCGGCGCGAAAGCTCAGGAACGGCACACCTCGCGCGGCAAACTGCTGCCCCGTGAGCGGATCAACCGCTTGCTCGATCCGGGCTCGCCGTTTCTGGAAATCAGTCAATTGGCCGCCCACGCCGTTTATGGCGAAGACGTGCCGGCCGCAGGCGTGATTGCCGGGATCGGTCGCGTGGAAGGCGTCGAGTGCATGATCGTCGCCAACGACGCGACCGTGAAAGGTGGCTCGTACTACCCGCTGACCGTGAAGAAACACCTGCGCGCCCAGACAATCGCCCAGCAAAACCGCTTGCCGTGTATTTATCTGGTGGACTCGGGTGGCGCCAACTTGCCGCGTCAGGACGAAGTGTTCCCGGATCGCGAGCACTTCGGGCGGATCTTCTTCAACCAGGCCAACATGAGCGCCATGGGCATTCCGCAGATTGCCGTGGTCATGGGCTCCTGCACCGCCGGCGGCGCTTACGTGCCGGCGATGGCTGACGAAGCGATCATGGTGCGCAATCAGGCGACGATTTTCCTCGCCGGCCCGCCGCTGGTGAAAGCCGCGACCGGAGAGGTGGTCAGCGCCGAAGACCTCGGCGGGGCCGATGTGCACTGCAAGACCTCCGGGGTCGCCGACCACTACGCCGAAAGCGACGAGCACGCCCTCGCCCTCGCCCGCCGCAGCGTCGCCAACCTCAACTGGCGCAAGCTCGGCGAAGTGCAGCAGCGCGCACCGATTGCGCCGCTGTACGCCAGCGACGAGTTGTACGGCGTGGTTTCGGCGGACGCCAAGCAGCCGTTCGATGTGCGTGAAGTGATTGCGCGACTGGTGGACGGTTCGGTGTTCGATGAATTCAAAGCCTTGTTCGGCACCACGCTGGTGTGCGGTTTCGCCCACCTGCACGGCTACCCGATCGCGATCCTCGCCAACAACGGCATCCTGTTCGCCGAAGCCGCGCAAAAAGGCGCGCACTTCATCGAACTGGCCTGCCAGCGCGGCATCCCGCTGCTGTTCCTGCAGAACATCACAGGCTTCATGGTCGGCCAGAAATACGAGGCCGGCGGCATCGCCAAACACGGCGCCAAACTGGTGACCGCCGTGGCGTGCGCCAAGGTGCCGAAATTCACCGTGATCATCGGCGGCAGCTTCGGTGCCGGTAACTACGGCATGTGCGGACGGGCCTACGATCCGCGTTTCCTGTGGATGTGGCCGAATGCGCGAATCGGCGTGATGGGCGCCGAACAGGCGGCCGGCGTGCTGGTTCAGGTCAAGCGCGAGCAGGCCGAACGCAGCGGCCAGGCATTCAGTGCCGAGCAGGAAAGCGAAATCAAGCAACCGATTCTCGACCAGTACGAAGAACAGGGTCACCCCTATTACTCCAGCGCACGGCTGTGGGACGACGGCGTCATCGACCCGGCACAAACCCGCGATGTACTGGCCCTGGCCTTGTCCGCGTCGTTGAACGCGCCAATCGAACCGAACCGCTTCGGCGTGTTCCGGATGTGATCGGGAGAACCTCATGAGCGACTTCAACACCCTCGAATTGCAGAGCGATCCACGGGGTTTCGCGACCCTGTGGCTGAGCCGCGAAGAAAAGAACAACGCGTTCAACGCCGAGATGATCCGCGAACTGATCCTGGTGCTGGACAAGGTCGCCAGCGACGCCAGCCTGCGTTTCCTGCTGGTGCGCGGACGCGGCAAACACTTCAGCGCCGGCGCGGATCTGGCCTGGATGCAGCAATCGGCCGAGCTCGATTACCACACCAACCTCGACGACGCCCGGGAATTGGCGGAGCTGATGTACAACCTCGCCAAACTGAAAATCCCGACCGTGGCCGTGGTGCAAGGCGCGGCGTTCGGCGGCGCGCTGGGTCTGATCAGTTGCTGCGACATGGCGATTGGCGCCGATGACGCTCAGTTCTGCCTGTCGGAAGTGCGCATTGGTCTGGCGCCGGCGGTGATCAGCCCGTTCGTGGTGCAAGCCATCGGCGAACGTGCGGCGCGGCGTTATGCGCTGACGGCCGAGCGTTTCGGCGGGCAGCGAGCGCGTGAAATCGGTTTGTTGTCCGAGAGCTATCCGGCGACCGAGCTTGAACAGAAAGTCGAGCAATGGATCGACAATCTGCTGCTCAACAGCCCCGCCGCCATGCGCGCCAGCAAAGATCTGCTGCGTGAAGTCGGCAACGGCGCGCTGACTCCGGCCCTGCGCCGCTACACCGAAAACGCCATCGCCCGCATCCGCGTCAGCCCGGAAGGCCAGGAAGGCTTGCGGGCCTTTTTGCAGAAGCGTCCGCCGAGCTGGCAAGCCGCAACCACCACCAAGGAGCCGCGTTGATGAGCGCACCTGTTCTCACCACCCTGCTGGTGGCCAACCGTGGCGAAATCGCTTGCCGGGTCATGCGGACCGCCAAGGCTTTGGACCTGACCACCGTTGCCGTGCACAGCGCCACCGACCGTGAAGCGCGGCACAGCCGTGAAGCGGATATTCGTGTCGATCTGGGCGGCAGCAAAGCCGCCGACAGCTACCTGCAAATCGACAAACTGATCGCAGCGGCCAAAGCCAGCGGCGCTCAGGCGATTCACCCGGGTTATGGTTTTCTGTCGGAGAACGCCGGGTTTGCCCGCGCCATCGAAGCCGCTGGCCTGATTTTCCTCGGCCCCCCCGCCTCGGCCATCGACGCGATGGGCAGCAAATCCGCCGCCAAAGCCCTGATGGAAACGGCTGGCGTGCCGCTGGTGCCGGGCTATCACGGTGAAGCCCAGGATCTGGACACCTTCCGCGATGCTTGCGAGCGCATCGGCTATCCGGTACTGCTCAAGGCCACCGCCGGTGGTGGCGGTAAAGGCATGAAGGTCGTTGAAGACGTCAGCCAACTGGCTGAAGCGTTGGCCTCGGCCCAGCGTGAAGCGCAGTCGTCGTTCGGCGATTCGCGGATGCTTGTGGAGAAATACCTGCTCAAGCCGCGTCACGTGGAAATCCAGGTGTTCGCCGATCAGCATGGCAATTGCCTGTACCTGAACGAGCGTGACTGCTCGATCCAGCGCCGGCACCAGAAGGTCGTTGAAGAAGCACCGGCACCGGGCTTGAGTCCGGAACTGCGTCGGGCGATGGGTGAAGCGGCTGTGCGTTCGGCGCAGGCCATCGGTTACGTCGGCGCCGGCACAGTGGAATTTCTGCTGGACGCGCGCGGCGAGTTCTTCTTCATGGAGATGAACACGCGGCTACAGGTCGAACACCCGGTCACCGAAGCCATTACCGGGCTCGATCTGGTGGCCTGGCAGATTCGCGTCGCCCGTGGCGAAGCGTTGCCGATCACACAGGATCAGGTGCCGCTGAACGGGCATGCGATTGAGGTGCGGTTGTATGCGGAAGATCCTTCCAATGATTTCCTGCCGGCGACCGGGCGTCTGGATCTGTATCGTGAATCCGCCGCCGGGCCGGGGCGTCGTGTGGACAGCGGCGTTGAGGAAGGCGATGAGATTTCGCCGTTCTATGACCCGATGCTCGGCAAGCTGATTGCCTGGGGCGAGGATCGTGAGCAGGCGCGTTTACGGCTGCTGAGCATGCTCGACGAGTTTGCGATTGGCGGGCTGAAGACCAACATCAACTTCCTGCGGCGGATCATCGGGCATCCGGCGTTTGCGGCGGCGGAGCTGGATACCGGGTTCATTCCGCGTTATCAGGAACAGTTGCTGCCAGCGCCTGCTGCGCTGAGCGATGAATTCTGGGAGGCGGCGGCGCAGGCTTTTGCACAGAGCCTGCCGGGGATGGCTCGGGCGGATGATCCCGCTTCGCCTTGGGCGCTTCACAGTGGTTTGCGCGCCGGGTTGCCACGGGAAATCGCTCTGCATTTGAGCTGCGAGGGGCAGGATCGGGCGTTGACGCTCGGTGCTGACGGCAATGCAAAACTGATCGGCGAGCATCTGGTGCTCGAGCACGATGGGCTGCGTCGACAGCTGCGTGCGATTCGTCGTGGAGAGTTTCTGTATCTGCAATGGGACGGCGAGCTGCGACGCGTTGAAACGTACGACCCGATCAGCGCTGTCGAAGCCAGTCACAGCCATCAGGGCGGTCTGACGGCGCCGATGAACGGCAGCATCGTGCGGGTGCTGGTGGAGGCCGGGCAAGCGGTTGAGGCCGGCGCTCAATTGGTGGTGCTGGAAGCG
The DNA here is from genome assembly GCF_017491585.1 of Pseudomonas sp. 58(2021). Classification (NCBI taxonomy): domain Bacteria; kingdom Pseudomonadati; phylum Pseudomonadota; class Gammaproteobacteria; order Pseudomonadales; family Pseudomonadaceae; genus Pseudomonas; species Pseudomonas sp. 58(2021). The sequence continues at coordinate 195,048 of NZ_JAFGYZ010000002.1, forward strand.
ATGAAGATGGAGCACAGCATCCGCGCGCCCCATGCCGGCGTGATCAAGGCGCTGTATTGCCAGGAAGGCGAAATGGTCAGCGAAGGCAGCGCACTGGTCGAACTGGAAGAAGCGTGAAAGGTGGATCGATCCTACGCCTGGCGAGGATCGATCTGACTAGTATTTGGCGGTTGCCTGAACCACGACACCGATGATTCGGCACTCTTCGGTCAACAAGGCTTTCGGCCAGGTCGGATTGAGCGGCACCAGGTAACGCTGGCCGCCCTCTTCGATCAGCTTGCGGAAGATTGCCTCGTCGCTGTCCGGCCATTGGGCGATCACCAGTTTGCCGGGCTCGGCTTCCAGCGCCGGATCCACCAGGATCATCATCCCCTCGCCAATGCTCTGCCCGGTGGGCGCAGTCATCGCGTTGCCCGTTACCGTGAGCCAGAACGCCGGGCCACGGGCGTGGTAATCCGTCAGTTCGAAACGTCGCTTGTCTTTGGCACTCGAATACGCTGGCTGACTTTCACGGGCCTCGACCGGCGCATTCCACTCGCTGACCGGATAGCGAAAGTAAGGGTTGTACTTCTGTGCCAGAGGCATTTCGTCGTCCGCATCGATCTGCGGTTCACGAATTACCACCGCGACTTCGAGATACTCCATGCCCAGTGCTTTCAGCACGCGGTTCATCTGCGTGATGCCGGGCTCGCGGCGCTTGTTCAGCCAATGGCCGATGCCACCCTGAGACATGCCGACGCGCTCGCCGAGCTCGACTTGAGTGACGTTGAGTTCACTCATTTTGGCTTTGACCAACTCAATCCATTTATCCATGTGCGGCACCATACGTGGACGCCTTCGGCCGGCAAAACACATATTGTAGTATTTAAATTCTGGTCACAAATACTATAAGTACTATTCTTGGGTCACGGATTTGAATCGACCAAGGAGTGACCTTTCACCATGAATATCACCAGCAACGACTTGCCCGACCTGCAGATAGACACCACTTTCAAGTCACCGCAGGGCTGCGCCGCAGCGCAGCGGGCATTGGACTATTACTTGAAACCGGCTGTGTCAGCGCCGGACGTGGAAGAACGATTTTTCGGCGTAAACAGCAACCTGAGCGGCGAAGAATCCCTGGTCCACGCCTCCGATCTGCTGCGATGCGCGGCGGCCACGGCATTCAAGGCAGCGGATGGTCTGCAGGGTGTCAGTCGGGATCTGGCGTTTTCGGTAGTGCACATGGTGGACATGGCACGGGCGATGGTCGATCACTCGCTGGATGGCGGTGTTCGATGAAGACGGACAGGAAAGAATTTTCCAATCGCGCAGATAAAAACGTTTGACTTGCAAATGATAATGATTATTATTGCAAGCAGCTGGTCGCGAGATCAGTCGATGGGCCAGAGACCTTAGGTCGGTCTTCTGGACTATCTCCTCATCAGGCTAATCACGGTTTTTGACCCGGCTTTTTGCCGGGTCTTTTTTTTTGCCAGTTTTCTGGCTTTTGGCTTCAGGCTAATGAAGTCTTTGGGTGCCGCAAATTCGATGGCGCGGATAATATCAAAAGAATATTGCTTGGCAAGCGAACCCCGGCCACATTGGGGCGAACTAATGCCAATTAGCACTTGAGAATCAATCGCACAGCCACTAAGCTGCCTGCGCGTCATGGAAGACGCCCCCCGCCGCAACCCGCAATTTCCCTCGGTTTCACCCCTGCCTTGCGTGTAAAGTAGCCGCCATAAAAATCATATTCAGGAACCGATTATGACCGTGGCCAAATCTTCGTTCGACATCAGCGCCAACTTCGACAGCGGCAACATCCAAGTCATCGACATCAGCAACCCGCTCAACCCGGTTCTGGCCATTCGGCCAGATACCCGCAGCGCCCATTTCCAGTGGTTCCACTTCAAGGCCAGCGGCCTGCATGTTCATCAGGAACACTGGTTCCGCCTGGTCAACGCCAGCCAGTCCTCCTACAACAAAGCCTGGACCGGCTATCAGGCGGTCGCTTCCTACGACCACGTCAACTGGTTCCGCATTCCAACCCAATTCGAAGGCGACAGCCTGCGCTTCTGCCTCGAAGCCGAGCAGACTCACGCCTGGTTCGCCTACTTCGAGCCTTACAGCCGTGGCCGTCATGACTGGCTGATCGAGCAAGCGCTGACCAAGGCCGGCACCGAACTGCTGGCCACCGGCAAAAGCGTCGAAGGCCGCGACATCCAGCTCCTGCGCAAAGGCACCGGTGCCGAAGTCCGCCGCAAGATCTGGATCATCGCCCAGCAGCACCCCGGCGAACACATGGCCGAGTGGTTCATGGAAGGCGTGATCGAACGTCTGGAGCATCACAACGATCCAGTGCTGAACAAACTGCTGGAAAGTGCCGATCTGTATCTGGTGCCGAACATGAACCCGGACGGTGCCTTCCACGGTCACCTGCGTACCAACGCCATGGGCCAGGACCTGAATCGCGCCTGGCAGAACGCCAGTCAGGACGTCAGCCCGGAAGTGCTTTTCGTACAGCAGCAGATGGAAAAATATGGCGTCGATCTGTTCCTCGACGTACACGGCGACGAAGAAATTCCTCACGTGTTCACTGCCGGCTGCGAAGGCAATCCAGGCTACACCCCGCGGATCGAGAAACTCGAAGAGCACTTTCGCAGCCATCTGAAACACACCACCAAGGACTTCCAGACCAAGTACGGCTACACCCGCGATGAACCGGGTCAGGCCAACATGACCCTGGCCTGCAACAGCGTCGGCCAGAAGTTCGACTGCCTGTCGTTGACCCTGGAAATGCCGTTCAAGGATCACGACGATGCGCCGAACCCGCTTACCGGTTGGTCGGGCCAGCGGTCGAAGCAATTGGGCAAGGACGTGCTGACCACCATCGCCGACATGGTCGACACCCTGCGCTGATATCCCCTGTTTTTCGCCACATGAAAGATCGCAGCGCTGTCTGCGATCTTTTTTTTTGCGTTGCACTTTTTGCCTAATCAGGTTGCAAAACAAAACCAGATTACCTACCGTCAATCCAGTTTTAATTTAAAACCTGAAAAGGAATCAGAACATGAAAGCGCAAACACTCGGCAGCGGTGTCGTGCTGCTGTTCGCCATCGCCTGCGGGCTGGCCGTCGGTAATGTGTACTACGCGCAACCGTTGCTGGACGCCATGGCCGAAGCATTCAACCTGTCACCCGCGAGCATCGGTATCGTCATCACGCTGACCCAGGTCGGCTACGGCATCGGACTGGTATTGCTCGTGCCGCTCGGCGATCTGCTCAACCGCCGACGCTTGATTGTCACGCAAACCCTGCTGTCCGCCGCAGCACTGTTGATGATCGCACTGGCCACCAACAGCACCTGGCTGCTGGTAGGCATGACCCTGACCGGCCTGCTCGCCGTCGTCACTCAAGTGCTGGTGGCCTATGCCGCAACCCTGGCCATCCCGGCGCAACGCGGACACGTCGTCGGCGTGATCACCAGCGGCATTGTGGTCGGCATCTTGCTCGCACGCACCGTAGCCGGCGGGATGGCGGATCTGGCCGGCTGGCGGGCGATCTATCTGTTGTCGGCAGGAATGACGCTGATCATGGCGCTGTTGCTGTTTCGCGCGCTGCCCAAGGATGAGAGCCCCCAACCGGCAACCTCCTACGCAGCATTGATTGCTTCGGTGTTCAGCCTGTTTCGAGAGGAGCCCGTGCTGCGACAACGGGCGATTCTGGCGTTGCTGACCTTCGCCAGCGCCATGGTGCTATGGACGCCCATGGTCCTGCCGCTGGCCGCCCCGCCGCTGTCGCTTTCCCACAGTGAAATCGGATTGTTCGGACTGGCCGGCGCGGCTGGCGCACTGGCGGCTGCAAGAGCCGGACGCTTGGCGGACAGTGGTCTCGGGCAATGGGTCAGCGGCCTGTCCTTGTTGCTGATGCTCGGTTCGTGGCTGCCGATCGCATTGACCCAGTCCTCGTTGTGGGCGCTACTGATCGGCGTAATCACTCTGGATCTGGGCTTGCAAGCCGTGCATGTCACGAGCCAGAGCATGATCTACAGCGTTCGCCCACAGGCACAGAGCCGACTGACTGCCGGCTACATGCTGTTTTATTCGGTTGGCAGCGCCCTGGGACCCATGGCCTCGACGGCCATGTACGCCTGGGCAGGATGGTCGGGTGTCTGCTGGTTGGGTGCCGCAATCAATATCGTCGCGCTGCTTTACTGGTGGCGAACATTGGCACCGCAAAAACGTGGCGAGCAGTGCTCCCTCGCCACGTCGGAATAACCTCCGGGGTCAGTCGCGACTCCGTCCCCGCAGCATGCTGTCGAGTACCTCGTCGCGGCGCACCCAGCCATGAAACAACGCGGCAGCCAGATGCAGCAACACGGTCAGAAACAGCAGATAGGCCAGATAGCCATGCGCCTTGCGCAGCAAGGCGAACACCTGGGCATCCGCCGGAAGGATTGACGGTAATTGCAGGGATCGCCCCAACATCACCGGATCCCCCGCCGCACTGATCATCGCCCAGCCCAGCAGCGGCAACACCAGCATCAATGCGTAAAGCAACAGGTGCGACGCCTTGGCTGCCATCACCTGCCAGCCCGGCAGGTCCTCCGGCAGTGGTGGCTGACGAGTCCCCAACCGGACAAGGATGCGCACGATCACCAGCAACAGAATTGCGATACCCAAAGGTTTGTGCAGGTTGATCAGCCATTCATGCCGCGCTGACACCGAGGTCACCATGCCGGCCCCGATGAACAACATGGCGATGATCATGAGTGCCATCAGCCAGTGCAGCAGCCGCGCCAGCGGATTGAAATGCGTCGGTGGCGTTCTCATGGGCGTGCCTCCTGTTTGCCAGTGGGCAATTGACTGACTTCACTGGTGCGGCGCAGATAGGAATCGGCGTAGCCGGCTGAGCGCGCAGCCAGCAACGGGTCGTCGGAGCCTTCTATCCCGGCGGGCAGAACCAGTGGGTCATAGTTGATGTCGCGGCATTCGCCGCTGAGTTGCGGCTGAGTCTTTTCCAGGACCAGGGTGCCGGCGTTCAGCATTTTGCGACCGGCTGGCCAGACTTTGCTCGCGTCATTCACCGGATCGTCGGCATTGGCCAGCGTGAGGTTCAACTGAAAACGCAGCGGCCCTTCGGCCAGCCGTCGCACCAGATCCTTCTCGAGAAAATCGCTGCCTTCTGGAGCCACAGCTCCCGCTGCATCCTGGGCCAACGGCGCCATGCTCCAGCGCACGGCCTGCTTCTTGCCGCTCGCGTCGACCAGATAGAACGCGTTGACACTGTTGTAAGTCTCGGTCACGTAGCTGGCCGAAGGTTTGGCCGTCTTCACCCAGGTCAGGAACGGTACGGCCTCCGGATGCGCGGCGAAAAATGCCGGCACTTTGGCGGGATCGGGTTTGCCGGTCGCCGGGTCCGGCAATTGCGCCTGTTGCAACTGATAGAACGCCTCGGGCGTGCCGACCGGAAACACCGGCATGCTGTTCATTCCAGTGCGCCATTGCTGCCCGTTGGCCTGGGTGAAGCGCAGCGCCAGACTGCGAATCGGTACCGCGCTGTCCGGCGCATAAGGATTGCCCGCCGGCAGCGCGAATCGACCGACTACCGGAGTGCGTGGCTCATTGAACACTTGCGCGACAGAGTAAGGACGCGCCTCACCACTGCTTTCGAAATGACCGATGACGCAAACACCCTTGGCGTGATTGCGACGGAACCCCGGATGCACGCCGTTGTTCTTTTCCAGCACATCGACCAGCGCCTTGGGCGTCAGGCGTTGTGGGTCAAAGTTGCCATGAACGTAGGCAAACGCCCCGGCCACGGCTGCGACCACCACGGCGATTCCGCCGAGACGCAACACCAGGCTCGCGGCACTCAGTGGCGGGCGTTGGGGGCCGCCGGGCGGTGAGCTGCGATCAACCATGAAAAACTCCAGGGCCATCGGCCATAGGGAAAGGTGCTATGAGACGCACGCCTCGTAGGTTTATTCCCTTTGAACTGTAGTTTCTTTCACGCGGTGACGCGCGAGCCCACCTCCGGGCCGTTTACATCAGATCGAACCGTGGCTCGCGCTTTTCCAGAAATGCCTGCATGCCTTCCTTTTGGCCGGGCGTAGCAAACAAGCCGTGAAACGAACGCCGCTCGAACAGAAGGCCTTCGCGCATCCCTGATTCATCGGCCCGGTCCACCGCCTCTCGCGCAGCCCGTGTCGCGGTGCGAGGGAATCCGCCAATCCGCCGCGCAACCGCCAATCCCTCTTCAAGCAAATGCTCGGCGGCGATCACCCGCGATACCAGCCCCGACTGCTCGGCCTCACGAGCGGACATCGAGCGCCCCGTCAGAATCATGTCCATGGCTTTTGCACGACCGATCAAGCGAGTCAGTCGCTGCGTGCCACCCATGCCCGGCATCACCCCCAAAGTGATTTCAGGCAGACCGAATTGTGCGGACTCGGCCGCTACGATCACATCGCACATCATTGCCAGCTCACACCCTCCGCCATAGGCGAACCCCGCCACTGCCGCAACCTTCGGAGTACGCAGCGCGGCGAACGCGTCCCAACCGGCAAAGTAATCTTCCTGAATCATGTCCAGACAAGACTTTTCGTACATCTCCTTGATATCGGCGCCTGCCGCGAAGTAATCCTTCGTACCGGTGATCAGGAAACACCCGACACCCGGATCACCATCAAGTGCTTGCAGGGTTTCCAGCAGCTCGCGCATCAATTGTGCGCTGAGCGCGTTACGGGCGTGGGGCCGGTTGAGGCGGATCAGCACCACGCGACCCAGTCTTTCGATCAATATATTCATCGCAGTCTCTTTCTATGTAAGGGGAAGGAAAACGGCAATACGCCCGTCAGGAATCCCAGATCGCGCCATAGGCCGGAATGCCCCGTCCCTCCATTTCCTTGACCACGCGCTCCGTCAACGTCTGGTTGGAAATGCAAATCACCGCCTCCGCGCCGTGGCGTTGAACCGCCGAGTAGGCCAGCGACACCAGGTCTGGCTTGCCCAGCAGATCGGTATCCCAGATATGCGCATCGGGTTGGGCTTGAAGAATTTCATCGACCAATGCGTCGCCGTAGGTCTTTCTCGGGCTGCGGGTCGACCAGATCAGATGAATGGGCACCTGCCGCGCCAAAAGATGCGGCAGCACCGGGCCGATCCCGCTGCCCGTGGCGACGTAAACCACCGACTTGAACAGGGTTTCAATGCGAGCGACCCCGGCGGTGGTGATGCCCTTGACCCAGACATGGGTTGGCGGTTGCTCGATCAGTTCGCCTGTCCAGTCACCCGCTCGGGAAATGATCAAGCGAAAACCCCGCTCGCCCGGTGCAGGAATGTTGGCAAAGGAATGCCATTCCCACAGCGGATTGCGACTGATCGCGGTGGAGGATCCGGCGAACGGCGTATGGTGATCGAAGCGGGCAATGACTGCATGTGACGATGGCTTGACCAACGTCACCGGCACCCTGCGAAGACGCAGCCAGGGCAACGCAATGCTGAGCGTCAGCACCGGCAGCATCCAGAACGACGCAGACGTCAGCAACACCGGTGTCAGATCCGTCGCTGGATTGCGGTCCCGGGCAAACACCAGCGTCATGGCCCAGAACAGCAGCAAGGCAGCCCAACCGGCAAAACGGTGTGTACGTTCAAAACCGTTATGAAACCGCGAACGAATCCCTGGCATCGCCATGATCGCCATCAGCAACAACAACCCCAGCAACGTGCCGCTGATCGCCAATAGCGTCAGCGAAACCCCACCTACGCCTTCGATCCGTTGCCAGACCAGCGAGCCGAACAACGCGAAAAACCAGGCAATCGCCGCCATCGCGCCACCACTGTGCAAACCACCAAAGTGATAGACCTTGGCCAGTGACCGGCGAATCGCCAACGGCCAGGTCGCAGGCGCACGCGTGGCCAGCCAGAACAACACGTTGATCAGATATTGCTGACGAATCAGTATCGCCATCGACAGGTTGATCAACACCAGTTGCGACAACGCTTCCAGATCCTGTCCCGAAGCTGACCACCACTGTCCGGCGGTCAGTCCATGCCCGAGCGCAGCGAAATTGCAGATCAACACCAGCGCGACCAGCCGGTTGTAATGAGAAAACAGCGGCAGCGTCCCCAGACGTCGCCATAACGCACGCGGCTCGGGCAAAGTGACGCCTGTGTCCAACCCGCTCATTGCCCCGCCTCCTGTTCGGCGGCGGTACGTTGTGCGTGGTACGCCTGGGCTCGCTCAAGCAACAGGCGTTTGTCGACTTTGCCCCGCGAGGTCAGCGGAATTTCATCCACCGGCAGAATCATTGAGGGGATGCAGTAATAGGCCAGGCGCTCTTCACAACGGCGTCGTGCCGCATCGATGTCCGTGGAAACGGGGTAGACGAAAGCCACCAGATTGCGGTTATCGAATTTCAATGTGACGGCGCGCTCACATCCCGGTGACGATTCCAGCGCTGCGGACACCGAATCCAGCTCGACTCGAAAGCCCCTGACTTTCACCTGATCATCCACACGACCCAGGTGCTCCAGCTCGCCCTCATCCGTCCAGCGCCCCAGATCCCGGGTACGAAACATCATCCGCCCCTGCCCCAGAAACGGATCGAGACGATAACGTTCGGCAGTCAGTGCAGGGTTACCCAGATAGCCCGCCGTCACGCAATCACCACCGGCCCACATCTCGCCCTGTTCGCCCGGCCCACACAATTGCCCCGTTTCATCCAGCACATAAACCGTGTTGTTCGGCGTCGGCCTGCCGATCGTCAATCGGCCCGTCCCCTTGTAATGCTGCAAGGTGTTGATGATGGTGGTTTCGGTGGGCCCACAGGCGTTGTAAAAAGTGCAAAAGGACGCCCAACGATCGGCCAACGGCTGCGGGCAGGGTTCGCCTGCAAGGGCTACCACCTTCACCTGACTGCAGCGCGCGGGGTCCAGCGTGGCGAGAATCGACGGCGTTGCGATCAGCACATCACATTGCTCGGCCGTCTCGGCGATGTCCTTGCCGCGAATCATCAGCGTTGCGCCATGGGCCAGGCAGCCCAGAATTTCCCAGGCCGCCATGTCGAAAGCGATGTTGAGGATCTGGCCGACTTTCAAACCTGGCCGCATACCGAGATTGCCGGGAGCGGTGAGCAGAATATTGCAGACATTGCGTTGGGTAACCCTGACGCCATTGGGTTGCCCGGTCGTGCCGGAAGTGAACAACACAAAGCACAGCGCATCCGGTGACGACGCATCACTCCCCACGTTCAAGTCATCGGCAATCGAGCCTGGCGAATCGATGAACGCGTCCAGAAAGATGCAGTGCTGTTCCGCCGTCAGGGGAATGGCATGCGCCAGCGTTGAAAGCGTCAGCACCACCCGCGTCGAAGCGACTTCCATGATGTGGCGCAATTGAGTCGCAGGCGTAATGCCAACATGCTGTGGAATATAGGCAGCCCCTACCTTCAATGCGGCAAGCATGCCCACCAGCATCGGGATGGAACGTTCGACAAACAAGGCGACATGATCACCCGGCACCACGCCATGAGCCTTCAGCGCTGTGGCCAGCCGGTTGGCCTGGCGATTCAGTTCACCATAGGTGAGGGTTTGCCCCTGAAAACACGCGGCCTGATTCTGCGGATGAGCTGCAGCCTGCTCTTCGATTGCGCGATGGATCAACGAGAATCCAGGCTCGACCACCGGACCGCAACCGAACTGACGCCATGCGTCTTGTTCGACGCACGAGGAGAACCGGGTATCCATTGCGATTGCATGCATCTCTAACATCCCTATTGCTCAAATTATCGTTTCAGCCAGATCAGCCACCGACGGCAGACTGCTTCGGTGGTTGCTTGCGCTTGTCGGACGGGTTGAGCCGGGAAATTTGAATCCATTACATGGACTGCAAGATGCGGTGAGCTTTCCTACGTAGCAGGTTATGAAATCTTTCAGCCCACAGGATGGAATAAGCTGTGTCGGGAGGCGTCTCTCCTTATGACTACCGCGCTTCTGAGCCAGAGCATGCCCCTGCCATGAACACACTCGACGAACAACTTCGCGAAGTGATCCCCCGATTGCGACGCTTTGCCGTGTCGTTGACGCGCAACGCCAGCAGCGCCGACGATCTGGTCCAGGCCAGCCTGGAGCGTGCCCTGTCCAGTTGGGGCGACAAGCGCGCCGAGGGCGATCTGCGCGCCTGGCTGTTTTCGATCCTGTACCGCCAGTTCCTCGATGCGCACCGGCGCTCCCGGCGCTACGCCCGGATGCTCGAATTCTTTACCGGCCGCGATGACACCGAACCCTCGGTGGAGCGCACCGTCATTGCCCAGTCGACCCTGCAAGCCTTCGATCGCCTGCCCACCGAACAGCGCGCCCTGCTGCTGATGGTCTCGGTGGAAGGCCTGACCTATAAGGAGGTCGCCGAGATCCTCGACGTCCCCACCGGCACCGTGATGTCGCGCCTGTCCCGCGCCCGCCAGGCTTTGCGCCAGCTCAGTGACGGCGAAATCAGCAGCCCTTCCTTGCGGATACTCAAATGATCAGCCTGCCCCCCAGCGAGCGTGATTTGCACGCGTACATCGACCACCAGCTCAGCGACGCCGACCGGCGTGTACTGGAAAACTGGCTGGCCAGCCACCCCGACGAGGCCGCGTTGATCCGCGCCTGGCAACAGGACGCCCAGCACCTGCGCGCCGCCCTGGGTGGCGCCTTGCAACAACCGGCCAATCCGGACCTGGACCCCGTGTTGATCCGCCAGCGGCTCAAGCATCGATCACGTCGACACTGGGCCAGTGCGGCGGTGTTGCTGATCGCGGTCAGCCTCGGCGGTGTCAGTGGCTGGCAGGCCCGGGAAATGACCTTGGTGCGTTCGGTAGCGCCCATGAGCGATGCCCTGCAGGCGTACCGCTTGATCGCTCAGCAAGGGATTCTGCCGGCGGACTACAAGGTCGGCGGCGCCGGCGACATGCAGGGCTGGCTCGACCGCTACTTCACGCAGGCCAATCGACTGCCGGACCTGACCGCAGCGGGTTTCCGACCGGTCAGCGGGCGCTTGCTGAGCACTGACGAAGGTCCGGCGGCGATGGTGATGTATGAGGATCGAGACGGGCACAAGGTCAGTTTCTACGTGCGCCCGCCGGGGCCGAAAAACACCTTCCTGCCACGGGGTAGCCGTCGCGACGGTGATCTGCAGGCCGAGTACTGGTCCGGCGAAGGTTACAACTATGCGATGGTCAGCCCGACCGACACTCCGGCGGCGCCATTGCTCCAGCACACCGAGCGCTTCTAGCCGGTTCAGAAACCGACATCCAGCACCACGTTATCCAGATAGGTACCGGCGGGCGGCGTGGTCTGGTCGGTGTAGATCTTCGCGTTGTAGTTGAAGATCTGGCTGCCGGTGCCCAGGCCATTGCCGGGATTGACCTCGGCATCGGTGCTCGCCCGACGTGCAGCGCCGACACTGCCCCAGCGGGTAGTGCCGGCGCTTTTGAAGATGTCGTAGGCCAGGTAATTGCTGCCCGAGATCATTTGCCGTCGACCGCCGACACTGAGCGCGTTCTGTCCGTCGCTCAAACCCACGGTATAGGCGCTGCCCTTTGTGCAGGCCAGGTTGATGGTCTGCCCGGTCACCGGGGTAAACGCGCTGATCACCGGAGCGCTGCCGAAGGCGATGTTGGGCGCGGTGATGGTGCAATCGTTGGCCACGGTCAGGTTGACCGTCAGCGTCGTAGTACCGCTATTGATATCGCGCCCCAGGCAGAGTCCGCCGACCCCGATGCCCGAACAGTAATTCCAGTTCCAGAAAATGCTCAGGGTTTCGGTATAAACCCCGGCCGCCACGTTGCTGCCGATCGTGGTGCCGAGATACAACGGCACGGTTTTCGGCACGGTACCGTTGAGCAATCCCAGCGCGTCGATGATGCCATTTCGGGCGAAATCGTAGGCCGTGCCGCGAGTCAGCGGGTAACTGGTGCTGTTGTTGGCGTAGATCGTATAGCTGATGACATCCCCGCTCGGCCCGAGCAGGCCGCTCTGGGTCGAGGTGACCGTAGCCCAGAAATGGTCGTTGCTGGTCAGCAGCGACAACAGCGATCCGGTACAGCTCAGACCGCCGTTCAGCGTGGAACTGGGTTGCGATGTGGTGCGCACCGCAATCGAACTGATGGTTCCGAACGCGGCCGGTGTGGTGGTGACCACCGAGCACAACGCCTGTACTGCACCGGGCAGCATCAGCACCAGCCACAGGCACAGCCGCATCGCCTTCATTGACATACCAACGGCCCGATCAGCGGCACCTGATCCTGCTGCAGATCGACGTTGAATTGCGCCTGACAGGTCTTGCCATCGGCCAGCGTCACCCTCAGCGAATTTTGCACCTGCAGGTTTTCCAGATAGACCAGCCCGTCCCAGCCCACCACCGTGCGCGTGCCGCTCTCTTCATGCAACACGCCGCTGCCCAGCGGCAATTGCTGCTGTTGCGCGTCCACCAGCACGATGCTCGCGGCCATCACCCGGCTCAGCGCAAACTCCAACAGATAGCCACTGCCACGGCGCACGGCAATGCGCTGTTCGACATTCGGGCTGCGTACGTTGGCCGGCAGGTTCAACGGATCGATTTCGTATTTGCCACGGTAGTAGGCGCTGCTCCACGGCACCAGCAAGTGGCCGTTGCGGTCGGTCTGGCCGATCTGCTGGTTCTCGTAACGCACCGGGACATCCGCGTAACCGTCGGTACTGACCACCACAAACGCATCGTCGATGCGGTTGGCGGCAAACACTTGATGGTCCATCCACACCAGCGAACCGCTGGCATCGGCCCAACGCGTTTCGGCGTCCGAGGTGCCGTAGACACCGGCCTGCAATTGCACCGACTGCAAGCGCCAGGTGACGTCGGCCTGACGGTAATCGGCGCCGTCACCCTTGGCATAACCCAGGTTGAAACCCACCCCGCCCTCGGAAGGCACGGCACGGCTGTAGTTGACCCGCTGTTGGCTTTGCCCGTTCTTGTTGCGCTCGCTGCTGATGGCCAGGCTGCCGCGCAGGTCGAACGGGATCACCAGTTGCGCCTGCACCGCCCAGTTGGCGTCGCCTATTTCGCGGTTGGCGGAGAGATAGAAACTGCTGTTGCGCCACAACGGCTTGCTCCAGCTCAGGTTGAGCAGCCGCGTGCGGCTATCGTCCGCCGCCCGGATATCGAAGTAACCGACCCCCAGACTGCCCCAGCGCTCAAGGTTGAGGCTCAGGGTCGCCTGTTCGCTGCGCTTGCTGAGGCTGGTGTAAGGACTGTCGACGACCGTGAGGTCGGCGTACTGGTCGCGGCGCTGTAACCGTTGCCAGGAAAAGCTGAAGCGCTGGGCGCTGTACTGGTAACCGAGACTGTATTGCTGACCGCCATCGCCGTCGAAACGGCTTTGACTGATCGCACTGTTGAGCACCCCGAAATTGCCCAGACGCAGGTTGCCACCGAGGCCGCCGAGGGTCAGCGACTCGGCGGCTTCGGCGTGACTTTCCAGCGTGAAGCTGTCGCTGATGCCATAACGCAGGCTGCCCGACGTCATACCCGACCCGTAGCTGAAATCCTTCAACCCGTAATCCCGGCGCAGCGTACCGGCCGCCACCGAGAAGTCGCTCAGGCCCTTTTGCAACAGACTGCTGGTGACATAAAACGGTACGGTGGTGGACACCTGCCGGCCCAGCGCATCGGTGGTCACCACCACAGCCTCGCCCGCGCCGTTGATGAACGGGATGTTGGTCAGGGTGTACGGACCCGGTTGCAAATCGGTGCTGCTGGACTTGTAGCCGTTGATGAACAAATCCACCGAGGACGGCACCGCCGCTTCACCGGCGAATTGCGGCAGCGGATAGGTCACAAGATCCGGGCGCACGGCGAAATCCCGCGAAAACTGCACGCCCCCCAGACGCACCGAACTGCTCCAGGGCAAGGCGCCGCTGACCACATCCCCTGCCTCGTACGTCAGCATCCGCTCGTCGTCGGAGTACCGCCAGGTGGTGTCGTAGCGCAAATAGCCATTGTTCAGCGTACTGGCCGAATCCCCGGACAAGGTCTGCCGGTACTGACCGGTGCTGGACAGCGTGCCCCAACTGTCGAATACCCGTATCTCGTTCCACGCCGCCAGATAAGTGCCGGCATCATCGGTGTCGTTGAGGTACAGGTCATAGTTGAACAACGCGCCGAAACTGCTCAGCGCCGGGGTGCGTGGATAGACCTGACGGTTACCGATGAACTGCTCCGGCAGCCAGTCCGGTGGCACATCGAGCAACAGCCGCTGGCCGACGCTGTCGTAGTCGCTGTGCAGCCCCGGCAGGCCGTCGAGATCGACTTCGGCACCGGCACTTTCGGGCAGCGTCATGCCGGTGTCATGCAACACACTGGCCGGCAGGAACAACCGCCCGCCGCGCTGATCCACCGCCACCACGCGACCGGTATTCATCTGGTTGACCACCAGTTCCAGAAACAACTGTGCATCGCTGACGGCCTCCATGCCGCTGGGAGGCGGCGGCAGATCGCCGGCCCCGGATGGATGAATGAACATCAGGCAACACGCGCCGGTGACAAGCCACAACGGACGCTGAATACGGCGAGCCCATCCCGGACTCATTAGCGTGCTTCGTCCGTCAATGGACTGGTTCCTCCTGAAACCGCTGTTGCCCGCCAACCTGTCGCTTGCCCGGCGGCCGCGCACTACCAGACCCGCAGGTTGAAGTCCCTACTTCGCCGGGGCGATGCCTTGCATCTGCGCCGCGCCATTGATCCGGCCCACCAGCTCCCCCGTCACGGATCCCGGCGCCGGCCAGCGCATGACCGCGCCTGGCAGCACATAACCCAGCAATCCCTGCGCCAAAGGTTTGCTCTGCCCGCCCTGTTTGAGCGCGACATCCGTCAGTCGCGCATGCACCGCGCCCTGGTTGCGCACTTCCACATAGGGTTTGCCGTCGACCGAGACCGTGCGCCAGCTCAATTGCGGCAGGCCGATCCCCTTGGGATCGCGCTGCCGGGTGCTGTCTTCCTTGCTCCAGAGCCCTGCTCCGTAGGCGAACAGCGGCACCGAATAGCGCATCTGGAAACGGATCGCCGCAGCGGTTTTCCCCGCATCGGCGACGGGAGGCTGAGCCGAAGGAATTTCGTCGATGATGATCCGGTAGGCCAGTTCCTGGCCGGGCGGCACGTCTTTGGTCCGGGTCAGGCGCACCAGTTGTTTCTGCCCCGGTTCAATCTTCGCCACCGGCGGACTGCCAATCACGTCACGCTGGTTCCGGTACTGCTCCTGGTAACCGTTCTGGCTCCAGCCAAACACACGGATCTGCAGGTTGGCGGTCTCGCTGCCACGGTTCTCCAGCCATAACGCACTGGCCTGCTGATCGGCCTCAAGCACCGGATCGATGGGCCAGATCAGCACCGAACTGGCCGCCTGGGCCTTGATCGCCCCGAGTGAAGCCAACATCAACATTGCGCAACCCGCCCGCAACAGCCGCGACGAGACAACCCCCATAACCCCGCTCCTTGTGCCATTCATCACCACGACAGTTGCACCTGCAACACGTCGCTGTACGTCCCCCCGGGCACCGTGCCCGGCAACTGCACCTGACCGTAGATCGGCAGGCTGATGTTGTTGGCGTCGCTGTAGGCCACCGCCACGGTCTGACCGATTCCCAGGCTCTGGCTGTAGGCCGCATCGCGAAACAGCGCATAAGCCACCCGCGCGCTGCCGCTGTTGAGCTGCATGTGTCGACCGCTGCTGTTGTACTGGCCGCCATCGACCGTCATGTTCAATGTCACGCCCGGCGTGCATTGCAACTGCACGCCGCCGGTCAACGCCACTTGCACCGTGCCGGTGGCCAGGGCCGAACTCGAACCGAAATTCAGTCCGCCATAGTTCGACACCCCTCCCACCACCAGGCAGCCAGGTGTGATTGTCGCGCTGACCTGAAAGCTCTGGCTGGTCACTGCTGCCAGCGGTAACGGCGCCGCCCCCGCGCACAGCACCAGCAGTGCCGCACAGCCATGCCGGCCCATGGCACTAGAACGTCAGTTCAACGGCAATGGTGTCGGTATAGGTGCCCGCCGGCAGGCCGGCCTTGCCCACCGCCTGACCATAGATATTCACGGTTTGCGCCACCCCTGTGCTGGCGGCAAGGCTGATCACCCCGTCGATGGCCAGCAGTTGCGAGTGCCCGGCATCGGTGTACAAGTCATAGGGCACATAGTTGGCAACCCCGTCGTACAACGCGCGACTGCCACCGGGCGACTGGCCGTCATGGGCGCCGGCCCGCACCTTGACCGTCGGCGTGGTGCCGGCAGAACAGAGAATCGACAAGGCCCCGCCACCGCCGCCCAGCACCTGCCCGGTCGCGGTGGTGAACAGACTGTTGGCCGTGCCGAAATTCAGGGCGCCGAAGTTCAGTCCGGTGGATCCGCCAGAGCCGTTGACCTGGCAACTGCTGATCAGGATCAGGCTGGAGGTGATCTGGCCGGTGACCGTGGTGGCGGCGTTGACGCTGGAAGCCAGCGTCAGACCGAGCAGCGACAGACCTATCCTTGATGCAATCGTACCCATGGTGTCCTTCCTCTACGATTTACCAGTCGAGCGTCACCGTCAGGGTGTCGGTATAGACACCGGCCGGTACCGCGCGGGTGTTCGCCACCACCGTGCCAAATACCGGAATCGGAATCTGTGCGCCGCTGGTGACCGCGAAATTGTGTTGCTGGCCGATGCTGTAGCTCTGGCTGCCCGAGGCATCGAGAAACAGTTGATAGGGGATGGTCTGACGACCGTTGCTCAGGCGGCGGGTATTGCCGTCGCCATGGGTGCCGCCGTCGATACTCACGGTGAAACCGGTCACCGACGGATTGCAGGCGACGTTGAGCCTGCCGCTGCTGTCATTGGCCAGACTGGCCTTGATGGGAGTATTCCAGGTGGGGCCCTGCTGGCCGAAGTCGAGCTTGCCGAAATCCCCCACCGGGCTGGCGGACGTGGAGGTGTTGGTCACTTCGCAGCCTGCGATCAGGGTCAGGCGGGCGTGGATCTGTCCGTTGACCGATGCCTGCGCACCTTCGGTGAGCAACAGCAATGCGCCTGCGGTGATGACCAGCCAGTGCTTGCCCGTCATTGCATCCCTACTCCTTCCGGTCCCTGAAGATCGTCCACTGCGCTCGTCATTGAACGCACCATTGCCGCATCACTCCGGTTGATCACCAGGTGACGGTCACCTTGACCAGATCCGAGTACCGACTGACCCGTGGCACCTCGGCCACCCGCTCGATCCGCCCGTACAGCGGCAGCGTCACCGAGCCGCTGTCCGGTACACGTCCGCTGACCGGTACATCCACCACCAGCGGCACCTGCCGCGCGGCATCCTGATACAGACGGTAGGGAATCGCCTTGCCCCCCGCCTCGCCCGCCATGTAACGCACCTCGCCGGTCCCGCCGTGCAGTCCGCCATCGACACGCAGCTGGTATGGCGTGTCCGGGTTGCACTCCAGGCGTGGCAGGCGCGAAGGGGTCAACGCCGCCCCGAGCGGTCCGGCCGGATCATCGAGCCGCGCCGTACTGCCGAAATCGAGCACACCCAATTGCCCGATACCCGCGTCACGCTGCTGACCGATCAACTGACAGCCACGCTGCACGTCGACCCGCACTTCAACCTGCAGATCGGCGCCATGCGCCGGTGCCGCGAGCCCGCCCAGCAGTGCCCAGACCACTCCTGCATTCACCGTCCGATCCTTGATGGCGACAGCGTCTCTGCCGTTACAGTGTTTCAGGTTAGCAACGGACGCCGAATGCGCCAGTCGATTGGATCCATTGATCGTGCGGGATATGTTTCGAAAAGTTGTCGATCTACCACCCCCATCACGCTGTAAAAACCTGTACGCGCCGCAGATTGCTGTCCAGCAAGACCGTCGGCCGACAAAGCGCAGTGGAAGGAAAACTATCCGTCTGGTTACACTACGCCGCCGCGCTCGGGGGGAGCCGGCCCGACCCTGACGGAGTGACCCCACCGTGCCCGCCCGACCGCCCGAACGTTCGCGCCTGTCCCAGCGTCTTTCAGGGTTACGCCGTTTGTTCGGCCACCGAAACCTTGCCAGTGCCGGCCATTGCGCCAGCGCCCAGGCGATCCGCGACTACTTCAGGCAAAAGGCCCATGATCAGGGCTACACCCTCAGCCACAGCCAGCTGCGCGTGATCGACTACATGGCGCAACAGGCCGCCATGTTGTTCGGGCCTGCGGCGCAAACCCCGCCCGGTCTGTACCTGCACGGTGCCGTCGGACGCGGCAAGAGCTGGCTGCTCGACGGTTTCTTCCAGGCCCTGCCGACGTCGCAGAAACAACGTCTGCATTTCCATCAGTTCTTCGCCGACCTGCACCAGGCCATGTTCCGGCATCGCGAGCAGGAAGACGCCCTCGCTGCCTCGCTCGACGAACTGCTGCTGGACTGCCGGGTGCTGTGTTTCGACGAGTTCCACGTGCATGACATCGGCGACGCGATGCTCATCACCCGGTTGTACAAGGCCCTGTTCCAGCGCGCAATCCTGCTGCTTGTGACCTCCAATTACCCGCCCGAAGGCCTGCTGCCCAACCCGCTGTATCACGCACGGTTCAAACCGGTGATCGACCTGATCCATGCCCGCATGCAGGTCATGGAAGTCGGCGGCCCCCACGACTACCGCAGTCAGGCGCGCAATCACGCCCATCAAATGTTCACTCAGGGTCATTACGTGTGGCCAGCCACGCCGGCGCAACGCTTGACCCTTGATTTGCCGCCACGGCACGCCGCGCCGCAGCCGCTGGCGGTGGGCAACCGGGTTTTACAGGCCCGTCTGTGTGAGGGCCGCCGCGTCGCCTTTACCTTCAATGACCTGTGTGAACAGCCCACGGCCGTGATGGATTATCTGGAACTGTGCCGCCGCTTCGACCACTGGATCATCGATGAGCTGCCGGAACTGGAGGAGTGCTCGATAGCCGTCCAGCAGCGCTTCATCAACCTGATTGACGTGCTCTACGATCAGGACAAATGCCTGACGCTGCTCGGGTACCTGCCCCTGCGCGAAAGCCTGGCCGGCAACGCCATCGATCTGGCGCGTACCCGCAGCCGGCTGGGGCAATTGCCGGAAGTGCGCGAGCCGGCCTGATTTGCCGTTATCATGCCGCCCATTCCCGGCGTCACTGCGCCCTATTTGATAGCGATCCATGACATGCACACCCTTGCTCAATTGCGCGCCGGCGAACTGTCGGGCATCACCCGGCTGGACCTGGTCGAAGGCCTGACCGAGTTCCCCCGTGAGATATTCGACCTGGCCGACACGCTGGAGGTGCTCAACCTCAGCGGCAATGCCTTGAGCAGCCTGCCGGACGACCTGCATCGCCTGCCCCGTCTGCGCGTGCTGTTCTGCTCCGACAACCGGTTCACCGAGCTGCCCGAGTGCCTCGGCCAGTGCGAGGCCCTGAGCATGATCGGCTTCAAGGCCAACCGGATTGCCCGGGTATCCGGCGCAGCGCTGCCACCGCAGTTGCGCTGGCTGATCCTGACCGACAACCTGATTGAAGCCCTGCCAGCCGAACTGGGCGAACGCCCGCTCCTGCAAAAGCTGATGCTCGCTGGCAATCGCCTGCGTGCCTTGCCGCCATCGCTGAGCCAGTGCCATCGGCTGGAACTGATCCGCATCGCCGCCAACCAGCTGACGGAGCTGCCACAGTGGTTGCTGACCCTGCCGAGCCTGACCTGGCTGGCCTACGCCGGCAACCCGCTGGAAACCGAGGCCGACGCCGCTGCGCTGGAAGCCACGCCGCTGATCGACTGGTCGAGCCTGCGTCTGCAGCAGCGGCTCGGCGAAGGAGCTTCCGGGGTGATTTCCCGTGCCGTGTGGCAATCGGCAGACCAGCCTGAGCGTTCAGTGGCAGTCAAACTCTACAAGGGCGAGATGACCAGCGACGGCTCGCCGCTGCACGAGATGAACGCCTGCATCACCGCCGGCCTGCACCCGAATCTGATCCGGGTCGAGGGGCGCATCGGCAATCACCCAGATGGCCAGCAAGGGCTGGTGATGCAACTGATCGACCCGAGCTATCGCAACCTCGCCGCGCTGCCGAGCCTGGCCTCCTGTTCGCGGGATCTCTACACCGATGACTGCCGTTTCAGTGCAGATGTCGCGTTGCGCATTGCCCGCGGCATCGCGTCGGTCGCCGAGCATCTGCATCGGCAGGGCATCACCCATGGCGATCTGTATGGCCACAACATATTGTTGAACAAGGAAGGCGACTGCCTGTTGGGTGACTTCGGCGCGGCGTCATTCCATGCCACGACGGACAACCTGGAAACCCGCGCACTGCAACGCATCGAAGTGCGGGCGTTCGGAATCTTGCTGGGGGAATTGCTGGCGCGCATCGACTCGGGGTTGAGTGACGGGCAACGGGAGGCGCTGGAAGCGCTTGAACAGCGCTGCTGTCAGCCGGATGTGCTGGCGCGGCCGGGGTTTGATGAAGTGGTCGGGCAGATCAACAGGATTTGACCGCAATGACCCGGTGGTGATGACGCCTGCTGCGCCACCACCGGGTCGATCGCTGACGCGATGAATCAGCCCGCCAGGCCGACGAACATTTCCTGCACGTCGTCGTGGTTGTCGAGGCCTTCAAGGAACGCTTCGACTTCAGCCATCTGCTCGTCGCTCAGGCCGCTGACCGGGTTCTTTGGCTGATAACCCAGCTTGGCCGACAGCACGGTGAAACCTTGCTCCGGCAGGGCTTTCTGCACGGCGTCCAGGTCAGTCGGGTCGGTCAGGAACAGGGTCGCGCCCTCTTCGCCCGGCTCGAAATCCTGGGCACCGGCTTCGATCGCGGCCATTTCCGGATCGGCGTCAGGGGTGTCCGGCGAGGCTTCGATCATGCCGACGTGGTTGAAGTCCCAGGCCACCGAGCCGGAAGCGCCCAGTTGGCCCTTGCGGAACGCCACGCGGATTTCCGCCACGGTGCGGTTGATGTTGTCGGTAACGCACTCGACGATCAACGGAACCTGATGCGGTGCGAAACCTTCGTAAGTCACGCGATGGTACTGAACGGTCTCGCCCAGCAGACCTGCACCCTTCTTGATGGCGCGGTCCAGGGTTTCCTTGGGCATCGAGGCTTTCTTGGCCTGTTCGACCACCAGACGCAGGTGTGCGTTGGTGGCGGTATCGGCACCGTTGCGGGCAGCGATGGTGATCTCTTTCACCAGTTTGCCGAAGATCTTGCCCTTGGCGTTGGCTGCCGCTTCTTTGTGTTTAACCTTCCACTGTGCGCCCATTACTCACTCTCTTGATCTGTGGCGCCGAGACATCTATTGGCCGACGCGTGGCGCAAGTTTATACGGCCTAAAGTCGGCAATCGACCAAAAAATCCGTTGCCCGTCGACATCTTCTACACACTTTGTAGGGCGATTCTGAAAAACCGGTTTGTCATGACCATTTCCTGCTGCGGTTTCGTACCCTCTGTCGTCCGTATTACCCGACAGAGCCCCGTACGAATGCTCAATGACAAGGAAAGTCCCTTCACGCTGACCCTCATCGAGGGTGGCCTGAGTCTGCCGGTACTGCGTTTTCGCGGTCATGAAGCGCTGAACCGGCCCTATCGCTTCGAGATCGACGTCATTGGTCTGGCCCCGGCACTGGCTCCCGCCACCTTGTTGCATCGGTCGGCTTACCTGCAATTGAGTGACGACCATGGCATTCACGGCACCCTGCACAGCGCCAGTTGCGAGCATCGCGGCGCCCATCGGATCGATTATCGGCTGGTACTGGTGCCACACCTGCAACAACTGGAACAGCAGACCCGACGCCGGGTATTCACCCGATCGAGCGTGCCTGACATTCTCGAACAGTTGCTTGTCGAACATCGGTGGCCTGCGCACGGATATCGGTTCGACCTGACGACAGGGCACTATCCGCCGCGCCCCTTCTGCATCCAGTACGACGAGTCCGACCTGGCACTGTTGCAGCGACTGTGTGAAGAAGAAGGCATTCACTACCACTTCGAACACCGGCCGGACGGCCATGTCGTGGTGTTCGCCGATGACAGCCTTGGCCTGCCGCAGCCGCCACTGCATGTGCCCTTCAGCACAGAAATCGAGCCGCCATCGCCCGCCCTCAGCGCCCTTTACCAGCGTCACGACGCTGTCATGGCGCGGGTATCACCCAACGTCCGTGATCGTGGACAACCGAGCAACGAGGATGAGGCGGCCAACCATCCCCTGGCCAATATCTGGCCCGAGCGTGGTTTCCTGCCGAGCGGGCAACGCTACGCCGATCAGCGCAGCCGCCGCCAACTGGAGCGCCAGCGTTGCCAGTATCGATGCATTCAGGGACGCAGCGACTGTACTCAGTTGCTCAGTGGCCGCTTGCTGCAGGTCACGGATCACCCGGTGGGCGCGTTCAACGATCAGTGGTTGATCACCGAATTGCACCATCAGGGCCAGCAACCTTCGATTCTCGACCCGGTACCTGCGCCTCGCCGCTATCACAACGACTTCACTGCGCTGCCGTGGTCGACCGAGTTTCGCCCGCCGCTCACGCAGCCGCGCCCGAGCATTCCGGGGTATCACCCGGCACAAGTGCTCGGCCCGCCCGGACAGCCGCCTCAGTTGGATGACCAGGGACGTATCGCCGTCCGGTTGTGGCCTGGACGGGGTCTGGATACCGACAGTGACAGGTTATGGCTGACGATAGCCATGGTCGGTGGTGACAGACCGATCGCCAGGGAAACCCTGCCTCGCGCCGGCAGTGAAGTGTGGGTGAGTTTTCTCGACAGCGATCCGGACCGACCGATTCTGTGCCTGGATATCAGCCACACCCGCAAGACAAGGCAAGCGCCGGAACAACACGATGACGGCCTGTTGCTCGACTGGCTGCTCAAGCACACCCCGCCGTCAGCATGACGTTCAGGCCTTGTCGGCCTTGCCCGCAGCAGCGGCGAATTTCGCCAGGCGTACATCCAGATGCCGAGGACACCGTCCGTGATCCTCGGCGCGCTCCTTGCGGCGAATGGCGTTGCGCACCATCAACGAGCCGAGATAGCGGATCGGTTCCGGCGGGAAATAGCCCAGCGGCCCGTTGACCAGCGGCGAGCGTGTCCAGGGGTTGTCGAGCCCCTGCACCAGCGAGGCAAGGATCTGCCCACCCATGTGACATGGCCCCACACCGCTGCCGGAATAACCGAAACCGTAGAACACATTGCCGCTGGCACTCATCTGGCCGAAAAACGGCAGGCCGGTGACCGAGCGATCCGACGGGCCGTTCCACGTTGCGTCGACCTTCACATCGGCGAAGGCCGGGAAAAAATCGTCGAGGCTGCGCTTGAGCAACCCGGCGTAAGGCGATGGCTGGTCAAACACTGGCAGCATCCGTCCGCCATAAGCGAAAGTGTTGCCGCCCTTGCCGAGCATGATCCGGCCGTCCGGGGTGTTGTGGTAGTAGTGCACGAAAATCCGCGAATCGAGCACGGTCACGCCGCTGGTCAAACCGATTTCCTGCAACAGCTCCGGGCGGGGTTCGGTGATCAACATGTCGCTGGACACGATCGCTACGCTGCGCTCGAACTGCGCAAAGGCGCGGGCCATCCACGCGTTCATCGCCAGTACCACGCGGTCGGCGGTCACGCAGCCGTTCGCCGTGTGCAGGCGCGCCGGACGGCCCTCTTCCAGCCCGGTCATCGCCGTGCCTTCATGAATCCGCACGCCCAGCTGCAACGCCACCCGGCGCAAGCCACGCACCAGTTTGCCCGGCTGCACGCTGGCGGCGGCCGGCGAGAACCAGCCCTCCAGGTGTTTTTCCGAACCGGCCATGCGCTGTACATCGGCGACCGGCCGCTGGGTAAACGAGTTGATGCCGTTGCGCTCCAGCGCCGCAATCACCGCATCGGTCGAACCGCATTGCGCCCGGTTGGTGGCGGTGTAAAGCGTACCGTCGAGGCGGTAATCGGCATCGACGCCGTACTGCTCGCAGAACTCGCCGATGGCGTGGATGCTGCGCTCGGATTCCTTGACCAGCCGCACCGCCTCTTCGACGCCGAACAGCCGCTCGAGGGTGAAGTACTTCGCCGACCACGACAGCGCGCAACCGCCGTTGCGCCCACTGGCGCCGGCGCCGCAGATGTCGGCCTCGATCAACAGTACATCGAGTTCGGGGTTCTGCTGCTTGAGCATGATCGCCGTCCACAATCCGGTGTAACCACCGCCAACGATGCACACATCGGTGCGCACCTCGCCTTGCAACGGCGGGCACGGTTTGGACGAATCGAGCTGCAAGGCCTGCTCCAGCCAAAACGGTCTCATGAACATTCTCCAGTCAGTCAGCCACGGTACAGCCTGCCGCGAATCCCGCAGCAGGCCGCGAGGCAGGGTTTATTCAGTTACGCAAAGGTTTGATGGTCAGGGCCCGATTGGGCACAGAGGCACGCGGTTCCATGACGCCGACCGGACGGCTGTTCCAGTGCGGAATCAGCACCAGCGCCGAAAACAGCGCGCAACCGGCGAACACAATGAATACCGTCACCGAATCGAAGTAGCCCGGCAGCAACCCACCGAGCACCGCACCGACCGAGCCGCAGCCGTTGACGAATCCCGCCGCCGTGGCGCCGGCCTTGGCCTTGCCGAAGTCGATGGCGGCTGCACCGCTGATCATCGAGTCCGGGCCGTACAGGGTCAGGCCCATCACGAACAACAATGCGACCACCAGCATCACGCTGCCGGTGTGCAGGGCGCCCATGAACAGCGCGAGGGTCACAGTCAGCGCCAGCAGGCTCAACACGCAGGCCGGCATGCGTCGGGCGCCGAACAGTTTGTCCGAGGCCAGGCCGATCATGATCGGCCCCAGCAGCCCGGCCAGTTCGAATGCCGTCGGAATGATCGCCGCCCCGACCTTGCCGACCGAGGGCATCTGTTCGAACACGATCACCGGGCCCCACAACAGAATCGCGTAACGCGCCGGCTTCAACAGAAAGTACGCCAGACCCAGCACCAGCACCGTGCGGTTGCGCAGGATTTCCTTGAGCGGTTCCCACACGCTGAGCTTGCTGTTGGCTTCGGCCTCTTCGGCGCTGATGAGCGGCTCCGGCTCCACGGCGGGCAGGCCGACGTCTTGCGGTTTGTTGCGCTGAAAGATGAAGAACAACACCGCCACCACCGCGACCACCGCCGCACTGGAAATGAACGCCGCGTGCCAGGTACCGATCAGCGTGTACGCCCACCAGCCGGCGAACGGCGACGCCACCAGACCGCCGAATGCATAACAGGAACTCCACAACCCGAGCACTCGCCCGCGCTGTTCGGAGGGGAAGAAACTGCCGAGGTTCTTGCACAGACCCGACCAGCCGGTGGACTGCGCCAGCCCCTGTATCAGCATGCAGGTGGCGAAGATCGGCAAGGTCGCGAAACTGCCCATCACCAGCGCCGCCGCAGCGGAAATCAGCAAGCCGCCGAGCACCACGACCCGCGGGCCGAAGCGATCGGCGAGCATGCCCCAGGTGAACTGGCCGATGGCGTAGGCCGCCAGGTAAATCGCGTCGAGGTTGGCCATGGCCATTTTGTCGAGCATGAAGGTGGGGTCTTCGGCGATGCCCAGTTTGGCCACCGAAAAGGCTTTGCGGGTGAAATAGAACGCGGCGTAAGCGAGCCAGGTGATAGCGAAGATCTGCATGCGCCAACGCGCAAGGGTGCCGATGTGCTTGTTCATTGTGGTTCTGACCTCAGGGTGTGAGTGTGCCGGCAGAATCGATGAGTAAACGCCTGTGTTTTTATTGTTGAGCACTGCGATATCACCCCGTCCCTACGGCGATACCGGTCAGATGAGTCCTGGTGTTGCACGCACAGGCTCATGGCCAGCGTCGCTGCCCGACCGGGCAGTCAGCGTTGGCGTGAGCGGATCAAAGCAATTACTGTTTAATAAATAAAATCGATTTATCGTATTTCACACATAAGCTCAGCTTGTTACTGGACTGCACCTGTATAACGAGGAATCAGCCATGTCGGTTTCCCACGCCCAGCTCAAAGCCTTTCACGCCGTGGCCGTGCACGGAAGCTTCACCAAGGCCGCCGAGCGGCTTTATCTGACGCAACCGGCGATTTCCGACCAGGTGCGCAAACTCGAAGAACGCTTCGGCGTGTTGCTGTTCCATCGCAACAAGCGCTCGGTGCGCCTGACGGATCTCGGCGAACGCTTGCTGGCAATCACCCAGCGCCTGTTCGTGGTCGAGGCCGAAGCCCAGGAGTTGTTGCAGGAATCCCAGGCCTTGCAGACCGGCAGCCTGATTCTGGCGGTGGATGCACCGGTGCATGTACTGCCGCAGATAGCCCGGTTTTGTGAGCGCTATCCGGGGATCAGCGTGAAGATCGAGACCGGTAACACCGATGAATCGCTGTTTCGGTTGTTCAACTATCAGGCTGATCTGGCATTGCTTGGGCGTGATGTCAGCGATGAACGCCTGTTGTGCGTGCCGCTGCGCAACGACCCGATGGTGGCGTTCGTCTCGCGCCATCATCCCTGGGCCGAGCGCGAGTCGATCTGCCTTGAAGACCTGGACGACACGCCGCTGGTGCTGCGTGAACACGGCTCGGTGACCCGCCAGACCCTGGAAGAAGAAATGACCCGCGCCGGTTTCCGCATCCGCCCGGCGATTCAGGTCGAAGGCAGGGAAGCGGCGCGGGAGGCGGTTGTGGTGGGGATTGGTGTGGGCGTGGTGTCGGCAGCGGAGTTTGGCGCGGACTCACGGGTTTGCGCGCTGCCGATTACCGATTGCACGAGGCGCTTGACCGAGACACTGGTGTGCCTGCGCGAGCAGAGTTCAAGGCGGGTGGTGGCAACGTTTCTCGAGATGGTGCGCGAGAGTCTTGTTCAGACCGGTGCCAATCCGAAAAACGCCTGAATCAAGCGCAATTCCCGCCGGCGCTCCACGCAGCCGATCATGTGCCGGTTCACCAGCCCTTCTCCCGCAATGGGAATCGCGACGACACGGGGGTCATGACTGACCTCCACCGATGACACCACCCCAACCCCCAACTCAGCCGCCACCGCCTCTGTCACCGCCTCGCGGCTGTCCAGTTCCAGCAGCACCCGCGGGCTGACCGACGCTTGCGCACAGGCCTGATCAAACGTGCGCCGGGTAATCGAACTCGGCTCGCGCAAGACCATGATCACCTGATCCAGCTCCTTGAGCCTGACCTCGCCGGCACGTGTCGCCCACGGATGCCCCGCCGGCACCAGCGCGCAGATCCGCGATTCACTCAACGCTTGCAGATGCAGCCCTTTGCGCGGTTCGACCTCGGTCAGCACCGCCACATCAGCGTGCTCGGACAACAACGCCGCCAGGGTTTCCTGAGCGTTGCCCAAACGCAGATTCACCGTGATCCCCGGATAGCGCGCCCGCAAGCTGGCGAGCATCGGCATGACCATGTGCGGACCGTCCGCCGCCACCTCGAGACGCCCGGTCAGCAACTGCCGATTGGCTTCCAGCAACGCTTGGGCCTCTTCGGCCATGCCGAACATCGCCCGGGTGATCGCCGCCAGTTTGGTGCCCTCCTCCGTCAGCTCGACCCGGCGCGCCGTGCGTCGCAACAGCGTGATCTGGTAGTGCTCCTCCAGCGCCTTGATGTGCCCGGTGACCGCCGGCTGACTGATGAACAACCGCGCGGCGGCACGGGTGAAGCTGCCTTCCCGGGCCACGGCGTCGAAGGCGCGGAGCTGAAACAGGTTCATGGATAAACCTCACTGATGGCTGGCATAACAACAAACAATTTGATTGATGACCCGCCGAATTGCAACGTAGGCCCCGTAGCTTCATCCCACAGCGCTATCGCGAGGACACACGAATGAGTACCGCCGCACCCATCCTGCTCACTCCCGGCCCGTTGACCACCTCGGCCCGCACCCGCCAGGCGATGATGGTCGACTGGGGTTCATGGGATGACCGCTTCAACCAACTGACCGCCAGCCTGTGCGAACAACTGCTGGCGATCCTCAACGGCGCCGACAGCCATCACTGCGTACCTTTGCAGGGCAGCGGCACCTTCGCCGTCGAAGCTGCGATCGGCACCCTCGTCCCTCGTGACGGCAAGGTACTGGTGCTGATCAACGGTGCTTACGGCAAGCGTCTGGCGAAAATCTGCGAAGTGCTCGGCCGCTCGTTCAGCACCTTCGAAACCGCTGAAGACGAACCGACCACCGCCGCCGACGTCGACCGCCTGCTGCGCGCCGACAACGCCGTTACCCACGTCGCGCTGATCCACTGCGAAACCAGCACCGGCATCCTCAATCCGCTGCCGGAAATCGCTCAGGTTGTCGAGCAACACGGCAAACGCCTGATCATCGACGCCATGAGCTCTTTCGGCGCGCTTGCGGTGGATGCACAGAAGGTCCCGTTCGATGCACTGATCGCCGCCTCCGGCAAATGCCTGGAAGGCGTACCGGGCATGGGTTTCGTGTTTGCCCGCAAGGAATCTCTGGCCGCTGCCGCCGGCAATTCGCATTCGCTGGCGATGGACCTGTTCGACCAGCACAGCTACATGAAGAAGACCGGTCAGTGGCGCTTCACCCCGCCGACCCATGTCGTCGCCGCGCTGCACGAAGCGCTGCTGCAATACAACGAAGAAGGTGGCCTGCCGGCACGGCATGCGCGTTACGCCGCCAACTGCCAGGCGCTGATGGAAGAGATGGGCAAACTCGGCTTGCGCAGTTTCCTGCCCGCTGCGATCCAGGCGCCGATCATCGCGACCTTCCACGCACCGAAAGATCCGCGCTACCAGTTCAAGGACTTCTACGAACGGGTCAAGGCCAAGGGTTACATCCTCTACCCCGGCAAGCTGACCCAGGTCGAAACCTTCCGCGTCGGCTGCATCGGCCACGTCACCCCGGCGCAGATGCGCGAAGCCGTCGCGGCGGTGGGTGAAGTGCTGCGCGAGATGGAAGTTCTGGAAATTTAAGCGACACCACAAATCCCCTGTGGGAGCGGGCTTGCCCGCGATGAGGCCTTGGCAGTCGACATCCATGGTGAATGTCAGACCGCCATCGCGGGCAAGCCCGCTCCCACAGGTACACCGAACGCCAAAACAACTCATTCCTGCAGGATTTCTCCATGAACTACAACAACCCAACCCAGCTGCAAGCCGCCATCCTCGACTGGGCCGGCACCGTGGTCGACTTCGGTTCTTTCGCGCCGACCCAGATCTTCGTTGAAGCCTTCGCCGAGTTCGACGTCCAGGTGTCCATCGAGGAGGCCCGTGGCCCGATGGGCATGGGCAAGTGGGATCACATCCGCACCTTGTGCGATCAGCCGCAGGTTGCCGAGCGCTATCGCAAGGCGTTCGGCCGCACCCCGACCGACGATGACGTGACCGCGATCTACAACCGCTTCATGCCGCTGCAGATCGAGAAAATCGCCGAGCATTCGGCGCTGATTCCCGGCGCACTGGAGACCATCGCCAACCTGCGCCAGCAAGGCATCAAGATCGGTTCCTGCTCCGGCTATCCGAAGCAAGTGATGGACAAGGTCGTGGCACTGGCCGCCACCAACGGCTACATCGCCGACCACGTCGTGGCCACCGACGAAGTGCCGAACGGCCGTCCATGGCCGGCCCAGGCCCTGGCCAACGTGATTGCGCTGGGCATCGACGATGTCGCCGCCTGCGTGAAGATCGACGACACCGTGCCGGGTATTCTCGAAGGCCGACGCGCCGGGATGTGGACCGTGGCACTGATCTGCTCCGGCAATGCGCTGGGCCTGGATTACGAAGGCTATCGCGCACTGGGCAGCGACGCCCTGGCCAGCGAACGCAAGCGCATTCACGCCCTGTTCGAAGGCTCGCGTCCGCACTACATGATCGACACCATCAGCGATCTGCCGGAAGTGATCGCTGACATCAACAAGCGTCTGGCCAATGGCGAGATGCCGCAGAACGGATAATTTCATTTGATAGAAAAGAACGCCGCCAACTTTTTTAAAAAGTTGGCGACATTTATTTATGCCTGCCGACAACAAGCACAAATATCAAAAATCCCTTTCGAATTATTATTGATTACAGCGCCTGCAAGTTACCTTGCGCATCGTAAGCAAGACCGTCCGGATACTTGATAGAACCATCGGCAAGTTGCTCGGTTCCATCGGCCCAGACAATACGCCCGTCCGGGTATTCAACAGTATCGTCCGGCCAGACGATGCGCCCGTCAGGATGCTCCACCCTGCCATCAACGTGCTGGATGATCCCGTCGGGACGTGTGACTGCCGTTTGCCCGGGATTGACGAGGCTGCCATCGCTCAGCGAAATCGAACCATCGGGATTTTTCGCCACGCCCATTGCACTGAGCAAATTGATCAATGCCACAGGATCGACATTGATGTTCAAGGTCGGCCACGGCATGGGCGGCCTTACACTGACAGGTGGCTTGACCGGCGTTACCGGCGGTTTGCCGGTCGGTGGCGCAGGCTTTACCGGTGGTTTGGCTGGAGCAGGCTTGTTTGGCGATGAAGGTTTGGCGGGTGGAGTGACTGGTTTCACGGGTGGTTTCACGGGTGGCTTGACCGGAGTCACCGGGGGTTTCACGGGTGGCTTGACTGGAGTCACCGGGGGTTTCACGGGTGGCTTGACCGGAGTAACAGGAGGTTTGACAGGTGGCTTTACCGATGGCCGCGAGACCGGACGTTTTGCCATGGCCTTGCGGGTCATTTGTTGCTGTTGCTTTTTATCCAGAATAATACTGACTGCCATATTCAAATCCTTTTTAAATAACCTGAAATTTTTATCGCAACTCAATACCTGACACAAACGATACTGACTGCTGCTCAACGACATTAACCACTTCGCTAAAACCACTCAAATCCACACCAATACAAAACATAAACAATAAAACCTTACACCTGACCAATACTCAGCAAAAAATACATCCGATACGCTTGATGTAATTCAACTACTGGACGACTGGAAAAAAACTGTTCGACGCCGGGCAAAAATACTTAAACGCGATTACAGTTAAAGCATGCCGTCGCTCAAGAACGGCACGTTTCGACCCTGATCCGTGAGGAAACACCGTATGCCGTGGACAAGTTCCGAATCACGCTACAG
This sequence comes from Pseudomonas sp. 58(2021), assembly GCF_017491585.1. Lineage (NCBI taxonomy): Bacteria > Pseudomonadati > Pseudomonadota > Gammaproteobacteria > Pseudomonadales > Pseudomonadaceae > Pseudomonas > Pseudomonas sp. 58(2021). The sequence goes on from NZ_JAFGYZ010000002.1 coordinate 226,109, forward strand.
CACCGTGTCAGTCCTGTTGCACTGGTTGATGCTGGTGTTGTTGGTGCTGGTGTACGCCAGCATGGAGTTGCGTGGCATCTTCCCCAAGGGCAGCGGCGGCCGCTCGCTGATCCGCGAAGTGCATTACATGCTCGGCCTGACCGTGTTCGTCCTGGTGTGGTTTCGCCTGCTGGCCCGCAGCATCGGCCCGGCGCCGAAGATTTTCCCCGCTTCACCGCAATGGCAGACCGTACTGGCCCGTCTGATGCACTGGGCGCTGTACCTGTTCATGATCAGCATGCCGATTCTTGGCTGGCTGATTACCAGCGCCGAGGGCCATCAGGTGATGTTCTACGGCTTCGACCTGCCGTTGCTGGTGCACGAAGATAAAGCCCTCGCCAAACAGGTCGAACACTGGCATGTGTTGATCGGCAACGCCGGCTACTGGCTGATCGGCCTGCATGCATTGGCGGGGCTGTATCACCATTACGTGGTGGGCGATAACACGTTGCTGCGGATGATGCCCAAGCGCAACGAAACCTAGCCCTCGAATCCACGCCGGCCCTGCAAGCCGCCGGTGTGGATGAAGATCAGGCGCGTTCCACTCTTGAAACGGCCCGCCTCGATGTGTTGTTTGAGCGCGAGCAAGGCCTTGCCGGTGTACAGCGGTTCGAGGGGAACGCCGCTGGCCTGTTCGGTCTGCGCGATGAATTCAAGCAACGGCGCATCGATTTTGGCGAAGCCGCCACGGCTGGCGTCGATCAGTTCGTAGCCTCCGAGATCTCCGACGATCGCTTCAACGTTGGCCGCGACACCGTGATCGTCGGGCACGGCCATTGCGCCATACACCGAGTGTTCACCCGACTCTGCCAGCACCAGTCCCGCGAGCGTCGTGCCGGTGCCACAGGCCAGCCACCAACCGTCATGGTTGTCCCAGCCGAGCTTGCCGAGTTGTTGACTGACCTGATCCTTCAACGATGCGCAACCCTGCGCCCCCGGCAAACCGCCGCCGCCTTCAGGCACCGGATGCAGCGTCGGGTATTGCGCCCGCCACGGCTGCCAGAACCCTGGCGCGTGCCGAGCCCGATAACCGCCATAACCGAGCCAATGCAACTGCATGCCGAAATCCTGTAGATCCCTGATCGTCGGCGTGTCCTGCGGATGCCCGCGCAACAGGCCGACCGTCGTGAATCCCAAGCGTTTACCCGCCGCGGCCAGTGCATGCAGATGATTGGAGTGCGCGCCGCCGAGGCTGATGATGCCTTCGGCGCCCGCACGGTCGGCGGCTTTCAGGTGTTCAACGAGTTTGAACCACTTGTTGCCGCTGATCAGCGGGTCGATCCGGTCCAGACGCAGGATGGCGACTTCAACCCCGGCGGCGGTGAGCCAGTCCAGATGAAGCGCTTCGAGGGGGGCTTGAGGTAGCCAGTCGATGGGAGGCGGAAACATGAATGCCGGCTCTGTAAAAAGAGCCGGCATTCTAGGGTGGATCAGAGCTCGGCGGCCAGACGCGAACCCTGATTGATCGCGCGTTTGGCGTCCAGCTCGGCCGCCACATCGGCGCCGCCGATCAGGTGCACGCTCTGCCCGGCTTCGACCAGACCGTCATGCAGCTCACGCAGCGGATCCTGGCCGGCGCAGATGACGATGTTGTCCACCGGCAACACTTGCGGCTCGCCGGTTTCGCCGATGCGGATGTGCAGGCCTTCGTCGTCGATCTTCAGATATTCGACGCTGTTGAGCATCTGCACCTGCTTGTTCTTCAGACCGGTGCGGTGAATCCAGCCGGTGGTCTTGCCCAGACCGTCGCCGACCTTGGACTTCTTGCGTTGCAGCAGGAACACGTCACGGGCCGGTGCGTGCGGGGCAGCCTTGATCCCGGCCACGCCACCACGGGCTTCCAGATTCGTGTCGATGCCCCACTCTTTCCAGAACGCAGCGCGATCCTGACTGGTGGCCACACCTTCATGCACGAGGAATTCCGACACGTCAAAACCGATACCGCCGGCGCCGATCACCGCCACACGCTTGCCCACCGGTTTGCGCTCGAGCAGCACATCCAGATAGCTCAGCACTTTGGCGTTCTCGACACCCGGAATTGCCGGCAGACGCGGCGCAATGCCGGTGGCCAAAATGACTTCGTCGTAACCGCCTTCCACCAGTTTTGCCACATCAACGCGAGTGTTCAGGCACACCTCGACGTTGGTGGTCTGCAGTTTGCGTTTGAAGTAACGCAGGGTTTCGTAGAACTCTTCCTTGCCCGGCACACGCTTGGCGACGTTGAACTGACCACCGATCTCGCTGGCCGAATCGAACAGCGTCACCTGATGCCCACGCTCGGCGGCCACGGTTGCGGCGGACAGACCGGCAGGGCCGGCACCGACCACGGCAATCTTCTTGATCTGCTGGACCGGCAGGTAGTTGAGCTCGGTCTCGTGGCAGGCACGCGGATTGACCAGGCAGCTGGTGAGCTTGCCGCCAAAGGTGTGATCGAGGCAGGCCTGGTTGCAACCGATGCAGGTATTGATTTCGTCGGCGCGGCCTTCAGCGGCCTTGTTGACGAAGTCCGGGTCGGCGAGAAACGGCCGCGCCATCGAAACCATGTCGGCATCGCCTTCAGCGAGAATTTGCTCGGCGACTTCCGGGGTGTTGATGCGGTTGGTGGTGATCAGCGGAATGTTCACCGATCCGCGCAGCTTGGCCGTGACCTTGCTGAACGCCGCACGCGGCACTTTGGTGGCGATGGTCGGGATCCGCGCCTCGTGCCAGCCGATACCGGTGTTGATGAGGGTCGCACCAGCCTGCTCGATGGCTTTGGCCAGGGTGACGATTTCTTCCCAGGTGCTGCCGCCTTCCACCAGATCGAGCATCGACAGGCGGAAGATGATGATGAAGTTCGGGCCAACCGCTTCACGTACGCGGCGAACGATTTCCACCGGCAGGCGCATGCGATTTTCGTAACTGCCGCCCCAACGGTCGGTACGGTGGTTGGTGTGGGCGGCGAGGAACTGGTTAATGAAATAACCTTCGGAACCCATGATTTCGACGCCGTCATACTCGGCAGTCTGGGCCAGTACCGAGCAGGTGACGAAATCGCGGATCTGCTTCTCAATGCCTTCCTCGTCCAGCTCTTTGGGCTTGAACGGGTTGATCGGCGCCTGGATCGCGCTCGGTGCGACCTGTTTCGGGCTGTAGGCATAACGGCCGGCGTGGAGGATCTGCATGCAGATCTTGCCGCCCGCTTCATGCACGGCGCGGGTGACGATGCGGTGCTTGAGCGCTTCTTCCTCGGTGGTCAGCTTGGCCGCGCCTGAGTACACGCCACCCTCGTCGTTCGGGCCGATACCGCCCGTCACCATCAGGCCGACGCCGCCACGGGCGCGTTCGGCGAAGTACGCCGCCATCCGTTCGAAGCCACCCGGTTTCTCTTCAAGGCCGGTGTGCATCGAGCCCATCAGGGTGCGGTTGCGCAACGTGGTGAATCCCAGGTCCAGCGGGGCCAGCAGGTGCGGGTAAGTGGCGGTCATCGGTAACTCCACAGCGAGCGATCACGGAAAATGCGGGAGCTCTGTGTCCCCCGTCAGTCATGTTCGACAGATTAGGAGTCGCATCGCTGTCACTCAATGACCGGAACTGACAAGTTATTGATCCAAATGCGCAGCGCCCCTTGGCAAGCCGGGGCTGGCGCCCTACCCTGTCCGCACACCCTGTACCCGGCTGTTGTTGGATTTCATGCGCAAACTTTTGTACCTGACCCTTTCCATGGCGCTCGTCGCCGCGCTCACCTTCTACGCCATGTGGGCGGCTGACCGCCCGGCCGGTCACTACCTGTCGGACCTGCGGATCAAACTGGCGGTCGATCAGGGCACCCGCGCCGATCGTGGCAACCTGCTGGGTATTCAGCCGGAACTGTTCCCCACCGATTATCAAAGTTCCGAACGCCTGCACCGCAAACTCGCGGCCTATCTGCAGCAAGCGCAGGATCAGGGTTTGCTCAATGACAAAACCATCGTGGTGTTGCCCGAACATGTCGGCACCTGGCTGATGATCAGCGGCGAAAAAGACGAGTTGTACCAGGCCCCCACCCTCGAGGAAGCGATGAACTGGCTGGCCGCCAGCAACCCGTTGCAGTTTGCCCGCGCCTGGCTCACCGCCAAGGGCAGCAACCGTCTGGATGACGCCCACCTGCGGATGAAATCCCGAGACATGGCCAAGGACTATCAGCTGCTGTTCGGCGGTCTGGCCAAAGAATTTCATATCACCCTGGTGGCCGGCTCGATCGTGCTGCCCGAGCCGAACATTATCGACGGGCGACTCAAGACCGGCAGCGGCGCGCTGTACAACACCAGTGTGGTGTTCGGTCGTGACGGTGCCCCGCTCGGCCAGCCTCAGCGACAGATGCGCCCGATCTTCGATCAGGATGAAGCGACCGGCACTGGCGAGGCTTCACAGATCAATGTGGTCGACACCCCCGCTGGACGCCTCGGCGTGCTGATCGGCAACGACAGCTGGTATCCGGACAACTATCGCAAGCTCGACGCGCAAGGCGCGCAACTGATCGCGGTGCCTGCGTTCGTCATCGGCCATGGTGTGTGGGATCAACCCTGGCAGGGCTATAGAGGCTTGAACGTGCCGGACTCGGTCAGCCTCAAACCGGGAGAGGTCAGCGAAGGCCAGGCCTGGCATCGCCTGACCCTGACGGCACAACCGCCGGGCAGCCGGGCGATTGCCGGCATGAGCGTGTTTTTGCGCGGGCAGTTCTGGGACAAACCGAGTTCCGGGCAGAGCTTCCTCAGCAGCAATGGCCAGCAGTTCGCCGACGGCGAAGCCCGTGGTGCGCGTCTGCTGAACCTCTGGCTGTAAACCATGAAACCGCTGCCGATGCGTCTCGGGGATCTGTCAGTGGGCTTCGTCCATAGCCTGGCCGATGCCGTGCGCAGCCATGACGCCGACCCGCAGCCGCTGCTTGAACAATATGGGCTCGACACCGCGCGGCTGGCCGAGGCCGGCGCACGCCTGTCGATCCCGCGCTATATGCGCCTGGGTCATGGTGCGATCCAGTTGACTGGCGATCCGGCCCTCGGCCTGCGCATGGGCCAGCTCAGTCGTCTGAGCCAGGCGGGGTTGGCCGGCGTCACGGCAGCGCAGGCCCCGACCGTGCGCGAAGCCGCCCGCTGCCTGACGCGCTTCGAGCCGTTGTATGGCTCTAATTATCGCGGCCAGTCGAGTTTCCACGAGGATGCCAGCGGAGCCTGGCTGCGCTTCTACTCAATCAGCCCGTACAACGCCTACAACCGCTTTGTCGTGGACTCGATCATCGCCGGCTGGCTGCATCAGTTGTCCAGCCTCAGCCCCGAACCGCTGCGCGCCGAACGGATAGAGATCGAATTCGACACACCTGACTACCGCGACGCCTACGCCGTGCTCGGCGAGTGCCCGATCCAGTTCGGCGCCGAACACAACCAACTGCGCCTGAGCCTCGCCAGCCTGGCCCAACGCAACCCACAGCACTGCCCCAGCACCTGGAAACATCTGCTGCAACTGTGTGAACGGGAACTGGAACAACTGACCCGCACCCGCAGCCTGCGTGAACGCATCACGCAATTGCTCGGGCCGTTGCTCAATGGGGGTCGCGAACCGGACCTGGAAGAAGTGGCGGCGCGCCTGAAGCTGCCGACCTGGACGTTACGGCGAAAACTGGCCGAGGAAGGCACACAGTTCCGCGCCATCCTCAACGATACTCGCCGTGATCTGGCGATGACCTACATCCGCGACACTGAACTGGCGTTCGGTGAAATCGCCTACCTGCTGGGTTTTGCCTCGGCCGAAGCTTTCCAGCGCGCCTTCAAGCGCTGGAACGGCCAGACACCGGGCGAATTTCGCCGCAGTCACCGCAAGACCGGTTGAAGCGTCAGAGCTCGGTGGCGTCTTCCGCAGGCTCCGGTGAATCCAGTTCGTAGGCCTGGAATTCAAGCAGTTCTTCTTGATAGTCATCCATCGTGTAATCCCCCTGACCGCAAACTTGAAAATGGCCTGGAACAATCGACCAGTGCCCCGAGCATAAAGTGCCCGCATGAAGGAAAAATGAAACACGGCCTTCATGCAACAAACGTAGCAGGCAGTCAGGAATTTATCGCGGGATTTTTCGATGAAAACGCCATGGATCCGACAGTTGTCGAATCCATGGCGTGAAGATCACTGCCCGGAGGCGGGCATGGCCGGGATCGGCTCGGAAGGTGGCGGCAGGTCGGTCGGGTTGGCCGGTGGCGTAATGACTTCGGTTGCCGGCCCAGGTGTTGGAACCAGCTCCGAACCCGGTGCCGGAGTGATCGGTGCCGCTTCAGCTGGCGGAACGACCGGCTCCGAGCTGACTGGAGTCGGCTCTGCAGCGGCAGGGGCTGGAGTCGCGGCAGGTGTGGCAGGTGCGGCGACAGGTGTCGGTTCAGCAGCCGGCGTAGGAGTCAGCGCTGCCGGTGTTGCCTTGGCTTCAGGCATGCCGAGGTCGGTTTTAGGCTTTTCGGTGATGTGTGCGGCTTTCTTGGCTTCGGCCGGCAGGAACAGCTCGACCAGGGTGAAGAAGCGCTCGTAGAACTTCTGCGAAGACACGGTTTCGCTGGCCACCTTCACCATCGAGTCGTCAGAGGAGCCGATCGGCATCGACACCGAGCCCAGCACGCCAACCCCGAGGCTGGCCGAGTTGTTGGTCTTCTTCAGCGCGTAACGGTCCTGCAGGGCGTTGGCGAACACCGTCGCGTGGTGCGCGGCGCTGCCGTCATCGGTGCACACCACGTTGAAGCTGATCTCCATGTGGGTTTCACCGGTCTGCTGGAAGCTCTTGTGTCCGCTGACCAGTTTCGGGTCGCTGCTGGTGATGATGTAGCCCTGGCTGAGCAACGCACGGCGCGCCGCTTCGCAGCTGGCGGCATCGGTGACTGGATAGTTGCGCGAGAAGGTGCCGGAGTCGTCGAAGTTCTCATGCTCGTAGATAGGTTTGTCCTTGGAGCAGCCGGCAGCGGCGGTCAGCAACAACGCCAACCCGAAAAAACGCACGGAAATAGAATTCAACATTAAACATCCTGAGGGAAAAACGGTCCGGGGCGTATTGTGCAACATATCGCTGCCCCGCGGCTTACCGATTAGTGTCTTAAAACAGTTACAACTCTACCGGTCATGGGTGCAGGGAAAAAGGCAATCTGGTCAATGGTCGATGAAAATCCTGTCACCCAGTGATTGATAGGCAAAAAAAAGCCCCGAATGTTCATCCGGGGCTCATTTTTTGTCGCTCAGTCAGACATCAGAAACGCTTGATGTCAGCTTCGCTTTCCAGTTGCTTGCGGTACGCAGCGAAGTCCTGCTGGCCTTCGCGAGAAGCGAGGAAGCGACGGTATTGCGCTTTCTCTTCATCGGTCGGCGCAGCGGCTTCGTTCACAGCGTTCAGACGCACGATGGTCAGGCTGCCATCAGGCAGTGTCACGCTGCTGAAAGTCGGCTTGTCCTTGGAGGCCGGCTTCGGCATGCGGAACAGCGCTTGCAGCACCGCAGGATCCACACCTTCCTGAGCGCGAGTGGCGGCCTGGGTGACTTTCCAGTTCTGACCGTCAATTGCCTTGTCCAGCGGGGTCTTGCCCTCACGCAGGCTGGTGATCAGCTCATCAGCCTTGGTCTTGGCAGCCGCACTGGCGTGCTCTTTGGCCAACTGGGTGCGAATGGCAGTCGCCACAGCTTCCAGCGGCAGTTGTGCAGGCTTGAGGTGTTCCTTGGCGCGCAGCACGATCACGGTTTCCGGATCCAGTTCGATGGCGGTGCTGTTGGCACCATCATCCAGCACTTCGTTGCTGAACGCCGCCGTGACCACGGCGCGGTTGGCTGCTACACCTTCGCCACCTTCACGGCCGAACGGCTTGGAGGTGTGTACGGTCAGTTTCAGATCCTGCGCCGGCTGAGCCAGGTCAGACGCCTCGAACGAGGAGTCTTCCAGCTGCTTGGTCGCCTCGACGAAACGCTGCTCGACCTGCTGGGCTTTCAGTTCGCGAGTCAGCTTGTCTTTCAGGCTGGCCAGGGTCGGCACCTCAGGTGCTTCGATACCCAGCAGCTTGATCAGGTGGAAACCGAAGTCGGTGCGAACCGGCTCGGATACTTGATCCTTGGAGAGCGAATACAGGGCTTTCTCGAAGGCCGGATCGTACACGCCAGGGCCGGCATAACCCAGGTCGCCGCCATTGTTGGCCGAGCCCGGATCCTGCGAGAACTCCTTGGCCAGCGCTTCGAATTTCTCGCCCTTGGCCAGACGTGCCTGAACTTCCTCGATCTTCGCCTTGGCCTGGGCCTCGGTGGTCTTGTCGTTCACTTCGATCAGAATGTGCGCCGCACGACGCTGTTCCGACAGGTTGGCAATTTCTTTCTGATATGCCGCCTGCAGGTCTTCGTCCTTGACGGCAACTTGATCGAAGAACGAGGACTTCTTCAGCTCGAGGTAATCGATGACCACTTGATCCGGGGTCATGAATTCCTTCGCGTGCTCGTCGTAGTAAGCCTTGACCTCATCGTCGGTCAGCTTGACGGCGGCCGGGTCAGCCTTGATGTTCAGCGAAGCGAAATCGCGGGTCTGCTTTTCCAGGCGGGCGAAAGCCAGGACCTGGGCGTCGGTGACGAAGCCGCTGCCTGCCACACCGGCGCGCAGCTGACCAATCAGCATTTCCTGAGCCAGCATCTGGCGAAATTGCATCCGGCTGTAGCCCAGTTGACGGATCACCTGGTCAAAGCGGTCGGAACTGAACTTGCCATCGACCTGAAACTCAGGCGTTTGCAGGATCACTTGATCCAGCGCCGCTTCGGAGAAAGCGAACTTCGATTTTTCTGCGCCTTGCAGCAGCAGCTTGCGATCGATCAGACCCTTGAGGGCCGATTCGCGCAGCATTTTTTCGTCGAGCAAGGAAGCATCGAAGTCCTTGCCCAGCTGTTGCATCAGCTGACGGCGTTGCATGTCAACGGCCTGGCTCAGCTCGTTCTGGCTGATTTCTTCACCATTGACCTTGGCCGCCTCGTTGGTGTGAGTCGTGGCCTTGAAAATGGCATCGAAACCGGTCAGGGCCATCAGTGCAACGATGACCCCGATAATGGTCTTGGCAATCCAGCCTTGTGAATTGTCCCTGATATTCTGCAGCATGCGTCCCCCAGAAACGGTTGAACTTCAAAATTAGGCAACCGTGGAGCGTGGGTAGAATCCGGATAGAAGAAAGGCGCATCCGAGGATGCGCCTTCTCGTAACTGGCGGAGCGGACAGGGCTCGAACCCTCGATCCCGGCGTAGCAGACAATTATTCCAAACTGCCTGCTCTACCGCTCCGCTGCCAAGTCAGGCTTGACCCCGACCCGGATGGGTAAAAACCTGAATCAAACTTAGTTGACAGCTTCTTTCAGGGCTTTACCGGCTTTGAAACCTGGCTTCTTGGCAGCCGCGATTTCCAGAGTCTTGCCGGTCTGTGGGTTACGACCGATACGAGCTGGACGATCGGTTACCGAGAACGTACCGAAACCTACCAGAACTACGGAGTCGCCAGCCTTCAGAGCGCCAGTGACGGATTCGATTACAGCGTCCAGCGCACGGCCAGCAGCAGCTTTCGGGATATCAGCGGATGCAGCGATAGCATCAATCAGTTCCGACTTGTTCACTCTAAGTCCCCTTATATCTATTTGAGTATGATTCTAAGTTTTTTGGTGAAAGCAAAAACGAGTGCTGAATGGCCTACAGACACTTAAGAGCCGCTTTATAACAAGGGCTCTAAAAAGCTGTCAAGGAAGCCCCCCAGGCAAATGCGTACTAATGCGTGCTAATTCTTTCCTTAGAGTCAGACTCACGTTTTTCGTCCTTGGCAACTATCTCCGGAGCCACATCCGGCAAGGGCTCCGGCGCGTATTGCAGCGCAATTTGCAGGACCTCGTCAATCCATTTAACCGGTTTAATCTGCAGATCCTGCTTGATATTGTCAGGAATCTCCTTCAGATCACGCACGTTCTCTTCCGGAATAATCACGACCTTGATTCCGCCACGGTGTGCAGCCAGGAGCTTTTCCTTCAGGCCGCCAATGGCGAGGACTTGACCACGCAGGGTGATCTCGCCGGTCATGGCGACGTCGGCGCGCACAGGAATACCCGTCAACGCCGACACCAATGCGGTACACATGCCTACACCGGCGCTAGGGCCATCTTTCGGCGTAGCACCTTCCGGCATGTGGATGTGCGTGTCGCGCTTCTCATGGAAGTCCAGGGGAATGCCCAGGCTCTTGGCACGGCTGCGCACCACGGTCAGGGCGGCAGTGATCGATTCGACCATTACGTCACCCAGCGAACCGGTCTTGATCAGTTGCCCTTTGCCCGGCACGACGGCCGCTTCGATGGTGAGCAATTCACCACCAACCTGAGTCCAGGCCAGGCCGGTCACCTGACCGATCTGATCCTGCTGCTCGGCCAGACCGTAGCGGAACTTGCGCACGCCGAGGAAGTGCTCCAGCAGATCAGCTGTCACTTTCACCGAGAAGCGTTTTTCCAGCGCATGCTCTTTGACCGCCTTGCGGCAGACCTTGGCAATCTGCCGCTCGAGGCCACGCACACCGGCTTCGCGGGTGTAGTAACGGATGATGTCACGGATCGCTTCTTCGTCGAATTCCAGCTCGCCCTTCTTCAGGCCGTTGGCGGCAATCTGCTTTGGCGACAGGTACTTGACGGCGATGTTGATCTTTTCGTCTTCGGTATAACCCGGCAGACGGATCACTTCCATTCGGTCGAGCAGCGCCGGCGGAATGTTCATCGAGTTCGAGGTACACAGGAACATCACATCCGACAGGTCGTAATCGACTTCCAGATAGTGATCGTTGAAGTTGTGGTTCTGCTCCGGATCGAGCACTTCCAGCAACGCCGACGCCGGATCGCCACGCATGTCGCTGCCCATCTTGTCGATTTCATCGAGCAGGAACAGCGGGTTGCGGACGCCCACCTTTGTCATCTTTTGAATCAATCTTCCTGGCATCGAACCGATGTAAGTCCGACGGTGACCACGGATTTCCGCTTCGTCACGCACCCCACCGAGGGCCATGCGCACGAATTTACGGTTGGTGGCGTGGGCAATCGACTCCGCCAGCGAGGTTTTACCCACACCCGGAGGGCCAACCAGGCACAACACCGGACCACGAATCTTTTTCACACGTTTCTGCACGGCGAGGTACTCAAGGATGCGTTCCTTGACCTCTTCCAGACCGTAGTGATCGGCATCGAGAATGTCTTCGGCACGGGCCAGGTCCAGACGCACCTTGCTCTGGGCCTTCCACGGCACCTGCACCAGCCAGTCGATGTAAGAACGCACGACGGTGGCTTCGGCCGACATCGGTGACATCTGCTTGAGCTTGTTCAGCTCGGCGGTGGCCTTGGCCAGGGCATCTTTCGGCAGACCGGCAGCGTCGATACGCTTTTTCAGGTCTTCGATTTCGTTGTGGCCTTCGTCGCTGTCACCGAGCTCTTTCTGAATGGCCTTCATCTGCTCATTCAGGTAGTACTCGCGCTGACTGCGCTCCATTTGTTTCTTGACGCGGCCGCGGATGCGTTTTTCGACCTGCAGCAGGTCGATTTCGGCATCCAGCAGTGCCAGAACGTGCTCGACCCGGGCAGCCAGATCGATGATTTCGAGGATTTCCTGCTTCTGCTCGATTTTCAGCGCCATGTGCGCAGCCATGGTGTCTACCAGACGGCCTGGCTCATCGATGCTGTTGAGTGACGACAGGACTTCAGCCGGGACCTTCTTGCCCAACTGGACATATTGCTCGAACTGCGACAGCAGTGTGCGCACGAACACTTCGGACTCGCGCTCGGCGGCATCGACTTCGTCGATCAACGCCACTTCGGCACGACAGTGGCCGTCGACTTCGCTGAAGCGCTCGACCGCGCCACGCTGCTCGCCTTCGACCAGAACCTTGACGGTGCCATCGGGCAGCTTGAGAAGCTGCAGAACCGTGGCAATGGTGCCTACGCGATAGAGGGCATCTTCTCCGGGATCATCGTCAGCCGGGTTTCTCTGGGCCAGCAGCAGGATCTGCTTGTCACCCGTCATCGCGGCCTCGAGGGCTTCGATGGACTTCTCGCGCCCCACGAACAGCGGGATAACCATGTGCGGATACACAACGACATCACGCAATGGCAGGAGAGGCAATTCGATGGTGGTCTTCATGATTTCGCCTCTACGGCGGCCATACGGCCGTAATCAGATGGAATTAAGCTTGAAACCAAGATGGGGGCTGCCTTGAAAAAAAACAAGCGCAAAGCGGATGTAAAAAACGACATAAAAAAAAAGAGGCCCGAAGGCCCCTTCTTTGTTCCGGCAGGGTGGACACTTACGCGTCCGGCGCTGCCTTGGCCGTCGGCTCACTGTTTTCGTAGATATACAATGGCTTGGACTTGCCTTCAATTACGCTTTCATCGATCACGACTTTGCTCACCTCGGACTGCGAGGGGATTTCATACATCGTGTCGAGCAGAACGCCTTCGAGAATCGAACGCAGGCCACGGGCACCGGTTTTACGTTCCAGGGCACGTTTTGCGACCGATTTCAGCGCGTCTGAACGGAATTCCAGATCCACGCCTTCCATCTCGAACAGCTTGGCGTACTGTTTGGTCAGGGCATTTTTCGGCTCGGTGAGAATCTGCATCAATGCAGCCTCATCCAGCTCGTCCAGCGTCGCAAGGACCGGCAGACGACCGACGAATTCCGGGATCAGACCGAACTTGACCAGATCGTCAGGCTCGACTTCACGCAGGGACTCACCGACTTTCTTGCCTTCTTCCTTGCTGCGCACTTCTGCGTTGAAACCGATGCCACCTTTGGTGGAACGGTTTTGAATAACTTTCTCCAGACCGGAGAACGCACCACCGCAGATGAACAGGATGTTACGGGTGTCGACCTGCAGGAATTCCTGCTGCGGATGCTTGCGGCCACCTTGCGGCGGAACGGAAGCGACCGTGCCTTCGATCAACTTCAGCAAGGCCTGCTGCACGCCTTCACCGGAAACGTCCCGGGTGATCGACGGGTTGTCGGACTTGCGCGAAATCTTGTCGATTTCATCGATGTAGACAATGCCCATCTGGGCTTTCTCTACGTCGTAATCGCACTTCTGCAACAGCTTCTGAATGATGTTCTCGACGTCTTCACCTACATAACCCGCCTCGGTGAGGGTGGTTGCGTCGGCGATGGTGAACGGAACGTTCAGGAGGCGGGCCAGTGTTTCGGCCAGCAGGGTTTTACCGGAGCCTGTCGGGCCGATCAGCAGGATGTTGCTCTTGCCGAGTTCGACGTCGTCAGCCTTTTTGTCACGCTGGTTCAAGCGCTTGTAGTGGTTGTACACCGCTACCGCGAGAACCTTCTTGGCACGTTCCTGACCAATGACGTACTGGTCAAGGATGCCGCTGATTTCTTTAGGCGAAGGCAATTTATGCGCGCTGCTTTCGGCCTGTGCTTCCTGCACCTCCTCACGGATGATGTCATTGCACAGGTCGACGCACTCGTCGCAGATAAAGACCGAGGGGCCGGCAATCAATTTGCGCACTTCATGCTGGCTTTTGCCACAGAAGGAGCAATAGAGCAGCTTGCCGTTGTCCTCGCCGTTGCGGGTGTCAGTCATTCGTTCGATCCAAATCCGATAGGCTTGCAACACAAGATGAAGGCTATTGCGGGCTTTTTCAAGCCCGCCACTGATCGGACCAGCCGATCAGGCCTGTTTTGAGCTGCTTATTTTAAGCTGGACGCTGGTTGATCACTTCATCGATCAAGCCATATTCCTTCGCAGCTTCAGCACTCATGAAGTTGTCGCGGTTGGTGTCGCGCTCGATTTCTTCAAGCGTGCGACCGCTATGCTTGGCCATCAGCGTGTTCAGACGCTCGCGAATGAAGAGGATTTCCTTGGCATGGATTTCGATGTCCGACGCCTGGCCCTGGAAACCGCCCAGTGGCTGGTGAATCATCACACGCGAGTTCGGCAGGCAGTAACGCTTGCCTGGAGCCCCTGCGGTCAGCAGGAACGCGCCCATGCTGCACGCCTGACCGATACAGGTAGTCGATACGTTTGGCTTGATGAACTGCATGGTGTCGTAGATCGACATACCCGCTGTCACCGAGCCGCCCGGGGAGTTGATATAAAGATGGATGTCCTTGTCCGGGTTTTCCGCTTCAAGGAACAGCAATTGCGCACAGATCAGGTTGGCCATGTAGTCCTCTACCGGACCCACCAGAAAGATCACTCGCTCCTTGAGCAGGCGCGAGTAAATGTCGTAGGCGCGCTCGCCACGAGCAGACTGCTCGACAACCATCGGGACCAGGCCGCCTGCGGCCTGGATATCAGAGTTCTGCTGAATATAGGAATTACGGAACATGCTCTGCAGTCACTCCCAAATAGTCATGTCTTGAATACGCATAAGCCAGCTCGAAGGCTGGCTTATGGTGTGTGCTTCTAACGCAGAAACAATCAGTCGGCTTTTGGAGCTTCTACCGGCTTGACCGCTTCTTCGTAAGAGACCGATTTGTCGGTCACGCTAGCTTTCTGCAGAACAGTATCCACAACTTGTTCTTCCAGCACAACCGAACGGACTTCGTTCAGTTGCTGCTCGTTCTTGTAGTACCAGGACACAACCTGCTCAGGCTCTTGGTAAGCCGAAGCCATTTCCTGGATCATTTCGCGAACGCGGGCTTCGTCTGGCTTCAGGTCGAATTGCTTGACCACTTCAGCCACGATCAGACCCAGGACAACGCGACGCTTGGCTTGTTCTTCGAACAGCTCGGCCGGCAGCTGGTCAGGCTTGATGTTGCCACCAAACTGCTGAACAGCCTGCACGCGCAGACGGTCGACTTCGTTGGACAGCAGAGCCTTAGGCACTTCGATCGGGTTGGTGGCCAGCAGACCGTCCATTACCTGATTCTTGACCTTGGATTTGATCGCCTGACGCAGTTCACGCTCCATGTTCTTGCGAACTTCGGTGCGGAAGCCGTCGATGCCGCTTTCCTTGATGCCGAATTGAGCGAAGAACTCTTCGTTCAGCTCAGGCAGTTTTGGCTCGGAAACGGTGTTGACGGTCACGGTGAACTCGGCGGCTTTGCCAGCCAGGTCCAGGTTCTGATAGTCCTCTGGGAAGGTCAGGTTCAGAACGCGCTCTTCGCCGGCCTTGGCGCCAACCAGGCCTTCTTCGAAGCCAGGGATCATGCGACCGGAACCCAGCACCAGCTGAGTACCCTTGGCGGAACCGCCAGCGAATACTTCGCCGTCAACCTTGCCAACGAAATCGATGTTCAGTTGGTCTTCGTTCTGGGCAGCGCGATCGGCCACTTCAAAACGGGTGTTCTGCTTGCGCAGGATGTCCAGCATCTTGTCCAGATCGGCGTCAGCCACGTCAGCGCTCAGACGCTCAACGGTGATGCCTTCGAAGCCGGCAACGGTGAACTCAGGGAACACTTCGAATACGGCTACGTATTCCAGGTCCTTGCCAGCTTCGAGCGACTTAGGCTCGATCGATGGCGAACCGGCCG
This sequence comes from Pseudomonas sp. 58(2021), assembly GCF_017491585.1. NCBI lineage: Bacteria > Pseudomonadati > Pseudomonadota > Gammaproteobacteria > Pseudomonadales > Pseudomonadaceae > Pseudomonas > Pseudomonas sp. 58(2021). The sequence goes on from NZ_JAFGYZ010000002.1 coordinate 241,646, forward strand.
GGTTCAGCTTCTGCTCAACCACAGCTTCGTAGAAGGAGGACTGGATCACGTCGCCGATCGCTTCCTGACGCGCATCAGCACCGAAACGGCGCTTGATTTCGCTCATTGGCACTTTGCCTGGACGGAAGCCAGCAATCTTGGCCTTCTGGGCAGTCTGCTGCAGACGCTTGTTGACCTGAGTATCGATGCGCTCAGCCGGCACGGTGATGCTCATGCGGCGCTCAAGAGCAGTAGTATTTTCAACAGAAACTTGCATGGATATTCCTCGTTGCACAGACGTTAGCCGGCCGTTTCCGACCCAAGAATCAAGGGCAAGCATTCTAGTAGGTCAAACTCAAGAAGTCACCCTACTGAAAACGGGTAAAAAAACAGCAGGCAAATTGAAGACGGGGACAAACGGTTGCGCCTCGCCCTGTTAGCAAATACAGCCAATCAAGCCAGGGCCCTGCACCAACCTCTTCTATATATAGAGGCGATTGAATCATCTCCCTGACAGCCAGCCCTGCATACAAGGCTGGCGGGCAGCGCGGCATCATCGAGCAACATTGATACGACGAAGCGCCCTGCCCTGCGACCCGAAACCGGCAGTCGCCGAAAACCCGAAACCGTAAAACAAAAAAAGGCGCCAGACTGTTAAGTCTGGCGCCTTTTCGAAATATGGGGTGGACGATGGGGATCGAACCCACGACAACGGGAGTCACAATCCCGTGCTCTACCAACTGAGCTACGCCCACCATATTGCGTGCCAAAGAAGCCAAACAACTTCTTTGTAGAACTTCACCCGGCCAACGGCATGAATGAAGCTTTGATTGGTGCGGATGAAGAGACTCGAACTCTTACGCCTCGCGGCGCTGGAACCTAAATCCAGTGTGTCTACCAATTCCACCACATCCGCGGATGAAGCTTTTTAAAGCAAAGGCGCCAGACTGTTACATCTGGCGCCTTTCGAAATATGGGGTGGACGATGGGGATCGAACCCACGACAACGGGAGTCACAATCCCGTGCTCTACCAACTGAGCTACGCCCACCATATCGCGTTACTTGTGCCAATGCTGCCTAATGGCGCACCCGGCAGGACTCGAACCTGCGACCATCCGCTTAGAAGGCGGATGCTCTATCCAGCTGAGCTACGGGCGCCTTGTTAGCTGTACCCTTGGAGGACTACAAACTAAGTGCTTTCCAGTCTCGCAAAACGTTGATTTCGCTCGACCTTCTTAACCAGTGCTAGGCTGTGCCCGACAAGTGCGACGAATAGTATAGAGAGCCCTGAAGGTCGTCAAATCCTTTTTGAAAAAAATTCATTTAATTAAAGGGCTTAGGGGAATTTGCTGACCAAGCGCCTTTGCCCTCACCGTCTGACATGCGAGAATGCGTTCTCTTTTTTTCCCCTCTCGATGGTTAATCACGCGCAATGACTGCACAACTAATCGACGGCAAATCAATCGCCGCCAGCCTGCGCCAGCAGATCGCTCAACGGGTAGCCGAACGTCGCGAGCAAGGCTTGCGCACTCCTGGCCTCGCGGTGATCCTGGTCGGCAGCGATCCTGCCTCTCAGGTTTATGTCTCGCACAAGCGTAAAGACTGTGAAGAGGTCGGCTTCCTCTCCCAAGCCTATGACCTGCCTTCCGAAACCACTCAGGAAGCATTGACCGATCTGATCGATCGACTGAACGACGACCCGGCAATCGACGGCGTTCTGCTTCAACTTCCTCTGCCTGAGCACCTGGACGCGTCCAAGCTGTTGGAGCGCATCCGCCCCGACAAGGACGTCGACGGTTTCCATCCTTATAACGTCGGTCGCCTGGCCCAGCGCATTCCGCTGCTGCGCCCCTGCACCCCGAAAGGCATCATGACCCTGCTGGAAAGCACCGGTGTCGATCTTTACGGTATGGACGCAGTGGTCGTCGGCGCTTCCAACATCGTCGGTCGCCCGATGGCCATGGAACTGCTGTTGGCCGGCTGCACCGTGACCGTGACCCACCGCTTCACCAAGGACCTGGCCGGCCACGTCGGCCGCGCCGATCTGGTGGTGGTGGCCGCCGGCAAGCCGGGCCTGGTCAAGGGCGAGTGGATCAAGGAAGGCGCGATCGTGATCGACGTCGGCATCAACCGTCAGGACGACGGCAAACTGGTCGGTGACGTCGTGTACGAAACCGCCCTGCCTCGCGCTGGCTGGATAACTCCGGTCCCGGGCGGCGTCGGCCCGATGACCCGTGCCTGCCTGCTGGAAAACACCCTCTACGCAGCAGAAACCCTGCACGCCTGAGTCGCGTTTTCCGCACTCCGAGAACCCCGCCCAGTGCGGGGTTTTTCATATCCTCGAATAAACCTTTACCGTTCGCCGGAAACCCCTATTTTTACAGGGCTTTTCACGACTTTTTCATGCCCTTCAAACAACCATCGACAGATCTTCAGCCATACTCCTAGAATGCGTCGTTTTACGACACAGTCCGTTACAAAAAACGGCATATCCAACCTTCATGAGTTCGCCCGCGTGAATATTCGTCTGTCCATCCTGAGCCTGGTTTTTGCATTTTCAGGCACGCTCCTCACGCCAACGGTCAACGCCGCCGAAACCACCGCTGCTCCCCGAGACGCTTCACAGTTGAAGATTGCCTCCGGCAGCGCTCTGCTGATGGATCTGCAGACCAACAAAGTCATCTACTCCAGCAATCCGGACGTGATCGTGCCGATCGCTTCCGTCAGCAAGTTGATGACCGGCCTGGTCGTGGTTGAAGCCCACCAGAACATGGACGAATGGATTGACGTCGACATCAGCCACACCCCGGAAATGAAAGGCGTGTTTTCCCGGGTCAAACTGCGCAGCGAACTGCCGCGCCGCGAGATGCTGCTGATCGCCCTGATGTCCTCGGAAAACCGCGCCGCCGCGAGCCTCGCCCATCACTATCCCGGCGGTTATGCAGCCTTCATCGCAGCGATGAACGCCAAGGCCAAGGCGCTGGGCATGACCAGCACCCACTTTGTGGAACCGACCGGTCTGTCGGAGCGCAACGTTTCCACCGCCCGCGACCTGAGCAAATTGCTGATGGCTGCGCAAAAGCATCCGATCCTGACCGAACTCACCACCACCAAGGAAAAGACCGTCTCGTTCCGCAAACCCAATTACACCCTGGGTTTCCGCAACACCGACCACCTGGTGAACAAGGCCGACTGGGACATCAAGATCACCAAGACCGGCTTCACCAATCCCGCCGGCCACTGCCTGGTACTCGTGACGCGAATGAGCAATCGCCCGGTTGCGTTGGTGATTCTCGATGCATTCGGCAAATACACCCACTTCGCCGATGCCAGCCGCATCCGCAGCTGGATGGAAACCGGCCGGAGCACCAACGTTCCGGCGGTGGCCCAGCAGTACAAGGCCGAGAAGAACCTCAAGGGTCGCCAGAGCGGCGTGGTCGAAGCCTCCAAGTAACCCGCGACACAAGAAAAAGCCCCGAACATTCGGGGCTTTTTTACGTCTGCCGGTTCAGTCGTTGGGCAGCGGCATCTGATCATCATCGGGAATGCCGTCACCAGCACAGGGGTCGGGGCGATGCTTCGGGGTCACTACCGCAGGACGCGCCAGCGGATCACGCAGGGGACTGTCCGGATCGAGCACCGGATCCACGTCAGGCTCCGGCGTGGTCGGCACACTGTCCGGTTTATGGTCGTCAAAGCTCGAATCCGTACTCATACGCACCTCTCATTCGGGTAATCACCCGAATAATCGGGCGTTACCTTTAAGAGCGCAGCCCCGTTCCCGGGTGCCCGGCAGGGGACGAACGGACTCTCACTGCGCTCCCAATGCCTTGCGCGCTTGCGCGGCTTCACGCTCCTGGCCGGCCTGCGCCAGTTCGTCGGCGGCTTTCAACCAGCGCTGCCGATCGACGGACGCCGGGATCTGGGTCGGTTTCTGAATCAATACCGCCCAGCCCCCCGACTTCTCGAGCGCTGATTCAAAAGCACTGAAACTCATCAGTTCACGACGGTTCATCCCCGCGCGCAGCAGAACCTTCTGCTTCTTGCGGTCATAGCCGGAAAGGATCGCGTAACGCGGCTCTGCCCAGAACGCCGATCCTTCACTGAAACGCACCATCACCGGATACCCCGCCGCCACCTGGGTCAGCAGCGCCGGCAAGCGGGCATCTACCGGGTATACGACCATGCCGTATTCGCGGGCAAGGTTCTGCATGTTCTGCTGAAGCTTGTCCTCGGCACCCGGCAGGTGCAGAGGTTTTTCCAACAGCCCGGGGGTGATCACGATGCCTTGCTGCGACAGCAGACTGGCCAGCACCTGTGGCCCGCTCTGATTGGCTTCGCCCCTATAGAAGGTGCCGCTGAGCTCGACCCGTTCCGGCAGACGCTGGACTTCCGGCGCCACACTGCCTGCACACCCCACCAACGCTGTCACGCAACCGGCCACCAGCAGGGCCGCGCGAATCCGGGAAAATAGCTGCACCATCGTCACTCTCTTGATCAGTTACCGGTCATCGTGTTCCGGCGTGGTCGAGGATCATAGGACGGCGCAACGCTGCGGTATAGCCCAAAGAGGCAGATGCATCGATTGCATAGAGCGAAGTGATTGGTCACCACCGACCTTTGGTCAATAGGCTGAAACACGCCAGCGACTAGACTGTCACTCGATAGACAGCAAAAGAGTGAGCGCCCGACGCAGGGCAAAGAGGAGGCACCGATGAGCCTGACCATGACCATTGTGATGTTGATTGCCGGCTGGCTGGCCGTAGCCGCCGCCATGCTGTGGGGTGTGCTGCGTATTTCCCGCCGCCATCACCACCCTGCGCAGCCTGCACCGACCAGGAAGATCGAAAAACACAACGCCCGTCACGCCACTGCGCACTGACTTCTTTCAATCGATTCAAACAAAAAAGGCCGCGCGACTCTTGCCAGTCACGCGGCCTTCGATTTTTCAGCGGTTACGCCTGGGCAGCCAGCTTCTTCTGCTTCGCCCGACGGGACATCATGTTCAACACCTCAATCGCGGCCGAGAACGCCATGGCGGCATACACATAACCTTTCGGCACGTGGGCACCGAAGCCTTCGGCGATCAGCGTCATGCCGATCATGATCAGGAAGCCCAGGGCCAGCATCACCACCGACGGGTTATCGTTGATGAACTTCGCCAGCGGGTCAGCCGCAAACAGCATCACCAGTACCGAAACCACCACCGCGATCACCATGATCGGCAAGTGTTCGGTCATGCCGACAGCGGTAATGATGCTGTCGATCGAGAACACCATGTCCAGCATCAGGATCTGCCCGATGGCGGCGGCAAAACCCAGGGTCACTGTCGAGGTCGCCGACTTCGGATCGTCAGGCACCGGGTCCATGCTGTGATGGATCTCGGTCGTCGCTTTCCACACCAGGAACAGGCCACCGGCGATCAGGATCATGTCCTTCCAGGAGAACGCCTGACCAAGGATCTCGATGACAGGCTCGGTCAACTGCACGATGAACGCGATGGTGCTCAACAGGGCCAGACGCATGATCAGCGCCATGCCGATACCCAGACGGCGGGCTTTCTGACGGTACTGCTCGGGCAGCTTGTTGGTCAGGATCGAGATGAAGATCAGGTTATCGATGCCGAGCACGATCTCCATCACCACCAGTGTGGCCAAAGCAATCCAGGCCGTCGGGCTGGAAGCGAGTTCTAACAGGTATTCCATGGGTCAGTCCTGACTCTTGTAAGACGATTTAGATGGTCTTGGAGGAAGATTCGGATTTGTCCGCATCTTTTTCCGGCGCTTCTTTTTTCTCGATCAGACCGCCAGTGGCCTCACTGAGCGCCTGCTCGGCGGCTTTGTGCGTATCGTCGATCGCCTGCTTGGCGCTCTCGGCGGCCTTGCCCATCAGTTGCTGGGCGCTTTTTTCCGCCTGGTCGCAACCCGCCATAAGCAGTAAAGACGTAAACATCAGTGCCGGGATCGTGTATTTCATGAGGTTTCCTTCGTATGAACAGACAGGGTCACAGACCGCCCGTCGATGGCTGGGCATTCTAGGGAGACAAACACTTCAGGAAAATTCGTATTTTTAGCGGCTATACTTCGATTTATACGAACTGTATCTGGCGGACCCAACCCCATGCTCAATTACCGACAACTGCATTACTTCTGGGTGGTGGCCAAGACCGGCAGCATCGTACGCGCGTGCGAGCAACTGAACCTGACGCCACAGACCATCAGCGGTCAGATTTCACTGCTCGAACAGACCTATGGCATCGAGTTGTTTCAACGGGTCGGCCGGCAACTCGAACTCACAGAAGCCGGACGCCAGGCCCTGCCCTACGCCGAGCAGATGTTTCAGCTCGGCGGCGAGCTGGAACTGATGCTGCGCGCCCAGCCCAATGAGCAACAGATCCTGTTCCGCGTGGGAGTGGCGGACGTGGTGCCCAAATCCATCGTCTATCGACTGATCGCGCCGACCATGGAGTTGAGCGAACCGCTGCGAATCACCTGCCGCGAAGACAAACTCGAGCGATTACTGGCGGATCTGGCGATCCAGCGCCTGGACCTGGTGATCTCCGACAGCCCGATGCCCTCGCATCTGGACATCAAGGGTTACAGCCAGAAGCTCGGCGAATGCGGGATCAGCTTCTTCGCCACCGCCGAACTGGCGGCGCAATACGGTCAGGATTTCCCGCGCAGCCTGCACGGTGCACCGCTGTTGATCCCCGGCGCAGAAACCGTGGTGCGCAGCCGTTTACAGCGCTGGTTCGCGGAGCAGCAGATTCAGCCGAGGATTGTCGGGGAGTTCGATGACAGCGCCTTGATGCAGGCGTTCGGCCAATCCGGCAGCGGGATTTTCATTGGCCCGAGCGTGATTGCCGATGAGGTGAAACGCCAGTATGGCGTCGAGTTGATCGGCCAGACCGATGCGGTGAGCGAGTCGTTCTACGCGATCTCGGTGGAGCGCAAGGTCAAGCACCCCGGCATCAAAGCGATTACCGAAGGTGCCCGACGCGAGCTGTTTACAGCCTTTTAAGCCGGCGCACAGACGTCGCGCGGCTTGAGCACCATCAGCACCATGGCGAGGAAAATCGACAGCAGAATGAACCCGGCGGCGGCGAAACCCACGAAGCCCAGACCGGCGCTGTCGATCACCCGACCGCCAATGATCGCGCCCAGACCAATCCCCAGGTTGGCCCCGGCGATGTTCAGCGACGCGGCGAAGGCCGGCGCTTCCGGTGCGGCTTTCATCAAGCGCACATGACTGACCAGAAACAGCGCTGCCTGAGTCACGCCCCAGATGCCCATCGCCGCCGCCAGACCCAGCGACGAATTGATGTTCGGCACCAATGCCACCATCCCGGGAATCATGAACGCGCAGAACATCACCGAGGCCATCAGCGGATGGCGATCCACCGCGCGACCGCCCAGCGAGTTGCCGATCAGACCGACCGCGCCAAAGCCCATCAGGCACCAGCCGACCACGGTGCCATTGAAGCCGGCCAGACGCTCAAGAATGTCCGCCAGATAGGTGTAGGCGGTGAACATGCCGCTGAACACCAGGATCGACAGCAGCACATGGCCGAGCATCAGCGGGCTGCGCAGGATCTTGAACTGCGAAGCGAAACTGACCTGATGCTGGTGCAGGCTGGTTTTCGGCAAGTAGACAAACAGCAACAAGGCCTTGGCGAACGCGATCACCGCCAGAATGGCGAACGCACTGCGCCAGCCGAATGCATCGGAAATCAGCGTGCCGACGGGGATGCCGAACACCGTGGCGCAGACGATCCCGAAGCCGATCTTGGCGATGGCGCGGCCGGCAAAGTCCGGGCCGACGATGTCTACCGCCGTTTCACTGGCCAGGGCCCAGAATACCGGCAGCCCCAACGCCGGAATCAACCGGGCAATGGCCATGACCCAGATGTTCGGCGCCAGTGCTGCCACGGTGTTGGCCAGGCCGAACATGATCAGGATGGTGATAAACAGTTTGCGCCGTTCGAAACGGGCGAAATATGCCGTCAAGAACGGGCCGAACATGGCCACGGTGAAAGCGAATAGCGTCACCAGCAGCCCGGCTTGCGGGATGGTGACGGCCAGGTCGCGGGCAATTGCCGGCAACAGGCCGACGATGACGAACTCTGTGGTCAGCACCGTAAACCCGGCGGCGGACAACAGAAGGATGGGCAACAGCATGAGGAACTCCAGCAAAACGACGACACCAGCGTTGACCCGAAGGCCCGCCGGCAGAACTTGAAAATAAGGATGCGCAATCTTAACAGAGTGTTTCCCGGGTGACTTGCACAAACCTGTCTATGTGGCCGAACGTTTCGGTGGCAGATCGTCACAGGCCTGAAGGACAAGGCCTACGCTGTGATAAAGTCCGCGCCCTGCAAAACGTACACCCTGTTCAGCCACCCGTTTAACGGTGTGACTGTCGCGCCAGCCCTTTCGGTTCGTGTCTGTGGCCTGCCCCCGATTCAACGCCCGGATCACGCGACCTTGCACCCTATAAAAAAACCAGAGATGCCGTCATGACCGTTTCATCCCCTTCTCTATTGCAACGCCTTAAAAGCCTCAGCCTGGTCACGCAGATCCTGATTGGCCTGATTGCCGGCATCGCCCTGGCACTGTTCGCGCCGGAGGCCGCCAAGGGCACCGCATTCATCGGCAAGGTGTTCGTCTCGGCGCTGAAAGCCGTGGCCCCGATCCTGGTGTTCGTGCTGGTCATGGCGTCGATCGCCAACCACAAGCACGGTCAGGAAACCCATATCCGGCCGATTCTGTTCCTCTATCTGCTGGGCACCTTCGCCGCCGCCGTAGTCGCGGTGATCGCCAGCACGATGTTTCCGTCGCATCTGGTGCTGTCCACCGACAACATTGCCGTGACCGCTCCGGGCGGCATCGGCGAAGTGCTGCAAAGCCTGCTGCTGAGCGTGGTCGATAACCCGGTAAGCGCACTGATGAACGCCAACTTCATCGGCATTCTGGCCTGGGCCATCGGCATGGGCGTGGCCATCCGCCACGCCGGCGACACCACCCGCGAAGTCGTCAGTGACCTGTCCAACGGCGTGACCCTGATCGTGCGCGTGGTAATTCGCTTCGCACCGCTGGGGATTTTCGGCCTGGTGGCCTCGACCCTGGCCACCTCCGGTTTCGGCGCGCTGGTCGGTTACGCGCACCTGCTGGCGGTATTGCTGGGCTGCATGCTGTTCGTGGCGCTGGTGATGAACCCGCTGATCGTGTTCTGGAAGCTGCGCCGCAACCCGTACCCGCTGACGCTCCAGTGCCTGCGTGAAAGCGGCATCACCGCGTTCTTCACCCGCAGCTCGGCAGCGAACATTCCGGTCAACCTGGAGCTGAGCAAGCGTCTGGGCCTGCACGAAGACACCTATTCGGTCTCGATTCCGCTGGGCGCGACCATCAACATGGCCGGCGCGTCGATCACCATCACCGTGCTGACCCTCGCCGCCGTGCACACCTTGGGCATCGCCGTGGACATCCCGACCGCGATCCTGCTCAGTGTTGTTGCTGCGATCTGCGCTTGTGGCGCGTCCGGTGTAGCTGGCGGTTCGCTGTTGCTGATCCCGCTGGCGTGCAGCCTGTTCGGCATTCCGAGCGAGATTGCCATGCAAGTGGTTGCAGTCGGTTTCATCATCGGCGTGCTGCAGGACTCGGCCGAGACGGCGCTGAACTCCTCCACCGACGTACTGTTCACCGCCGCCGCGTGCCTGGGCGAAGAACAGAAAACCCAGCGTCCGGCGTAAAAATCCAGCGCAACAAAAAGCCCGCCAAGGCGCAAACCTTGGCGGGCTTTTTCATACGCAGGGCTTAGTACGCGCCCATGTAATCGCGCTTGCCCACTTCCACACCGTTGTGGCGCAGCAGGTCGTAAGCGGTGGTGACGTGGAAGAAGAACTGCGGCAGGCCGTAGCTCAGCAGGTAAGCCTGGCCACTGAAGCGCTTCTCTTTCGGCGTGCCCGGACGGGTCACGATCTCGATGCCTTCCTTGCCGTTGATTTGCTCAGGCTTGAACTCGCCGATGAAGGCCAGGACCTTGGCGATCAGCGCTTGCAGCTCGGCGAAGGTGGTTTCTGTGTCGTCGTATTTCGGGATTTCGACTTCAGCCAGACGCGAGGAAACGCCTTTGGCGAAGTCCACCGCGATCTGCACCTGGCGCACCAGCGGGAACATGTCCGGGTACAGGCGGGCCTGCAGGAAGGCGTTCGGGTCGATATTTTTCTCGGTGGCGTGGGTTTCAGCCTTTTTCAGCACATCGCTCAGGGCGTTGAGCATTTGTTGGAAAACCGGAACGGATGCGGCGTACAAGGAAATGGTCATGACAGTCTCACGTGGTGGCTGGGTGAATCGTGGGGCGATTATAGCCATGCTCGCATGGCGGCGCGGCTTGTCTTTTATCCAGCAAGGATTAGGCTAGGCGCCTTCGACTGCAGAGGGAACGCGCGATGACCACAGAATTTGAAACCCGCTCCGACGAACCACGGCTCAACGCCACGGAAATCCGCATTCTGGGTTCGCTGATCGAGAAACAGGCCACCAGCCCGGAAACCTATCCGCTGACCCTCAACGCGCTGGTGCTGGCCTGCAATCAGAAGACCAGCCGGGAACCGGTGATGAACCTGACCCAGGGCCAGGTCGGCCAGAGCCTGCGCGCCCTCGAAGGTCGCGGCTTTGCCAAACTGGTGATGGGCAGTCGCGCCGACCGCTGGGAGCACAAGGTCGACAAGGCGCTGGAACTGGTGCCGGCGCAATTGATCCTGACCGGTTTGATGTTTCTTCGCGGCCCGCAGACCGTCAACGAGCTGCTGACCCGCAGCGGTCGCATGCATGAGTTCGAAGACGCCGAACAAGTGGTGCATCAGCTGGAACGTCTGATCGCTCGCGATCTGGCGGTGTTGATTCCACGCCAGGCCGGCCAGCGCGAGGATCGCTACACCCACGCACTGGGCGATCCGGCGGACATCGAGGCGATTATCGCGGCGCGGCAGAACCCGAGTGATCGCGGGGCTGCCAGCGGTGTGTCAGTGGAGCGCATCGAAGAGCTGGAAGCGCGCATTGCGGCACTGGAAGAGCGTCTGGCCCGCCTCGAGGAATAAGCACACCGGGGACGGCGCTATTCGCCGTCCCAGTAATCCACCCCGTCCGCCTGCCGCGCCACCGCCACGAAGCCCGAGGCATTGCCTTCGGCATCGATATTAAAGTTGTCCATCACCGCGTATTTGTTCGAATCCGGGTACTCGCAGATTTCCGGTTGCTGCTGAGTGCTGACCGCCAGATAGCGCAGTTCCTGCGAGCTGGTATTGATGATCTGGTGCGCCGCTTCCGGGCCGCCCGGCGGGCAGGCGATCACGTCGCCGGCGCGGATCGGGAAACGTTCGGCACCGAGGCGTACCTCCCCTTCCCCGGCCACCACGTAAAACATTTCCTCATTGACCCGATGACTGTGAAACGGACTGCCACGCATGCCCGGCGGCAGCGCATACAGCCGATAACCGAGCTTCTGCGCGCCTAATTGCTGGCCGACCCGGGCGAATCGTTGCTGATAACGCCCGGCGGTTTCGCCTTCGGGAGCCAAGGCTTCGGGCAGCGGTTCGAGTTCGACGTCATTCAGGTTGAGAATGGGCGGATGCATGCAAACCTCGGCTTTTGTGAAGGGCAAGTCTGTGCTTGCTGATCCGGCAGTATAGGCAAACTGTTCGGATCAAAAACCATGTCGCGGCCTTCGCGAGCAAGCCCGCTCCCACAGGGGGGAAATGCATTTCAATGTGGGAGCGGGCTTGCTCGCGAAAAGGCCCGGTCAGGCACCGCACGACCCAAGCTCTTTAGCTGCGGGCAAACGCCACCGCTGCTTCGAACTGCTCGACCGTCGGCCGCACACCGGTGTACAGCACAAACTGCTCCAGCGCCTGGATCGCGATCACTTCCAGCCCGGTGATCACTTTTTTACCTTCGGCACGCCCACGCACGATCAGCGGGGTTTCCGAGGGGATCGCCACCACATCGAACACAGTGTCGGCAGACTTGATCACATCCACGTCAAAAGAAAGCTGTCCCGCTTCCGGGCCGCCGTCCATGCCGACCGGGGTCACGTTGATCAGCATCTGCGGGCGCTCGTCGCCCAGTTCCGCCTGCCAGCGATAGCCCAGGGAGTCCGCCAGTGCACGCCCGGCGCGCTCATTGCGGGCCACTATCAGACCGTTTTTGTAACCACCATCGCGCAAGGCACTGGCCACAGCCTTGGCCATGCCACCGCTGCCGCGCAGGGCGAAAGTCGAGTCCTTCGGCACCGCGTGGGTTTCCAGCAACTGGGCAATCGCAATGTAATCGGTGTTGTAGGCCTTGAGATGGCCGTTGGTGTTGACGATGGTGTTGATCGACTGGATCGCTGCCGCCGAGGCATCCAGCTCATCGACCAGCGCAATGCTCGCTTCCTTGAACGGCATCGACACCCCGCAACCGCGGATGCCCAGCGCCCGAATCCCGCCGACAGCCCCCGGCAGATCCTGGCTGCTGAAGGCCTTGTAATAAAAATTCAGGCCCAATTGCTCGTACAAATGGTTATGAAAACGCAGACCGAAATTCCCGGGACGCCCAGACAGGGACATGCACAATTGGGTGTCTTTGTTGGGGTTCATCTGCATGGGAGGCTCCTTCGAATGCACTTTCGGATGGACGGGATTAGCCAGGCCATCGGGTTCTGAACGATCATAAGGCGGTCTGTTCCGGGCATCGCAGCCGACGCACGAAACCCGGTAAGCAAACCGGTACAGACCTTACACAAAATTTACCCAGCCGCCGTGCTGTTTTTCCAAATGTTGCTGTCTTAGAAGTATCCCCGCGCTATCCCGAGCCTGATGCAGGCCCGGACGCCGGGTCGAAGAACCGAGGATTAATCATGATTCGTAAACTCCCCATCGTGGCCTTGTTGATTGGTGCATTCGCGATCACGGGTCAGGCAGAAGCCCACGGCGGTGGCTGGCAGGGTCCGGCGGTATTTGGTGCGATCGTCGGCTCGGCCATCATCGGCTCGGCGCTCATCAACCAGGATCGGCCGGTGTACGTCCAACAGCCTGTTTACGCTCAACCGGCACCGGTCTACGTGCAGCAACCGCCGCCACCGGTCTACTACCAGCCGGCCCCGGTTTATGTGCAGCAACCGGTTTATGTTCCGGGCCCGGTCTACTACGGTCCGCCCCGTGGTTATTACGGCCACCCGCACTACTACGGTGGTCGCTGGTAAGCACACAGACAAAGCCCCGCTTTTACAGCGGGGCTTTTTTTGGCCTTGAGAAAGCCGACCGTCCGTCGGCCAACGTCTGAAAAAATCTCGCCAAGGTCGCTGTGGAGACAGTTCCACCCGTTAAAGTCGGCATGATGGGCTCGACCGTTGGGCCGAAACACACAACGGTCATCTATTTGTCATGACGGAACCGCAATCTGAATCCGTCCGCATACAACAGGTTGATAAAAACAAGGACGACTGGAATGCCAACACAGAATCCGCACCGCATCGTCGGTTTATGCACGTCGGGCAAGGTCTACAACGCCCTGACCGAGCTCAAGCACCTGGAAGGCCACCGCACGGCGAAATTTCTCTCGCTGCTGGCGGAAAACCTGGTGCGCAAGGGTCTGCTCAACGAGCACGAGATCGTGCACATGCTTGACCAGGTGGTCGATTGACCCGGCCCTCAACGGCGTCAATGACCACTATCGAAAGCGTTGATTGTCCCTGAAACGGCCGAATCCCTAAGGTAGCTCCATCGATTGATGGAGGTACTTGTCATGGCTCAGGTTCAAATCATGTCCGTTGTCGGCAGCGCGGTTCCCGCATCGCTCAGAGAGCTGGGCCTGCTCGCCTGCTGGTATCTGGTGCGCGACGGCGAGCCGGTCAGCGGTCCGCTCACCTCCTTGCCAGCCGCTCAGGCGCTGTCGCAACGACTGATCGACGGACCGTTCAAGGCTTAAGGCAGCTGCACTTTCGGTTTGGACTCGATGAACAACGCCCAGCTCGACATGAACAATGCAGCGATCAGCGGCCCGATCACAAAACCGTTGAGACCGAACACGGCCAGTCCGCCCAGGGTCGAGATCAGAATCATGTAGTCCGGCATCCGGGTGTCCTTGCCCACCAGGATCGGGCGCAGCACGTTATCCACCAGACCGATCACGAACACCCCGAACAGCCCCAGCACCACGCCCTGCCAGATCATCCCGCTGAGCAGGAAGTAAACCGCCACCGGCGCCCAGACGATCCCTGCCCCCACCGCCGGCAGCAGCGACAGAAACGCCATCAGCACCGCCCAGAGCAAGGCACTGGGAATGTCGAGAAACCAGAAAATCGCCCCGCCCAACGCACCTTGCGTAATGGCCACCAGCAGGTTGCCTTTGACCGTGGCCCGCACCACCCGATTGAATTTCAGTTGCAGACGCCGCTTGTGATGCTCTTCCAGCGGCACCGCCGTGCGGACTTTGCGCGCCAGTTCGGCGCCGTCGCGCAGGAAGAAAAACAGCAAATACAACATGATGAAAAAACTCACCACGAACTCGAAAGTTCCTTGGCCGAAACTGAATGCCTGGCTCGCCAGCGCCTGACTGCCCTGCATGGCAGCCTTGACGATCTTCTCGCGCAAGGCATTGAGCTCGCCCATGCCGAAGCGATCAAGCAGGTGCTGAAAGTAAGGCGGCAGACTGTGCTTGAACTGCGCCAGATAGGCGCCGATATCGAGCTTGCCGCTTTCGATATTGTCGTAAAGCGTCGCGCCTTCCTGCACCAGCAGCGCACTGAGGACGATCACCGGCAAGATTGCGATCACCAGGCAGATGCTCAAGGTACACAGTGAGGTCAGGTTGCGTTGCCAGCCGAATTTCAGCTGCAACTGACGTTGCATCGGTGCGAACAGGATGCCAAGGATCACTGCCCAGAACACCGCGCCGTAGAACGGCAGCAAGATCCAGATGAAGGCGACCGTCACCAGAAACAGCAGCACGGTGAGGGATTTGAATTGCAGACTCTTTTGGTTCATGTCCGGTCCAGGTCAGTCAGGCGCCACCCGCGCCCGTCCCGTTTAGTCAGCCAGCATCAGCGCGAGTGCCGTGTTTCTTCATGGAGCATAGATCCAGATCAATAAACCCTCGGCGCAACTGCTCTACCCTGCCGCGCTTTTGCGACCGACGCCGCCATGACGACCTCCTTCACCCCCGAACTGCTCGCCCCCGCCGGCACCCTGAAAAACATGCGTTATGCCTTCGCCTATGGGGCCGATGCGGTGTATGCCGGCCAGCCGCGCTACAGCCTGCGGGTGCGCAACAACGAGTTCGATCACGCCAATCTGGCGCTCGGCATTCGTGAAGCCCAGGCCCAGGGCAAGCGCTTCTACGTGGTGGTCAACATCGCGCCACACAATGCCAAACTGAAGACCTTCCTCAAGGACTTGGCGCCGGTGATCGAAATGGCACCGGACGCGCTGATCATGTCCGACCCCGGCCTGATCATGCTGGTGCGCCGGCACTTCCCGCAGATGCCGATCCACCTCTCGGTGCAGGCCAACACGGTGAACTGGGCGAGTGTCGAATTCTGGCAACAGCAGGGCTTGAGTCGGATCATCCTGTCCCGTGAATTGTCGCTGGAAGAGATCGGCGAAATCCGCGAGCAAGTGCCGGGCATGGAGCTGGAAGTATTCGTCCACGGCGCGCTGTGCATGGCCTATTCCGGCCGCTGCCTGCTCTCGGGCTACATGAACAAACGCGACGCCAATCAAGGCACCTGCACCAACGCCTGCCGCTGGAAATACTCGGCCCAGGAAGCCACCGAGAACTCGCTCGGCGAAATCGTGCAGAGCTTCGAACCGCAACCGACCCTCGGCCTCGGCGCCCCCACCGATCAGGTGTTCCTGTTGCAGGAAGCCAATCGTCCCGGCGAGATGATGCCGGCCTTCGAAGACGAGCACGGCACCTACATCATGAACGCCAAGGACCTGCGCGCGGTGCAGCACGTCGAGCGCCTGACCCGCATGGGCGTGCACTCGCTGAAGATCGAAGGCCGGACCAAATCCCACTTTTATTGCGCACGCACTACCCAGGTGTACCGCCGGGCCATCGACGATGCAGTGGCCGGCCGTGAATTCGACCGCAGCCTGATGACCGATCTGGAGTCATTGGCCCAGCGCGGCTACACCGAAGGTTTCCTGCGTCGGCACGTCCATGACGAATACCAGAACTACCAGAACGGCAGCTCGGTGTCAGAGCGTCAGCAATTCGTTGGCGAGCTGACCGGCGAACGTCGGGACAGGCTCGCCGAGGTCAAGGTGAAGAACCGATTTGCCCTGGGCGATCATCTGGAACTGATGACACCCAAGGGCAATTTCCATTTTGATCTGCAGGAACTGCAGAACCTCAAGGGCGAAGCCATCGACGTGGCACCGGGAGATGGGCACACCGTGTACTTGCCGATTCCGGACGCCGTGGATCTGCACTTCGGGCTGTTGATGCGCGACGTGAGCGGAGCCTGATCCGGCTCAAGCAAACTCCTCACGCAACATCGCCACAAATGCCTCACGCGCCGGGTGCACCCCGGCGTTTTCATGCCAGTAGAACAAATTGTCGATGGCCGTCAGTTCGGGAAACTCGAAACCCGTACACCCCGCGCCTTTGGCGTATTGCTCGAACACGCCCTTGGGCACCAGCGCCACGCCCGCCCCGGCACTCACACAACCGACAATCGCCCCGTAACTGGCCAGGCTGACAATCGGCAGCGACAGCCCCTGGCGCAACAGCCAGTGCTCCAGCGCGGCGCGATACGGACAACCCTGCGGCCACATGAACACGGTCTTGTCCTGCAAATCGGCGAGGTTGCGCACCGGCCCGAACGAGGTCGATGCGATCAACAGCAATTCTTCGCGATACATCGGCGTGCGTTTGAGCCGGGAGCGTTCGACGTCCACCGCAACGATCGCGCCGTCCAGGCGATGACTGACCGTATCGTCGAGCAATTGCCCCCAGGTACCGGTGGTCAGTTCCAGCGCCACGTTCGGATAGCGTTTGTGAAATTTCGCCAGCAGGCGCGGCAGTCGCCCGGTGGCCGAGGATTCAATGGCGCCGATGCGCAGCGGCCCGGACGGTTCGGCGCCGGGATCGACTGCGCGCTTGGCTTCGGCCGTCAGTGCCAGAATCCTTTCTGCATAGGCGAGAAAAGTCTGCCCCGCAGGACTGATCCGCAACCCCCGCCCTTCACGCAGAAACAGCGCCACACCCAGCTCCGTTTCCAGGGATTTGATCCGCGCCGTGATGTTCGACGGCACGCAAAACAGCCTTTCGGCGGCTTTGGCGATGCTGCCGACCTCGGCCACGGTCTTGAACATGCGGATCTGTGCCAGCTCCATAATCATCACTCTGAGTGAACGGTTTGCGCAGTATAAGTCAGTTGTGACGAATGATTGGCGACCCGGATACTCGACGCATCAACCCTCTTGGTGCCTCGCTCATGCCTTCCACTTCGCCTTTGAAAATCCTGTTGGCCATGGCCTTCGTCGTCGGCTGCTGGGCCTATTCGCCGACCGGCATCCACATCGGCCTGCAAGCTTACGATCCCGGTCATCTGGCGTTGCTGCGGTTTCTGCTGGCATCGCTGTTCATGGCAGTGATTGCAGGCTTCAAAGGCATTCACCTACCGCGCTTTCAAGACCTGCCACTGTTATTGGCCCTGGGCTTTTTTGCCGTCAGCCTGCACCACGTCGTACTGAACATCGGCCAGCAAAGCGTCAGCGCCGGCGCATCCAGTGTGCTGGCGCAATCGACACCGCTGTTCAGCACGCTGCTGGCGCGGTTTCTGTTCAAGGATCGGGTCAGCGTCTGGCGCTGGGGTTGCGTGTTGCTGGGATTGGTCGGCGTGGTGATTGTGGTGAGCGGCGATCGCGGTCTCGGCAGCATCGACGCCCATGGTTTGCTGATCCTGCTGGCGGCGGTGTCGTGGAGCGTTTACTTCGCCCTGCAAAAACACCACGCCCGGCGCTACGACGGACTGACGCTGGTTTGCTACACGGTGTGGTCCGGCACGCTGTTGCTGTTGATCTACTTGCCGGGGCTGGTCGACAGCGTGATCAATGCGCCGCTGCGGGTGCAATGGGCGGTGCTGGGTCTGGGGGTGTTTCCCAGCGCCCTCGCCTACCTGGCGTGGGCATTCGTGCTAAAGCATGTGGACCTGAGCCGGGCGACGATGACGCTGTACCTGATTCCACCGACTGCGATGGGGATTGCTTCGGTGGGACTGGGTGAACGTCCGACGCTGCTGGTGCTGGTGGGGTCGGCGGTAGTGTTGATCAGCGTGCTGGCGTTGAATCTGGAGCGGCCGGCGGTGGTGCGGGCCATTGAGATGTGAGCCGCGGCGCTTCAGGCTCCGCCTGCCGAAAACCGGTCACGACTGTTGCTCAGGTGCAGCCACATCGCCGCCCGCGCCGCGTCCGGATCCTGACGTTTGATCGCGTTGAAAATCGCCTCATGCTCAAGATTCGCCAGTTGCCCGAGCTTGCTCAAATCCACCGCCCCGCGTTCTGCCGCATTGACCCGCGTGCGCGGAATCATCGCGCTGCCCAGGTGCTGCATGATTTCGGTGAAGCAGACATTGCCGGTGGCTTCGGCAATCAGCAGATGAAAGCGCCGGTCGGCTTCAACGCAGCTGTCGTTGTTGGCCAATAGACGCTGATAGTCATCGAGTGCCTGACGCATCTGCACCAGTTGTTGCTCGGTGCGACGCTGCGCGGCCAGCGCCGCAGCTTGTGTCTCCAGACCCATGCGCAACTCGAGAATGCTGCGTACGCCCAGTGCGGTGTCGACATTCAGCCGCAACCCCTGCTCCGGTGCGCGTTCGATCACGAAGGTGCCGATGCCGTGCCGCGTCTCCACCAGTCCCGACGCCTGCAACTTGGAAATCGCCTCGCGCACCACGGTGCGACTGACGCCGTGTTCCTGAACGATCGAGTTTTCCGACGGCAGCTTGTCACCGGGCAGCATCTGGCCGAGCAGGATGCTCTGGGTGAGTTTTTCCACCAGGTCATGGGCCAGGTTGTGCGCGCGTTTGCGAGCAGGTGCGTCGAGGTCTTCTTGCATGGTCGGTTCCGGTGATCAGGACACACGATCGTAGCACTGGGTGCGATGACTTGTATGAGCTCCTATGAACTCCGGGGATCAACTTGTATGACAACACTCGATTTCAGCTAGAAAATCTCCCGTTGCGCCGAGCAGTCGCCCCACGACCACTGGCATGGAATGCTTTGCCACGCCTGTCACAACCCCTATAAAAGCCAACAAAAACGGCACTAAAAACCTAAAAGAGCATAAAAACCGATCGCCGTAGACAAATTTGATTGACCTCTCCCGCTTGTAGGACAAAAAAATCTAGTTGTATGATGTCTATCAACAACGCAACACCCAGCCACACCCCGCATAAAAATAACGAGTGGGAGAAAACCAAGTGAAATCATCCATTGCCGGGATGAACGAGGGCGCCGATTCGGTGCTGTCCTCCGCCATTGCCAAAGTCAAACGCCACGTCCTGCCGCTGTTCGTGATCATGTTCATCGTCAATTACATTGACCGGGTGAACATCGGCTTCGTCCGCACTCACATGGAACATGACCTCGGCATCGGTGCCGCGGCCTACGGTTTCGGTGCCGGACTGTTCTTCATCGGTTACGCGCTGTTCGAAGTCCCCTCCAACATGCTGCTGCAAAAGGTCGGCGCACGAATCTGGCTGACCCGCATCATGCTCACCTGGGGCCTGGTGGCCGCCGGGATGGCGTTCATCCAGAACGAAACCCACTTCTACATCCTGCGTTTTTTGCTCGGCGTGGCCGAAGCCGGGTTCTTTCCCGGAGTGATCTACTACTTCACCCGCTGGTTGCCGGGGGCCGAGCGCGGCAAGGCGATTGCGATTTTCTTGAGCGGTTCGGCCGTGGCCTCGCTGATTTCCGGTCCGCTGTCCGGCCTGCTGTTGCAGATCGAAGGCCTGGGCCTGCACGGCTGGCAGTGGATGTATTTCATTGAAGGGATGTTCTCGGTCGGCCTGTGCGTGTTCGTCTGGTTCTGGCTCGACGCCAAACCCCACGATGCGAAGTGGCTGACCCGCGCCGAGCAGGATGCGCTGGTCATAGCCATCGACGATGAACAGAAGGCCCGCGAAGCCGCAACGCCGATCCGGCCGTCGCTGGGCAAGCTGCTCAAGGATCGCCAGATCATCCTGTTCTGCCTGATCTACTTCTTCATTCAATTGACTATCTACGCCGCGACGTTCTGGCTGCCGAGCATCATCAAGAAGATGGGCGAGATGAGCGACTTCCAGGTCGGCCTGTTCAACTCGATTCCGTGGCTGCTGTCGATCATCGGCATGTACGCGTTCGCCTCGTTCTCGGCGAAGTGGAAACACCAGCAGGCGTGGGTGGCCACGGCGCTGTTGATCGCCGCCGCAGGGATGTTCATGTCCACCACTGGCGGGCCGATTTTTGCCTTCGTCGCGATCTGCTTTGCTGCGCTGGGTTTCAAATCTGCGTCGTCACTGTTCTGGCCGATTCCGCAGGCCTATCTCGATGCTCGAATCGCCGCTGCCGTGATCGCGTTGATCAACTCGGTGGGCAACCTCGGCGGCTTCGTCGCCCCCACCACTTTCGGCCTGCTGGAACAACACACCGGTTCGATTCAGGGCGGCCTCTATGGTCTGGCCGCAACCTCGATCATCGCCGCAATCATCGTGTTCGCCGCCCGCATGACACCCAAATCCGCTCCTGACATCGCCGTAGCCGATGCCGCGCCGAAACACGCCTGAATCCGTTTGAAAGGACAACAAGACATGACCGCACACGACATCGCCAAAGCCCCGATCATCACCGAAATGCAAGTCATCCCGGTGGCCGGCCACGACGGTATGCTGCTCAACCTGAGCGGCGCCCACGGGCCGTTTTTCACCCGTAACATCGTCATCCTCAAGGACAACGCCGGCCACATCGGCGTCGGTGAAGTGCCCGGCGGCGAACGCATCCGCCAGACCCTCGAAGACGCCCGCAGCCTGGTGGTCGGCAGCCCGATCGGCACGTATCAGAAGATCCTCAACCAGGTGCGCCAGACCTTCGCCGACCGCGATGCCGGCGGCCGTGGTCTGCAAACGTTCGACCTGCGCATCACCATTCACGCGGTCACCGGGCTCGAAGCCGCCCTGCTCGACCTGCTCGGCCAGCACCTCGACGTACCGGTGGCTGCGTTACTCGGCGAAGGCCAGCAGCGCGATGAAGTGAAGATGCTCGGTTACCTGTTCTACGTGGGCGATCGCCGGGAAACCGACCTCGCCTATCGCAGCGAACCGGATGCCGACAACGACTGGTTCCGCGTACGTCACGAGAAAGCCATGACCGCCGACGCCGTAGTGCGTCAGGCAGAGGCGGCCCATGCGCGTTACGGCTTCAAGGACTTCAAACTCAAGGGCGGCGTGCTCAGCGGCGATGCCGAAATCGAAGCGGTGACCGCACTGGCCGAGCGCTTCCCCGACGCGCGCATTACTCTCGATCCGAACGGTGCGTGGTCACTGAAAGAAGCGATCCGACTGTGCCGCGACCAGCATCATGTACTGGCCTATGCCGAAGACCCGTGCGGTGCGGAAAACGGTTATTCGGGCCGTGAAGTGATGGCTGAATTCCGTCGCGCCACCGGGCTGAAAACCGCTACCAACATGATCGCCACCGACTGGCGTGAAATGGGCCACGCGATTCAGTTGCAGTCGGTGGACATTCCGCTGGCCGACCCACATTTCTGGACCATGCAGGGTTCTGTGCGCGTGGCCCAGATGTGCCACGAATGGGGCCTGACCTGGGGTTCGCATTCCAACAACCACTTCGACATTTCCCTGGCGATGTTCACCCACGTCGCGGCCGCCGCGCCGGGCGACATCACCGCCATCGACACCCACTGGATCTGGCAGGACGGCCAGCGTCTGACCAAGGCACCGCTGCAAATCGTCGACGGCTGCGTGCAGGTGCCGAAGAAACCGGGGCTGGGCGTGGAGCTGGACATGGATCAGGTGGCCAAGGCCCATGAACTCTATAAAGGCATGGGGCTCGGCGCGCGGGATGACAGCGTGGCGATGCAGTTTCTGATTCCGGGCTGGACGTTTGATAACAAGAAGCCGTGCCTGGTGCGCTAAGCCTGCGCAACCTCCAGTAACCAGTGTCTGAACGCCGCCATCGCCGACGTCTCCGGCCGTGACTGCAACCGCGTCAGCCAATAGCTGCCGGTGGTGATTTCGATGGCAAAGGGTTGGCGGATCAGATCCGCCGCCAGTTGCCGGGCAAACATCAACGGCGGCGCCAGTGCCACCCCGCCGCCTTGCAATGCCGCCTCCATCATCGCCAGCGACGAGTCGAACACAATGCTCTGGGGCGGCGCGGCATGGGTCGCCAGACCGGCCGCGTGAAACCATTCCGGCCACTCATCGGTGCGATAGGAGCGCAACAAACGCTGCTGCAGAAGATCCCCCGGCGTGTGCAGTTGCCGGGCAATTTCCGGCACGCAGAGCACCGATAATGGCGCCTCCAGCAAACGGATCGCCTCGATGCCGTGCCATGCCCCGGCACCGAAGCGGATCGCGTAATCCAGCCCCTCGGCGGCGACGTCCACTCGATTGTTGTTGGTCGACAGTCGCAAATCTATGAGCGGATGTTTCGCCTGAAAGTCCGCCAGCCTCGGCAACAACCAACCCACGGCGAAAGTCCCGACCGCGCCGACGGTGAGCATTTCCCGATATTGCCCGCCCGCCAGACGCTCGAGCATCTGCGCGATATGATCGAACGAGGTGGTCAGCACCGGCAGCAGAGTTTCGCCCTCGCCGGTCAGCATCAGCCCACGGGGCAGGCGTTTGAACAGGATCACACCGAGTTGCGCCTCCAGGCTTTTGACCTGATGGCTGACGGCCGCCTGGGTCACGCACAACTCCACCGCCGCACGCGTGAAGCTCAGGTGGCGCGCAGAAGCTTCAAAGGCGCGCAATGCATTCAACGGCAATTGAGGTCGAATCATGCCAAGTCCCAAATTTTTCTAATGGCTCGTCCGAGTTTTCATCGTTTGTCGAACGACGCCGGACTGCCTAGATTTGGCGGCGCCGATCAGCAGCCCAATGAAAAAACGCTCGCAGTGTAGCGGGATAACACCATTAGCACTCATGGAGAGTGATTCAAACATGTCTTCGATCAACCTGAACAAACTCAAGTCTTTCAGCGCTTTCGGACTTTTCTTCAGCGCCGCCACCTGCCTGGCCGCCCCACAAACCGACGATCAATTACAGGCGCTGGTCAAGGCCACCGTGACCCCGGTCATGCAGCAACAGGACATCGCGGGTCTGGCGGTGGCCGTGACTGTCGATGGCAAGGCGCATTACTTTAACTACGGTGTCGCTGACAAAAGCACCGGACAAGCGGTGAATGAAAACACCCTGTTCGAAATCGGCTCGGTGAGCAAAACCTTCACCGCAACCCTCGCCGCCTACGCCCAGGCCAGCGGCAAACTGCAATTCTCCGACAAGGCCAGCCAGCACTGGCCCGAACTGAAAGGCAGCGCTTTCGACCACATCAGCCTGCTGCAACTGGGCACCTACAGCGCGGGAGGCCTGCCGCTGCAATTCCCGGATGCCGCGGATTCTGCCGACAAGATGCTCGGCTATTACCAACAGTGGAAACCGACCTTTCCGGCCGGCAGCCATCGCCTGTATTCCAACCCGAGCATCGGCCTGTTCGGTTATCTGGCGGCGAAAAGCCTCGGACAGCCGTTCAATCAGGTCATGACCGAAACCCTGCTGCCGAAACTCGGGCTCAAGCACACCTTCCTGTCCGTGCCGGTTTCTGAAGAAAAGCTCTACGCCCAGGGCTATGACAAGAACAACAAACCGGTTCGAGTCAGCCCCG
The DNA here is from genome assembly GCF_017491585.1 of Pseudomonas sp. 58(2021). Classification (NCBI taxonomy): domain Bacteria; kingdom Pseudomonadati; phylum Pseudomonadota; class Gammaproteobacteria; order Pseudomonadales; family Pseudomonadaceae; genus Pseudomonas; species Pseudomonas sp. 58(2021). The sequence continues at coordinate 265,561 of NZ_JAFGYZ010000002.1, forward strand.
GCGCCCTCGACTCCGAAGCCTACGGCGTGAAAACCAGCGCCGCCGACCTGCTGCAATACGTCGAGGCCAACCTCGACACCGCCAAACTCGAAACACCCCTGCAAAAAGCCATCGCCCTCACCCACACCGGCTACTACACCGTCGGCGACATGACTCAAGGCCTGGGCTGGGAACGCTATACCTACCCGATCAGCCTCGACCGCCTGCTGGACGGCAACTCGACGCCGATGGCCATGGAACCGCACAAGGTCAAATGGCTCAACCCGCCACAGGCGGAACCGGCGAACGTGCTGCTGAACAAGACCGGCTCTACAGCAGGCTACGGCGCCTACGTCGCGTTCGTGCCGTCGAAGAAAGTCGGGATCGTGATTCTGGCGAACCGCAACTATCCGAATGGAGAGCGGGTGAAGATTGCGCACAGGATTCTGGGTGAGTTGACCCGGTAATCACGGCATAAAAAACGGGCGACCTGAGAAGGTCGCCCGTTTTTTGATAACCGCTGAATCGGAACATCAATCATCCGGCATTTCCGGCGGCTTGGCCGGTTTGGTTGGCTTCGTCGGTTTTGTCCCTTTCGCACCCTTGGCCGGCGCCGGTTCAGCAGCAGCCGGGGCAGTCACCACAGTGGAAGTGGCTTCTTTCTCGGCGGCAGGCAGCGCATCAATGGTGTCGAAAATCTTCTTCAAATCGACCGCCGCCGCTTCATCCCCCGAAGCCGAGAGCTTGGTCTCGCCATCCTTGCCCACCAGAAAGACCTTCGGATACGCCCCGGCGCCGAGCTTCAGCGAGCGCAGCAGCGCCATGGTTTGCTGCTGCTCCAGGCTTTTGCCATCGACCTGACCGCTCATGCTCAGGATGGTGTAAACCTTGATCTTGCGGTCGGCGATGCCTTGTTTGTTGGCCGGGTCGTCCAGCGCTTTTTTCAGGCTGACCCAATAAGAATCGACCGTACTGGAAGCGATCACGATCACCGGGCGGTTGATGCCCTTGTCGACGTCCAGAGGGGAATCGCCGTCGGCGGCGAACAGGGGGCCGGCAATCGCCAGCAAGAGTGTCAGGGTCAGTGACCTGATGAGCATGCGCATCTCCTTTTGATATCCACGCTCTAATGATTGCGCATCGCGGCGATTGTTCCGGGGGCTGCCCGCCAAAAGTGTTTCGCCTTGCCCAAAGCTTAGGTCAGCACCGATTTTGCGCAACCGGATACGCACGATCCTCTCGCGCATTTGATTACCTTTTATGAGCGCATTAGGGTGGCTGTTCAACCTGTGAAATGGAGTTCAACGCGCATGCACATCGACTACCTCTGCCATCACCCGCAACTGATCGAGGAACTGGCTGAACTGAACTTCAAGGAATGGGGCCAGTACAGCCCCAAAGACACCCTCGCCAGCCGCACTGAACGTATGCGCGCCGCCTGCGGTAAAGGTGCGATTCCCAGCGTGGTGGTGGCGATCGAAGACGGAAAACTGCTCGGCGGTGCACTGCTGATCGACAGCGACATGGACACGCGCCCGCAACTGACGCCGTGGCTGGCCGGGGTCTACGTGAAGGCCGAACAGCGTGGCCGCGGCATCGCCTCGCAACTGGTCAACCGCATCGTCGAGGAAGCCGCCGCCCTGGGCGTCCCGCAGCTGTACCTGTACTCCGATGCCGCGCAGTCGCTGTATGCGCGGCTGGGTTGGGAGGTGCTGGAAGAAACGGAATACGACGGTTTGCCGGTGACGGTGATGAAGCGCTCGCTCAGCCATTAAGCACTTAGCTCAGCGCCAAATCGAGCGCCGCTTCCAGCCCCGATGGATCAACGCATCGGCCGTCAAGGCGAAGCCTTCCGTCATCGAGGTTGACGTTCAAGATCAAAGTTGGCTTGTCGCCCGGATATTTGCGCAGCAGTAGATCAATAGCACCAGCGGTTTCATTGGTAGTGGAAATCAGGTCCCACTGGCTGCCACTCAAGTCCAGCAGCGTCTGTTGACGATGCTGGTCAACCACCAATGGCGCGTAGAGCCAGTGGCTCATGCGCATTTCCCGGGGCTCGACCGTGATGGCGAGACGGCCATTGCAATGGAATGTGGTTTCGCTCATGGCTGCTGCCGATCAGAACGCCAGCTTGTAACCGATCAACACCAGCATCGTCGCCAGGCACGGACGTAGCAGTTCATCGGAGACGCGGCCGGTCAGGTGGCTGCCGAGCCAGATGCCCGGCAGCGAGCCGACCAGCAGAAAGCCCAGCACGCTCCAGTCCATGTTGCCCATGCTCGCGTGGCCGAGGCCGGCGACCAGGGTCAGCGGGACGGCGTGGGCGATTTCGGTGCCGACCAGGCGGCGGGTCGGCAGCAGCGGATAGAGGATGAAAAGCGCGACGGTGCCGAGGGCGCCGGCACCGATGGAGGTCAGGGCGACCATGGTGCCGAGGATCAGACCGGTAATCACCGTCATGATATTCAAGCGAGTGCCGCTGGGGTTGTAGTTGCCGCCGGCGCGTTTGTGGGCGAATTCCAGCAGGCGCTTCTTGAACAGAATCGCCAGCGCCGTGGCGAACAGCACGAAGCCCAGCGCCTGCTTGATGATGGCGTTCATCGCGTCCGGCGCGGTGTGCAGGGTGCTCAGGAACCACAAGGTCATCGCCACCGCCGGGACACTGCCCAGGGTCAGCCAGCCGGTGATGGCCCAGTCGATGTTCTTGTTCTTCCTGTGCACCAGCACGCCGCTGGATTTGGTGATGGCCGCGTACAGCAGATCCGTGCCCACCGCCGTGGCCGGATTGATGCCGAACCACAGCAGGATCGGCGTCATCAACGAACCGCCGCCGACACCGGTCATGCCGACGATGAACCCCACAACCAGCCCGGCAATCACCAGGCCGAAATTTGCCAATTCCATTAAGACGTCCAGACGAACCACAGGAAAATCCGGCCCGCAGCATAACCATTTTTCTTATAACGCCCTATATCGATCGGATCTATCGTTATTCTTTTTCATTCATCAACTTTTCATGGGCAACGGCAACAGATCAGGCAACCGATGGACGATGGATCGTCCTGATACTTTCGGATAGTGGTTTGTAGAGAAAGTCCTGTGACATGCTCGGCAAAGCCATCATTAAGCCACTAATCACAGGCACATCATTCAGTATGTGAAGGCTATCACCCACTGAAACATTCCAAGGAAGAAGAAATGCAAGCGAGCACCACTGAAGAGACGTGTTATTGCTGTGACAAACCGAGTGAAGGACGGGAGCATGTCCCCCCACGCTGCCTGTTCCCCAAAGGCGAAGATGCAGGGTTGGCAGATCTGATCACTGTGCCTTCCTGCGCCGAACACAACCCTGATCAATCTCACATTGATGAGCAACTCATGCAAATGCTGGTCGGGACCTCAGCTGACGTACACCCGGAGGTACTCCAGCGGACTGTGCGAGGGATTATTCGCCACGTTAAGAAGGACAGTCAGATCATTGGTCGTTTCGGCATAGAAAAAGTCGCGCCAAAACAGTACATCCAGCATCCGACCGGGCCAGTTAATTTCGAGGTGATCGAACAGGCACTCGAAAAAATTGCCAAGGGTGTCTATCACCATCACACGAAAGAGGAACAGAAACTTGACTCAGTGCTTGCAGTTCACCCTCTCTTTTTGGGCATCGACGAAAGTGCGACACCTGAGGCACGCGAAAAAATTCTCGACCTGATTGCCTTGGCGCACTGCGATTTTGAAGAGTTTCCAAGCCATGGTCTGAACCCGCAGTATTTCGCTTATCAAATCATCGACTACCCAGGGCATGTTTTCATCAACCTGAAATTCTACGATCAAAAAATCGCGAGTGTCGTCTGCCGTCTCCCCAACCAATAAAAGAGAGTCGGTCCAACTCTTTTACTGCACCGGCAAAAAATTCAAAAACAGCAGGCTCTGGGCGTAATTCAAACCGATGCGCCGGTAGCGCTCGTCGAGCATCTGGGTCAGCAGATCCAGGCGCGCCACGACTTTGCCGAACTCCGTGGCAAAGCTCAGGTTGCTGCCCTCTTCTGAAATTTCGTTGGAGAACAGCAGCGGCTGGCCTTCCTTGTTCTGCCGCTGGGCAAGGATCCACGTGGCTTTTTCGATGTTGCGTGCGGCGTTGTTGACGAAGGTCGGGTTGATCGCATCGGTCATGTAGAACTCGGTGCGGTTGCCGTGGGCAGTGACCAGCATGCTGCCGATCGCATAGATGAAGGCGCCGACCCGGTCACCGAGAAACTCGGGGCTCATCGCATAGCTCAGTGCCGCCAGATCTTTCTTGCCGCCGAGAGTTGGCAGAGGTTGCTGCTGTTCGATGGCCAGTCGCACCTGTTTGACCGCCGTGCGGATGTCGAGGAAGCCGGATTTGCGCAGCTCGTCCGGGTTGCGCAGGTACAACTTGCCCATCAAGCGATAGAGGCTGTCGAGGTTGTCGCGCATCGCCAGCGTAGCCATGCGGTCGACGCTGGTCTGGAGAAACTCCTGAGGCCTGCCCTCGCGCATCTGGGTGATGAAATTGTTGCCGTCCTGATGGCTGCAACCGCCGAACAGCAGCGTCGACAGGCAGGCCAGCAGCAGGCACGGGCGGTGAATGAATGCAGCGATGTGAGGCAAAACTCTCGGCATGAATTCTTTGAAGGACACATTCCTGTGCGGCGGGAGTCACCGCAACCTGGCCATGGATAGAGCCGGGGATTTCGCAAAAGTGCGGTGCCAGGGTGGATTCCCGACCTTCGGTGCTGGTTGCCTTTTTCATTTAGTCGGACTTTATTTTTGCAATAAACGCTAAATCCGCTATAAATCTTCATTCACACGATAATTAGCATGACTATTTAACGATTTTCAAAACAACAACAAAATGGAAGGTCAACCATGCTTCAATCCAGACACTCACTCTGCGGCCTCGGACTGTCCCTGATGATCGCCACCCTCTCCGCCCAGGCCGCCGGCCTGTCCAGCGAACACAAAGCCTTCGGTAAAACCAATGACGGCACCCCCGTCGAGCAATACATCCTGCGCAACAGCCACGGCATGCAAGCCACGGTCATCACCTACGGCGCGACCTTGCAGGCGCTGCAAGTGCCGGACAAACACGGCAAGCTCGACGACATCGTCCTCGGTTTCGACGATGTGCAGGGCTACCAGAAAGGCACCGCGTACTTTGGCGCGACCATCGGCCGCTTCGGCAATCGTCTGGCCGATGGCGCTTTCGAACTCGACGGCAAGCGTTATCAAGTGCCGCAGAACGACAAGACCAACGCCTTGCACGGCGGCACGCAGGGCTTCGACAAAAAGGTCTGGAAGGCGAAGGAAACCAAGGACAAGGATTCGGTCGGCGTGACCCTGACCTACCTGTCGGCGGATGGCGAAATGGGTTTCCCCGGCAACCTCACCACCGAAGTGACCTACCGCCTCACCGACAGCAACGAACTGCGCATCGACTACAAGGCCAGCACCGACAAACCGACGGTGCTCAACCTGACCAACCACAGCTACTTCAACCTCGCCGGCGCCGGCAACGGCGACATCCTCAAACAGGTCGCCACCCTGCACGCCAGCCATTACACCCCGGTCACCGCCAAACTGATCCCGACCGGCGAACTGGCGCCCGTGGCCGGCACACCGATGGACTTCACCAAACCCACCGCCATCGGCCAGCACATCAAGGCCGACCATCCGCAGTTGAAATTCGCTGAAGAGAAACAAGGCGGCTTCGACTTCAACTGGGCGCTGGACACCAAGGGTGACGTCAGCAAACTCGCCGCCGAAGTCAGCGACCCGCAATCCGGTCGCCACTTGCAGTTGTTCACCAACGAACCGGGCGTGCAGTTCTACACCAGCAACTTCCTCGACGGCACGGTCAAGGGCAAGGGTGGCAAGGTCTATCCGCACTGGGGCGCGTTCACCCTGGAAACCCAGCACTATCCAGACTCGCCGAACCAGCCGAACTTTCCGAGCACCCGGCTGGATCCGGGACAGACCTACACCCAGACCGTGGTGTTGAAGTTTTCTGCTAAGTAAGAGCAAAAGATCGCAGGCTGTGGCAGCGTCTATAGGGGAAAATTGATCCTGATGTAGGAGCTGTTGCAGGTTGCGATCTTTTTGCTTTTTGAACCCCAGGGTTAGCCTGCTGCCCACTCAAAATCGTATCAGCACCAACAGACAGACGAACTCTTTACACTCACCAAGTCATGGGAACTCGCCTCACTCTCCGGCCTTGCGCCCGAATATCAGGGTTTCCATGGCCTGAATGAAGTCACGTCCCTGCATCCAAAGTTCGTCATGGATAAGGCTCAAGACGTAGCAGCGACCCCGCTCGTCCATCAACAGCGCGCCGTGACCGTGCTGGACTTCGGCGATGCTCACCAAGGTACTGCCCAGGCGTTGCTGCCACTCAAGGAACTCTTCGCTTCCATGCAGATGTTCAAAGGTGCCGAATGCGACATCACTGGTAGCGCATTCCTCGCCTGCGCCACAGGTGCCCACCCGCAGCCCGGCGAGCTGTTCAAGCAGGGCCGTGGCCGGGTGTTCAGGTGGGACGAAACCGGGCAATGGTTCGGTGCCGGTAGTGGGCCAACCTGCGGCGAGAAACAGTGGACGCAGGCTTTCGGGAAGTTCGATCAGCGGGGGCACGTCAGCATCCGGTCACGTTTTAACTATGTCGCTATTAAGTGCAATAAAGTCCACATTCGCGTCATAGTCGAAGTCTTCAACTATATCTTGAAGGTGCATATGCTCAAGTCCATTCGTTGACATCTCATACGATGCATTAATAAGAAAAACACCAAGCTCTCTAATCGTTTGTGGATCAGCAAGAATCGAAACCTCATCCAGCTGAATACTCGTATCACTCCCGACAGCGGTCCCGTGCACGGTGAACTTAGTCAGCGTTTTCATAGATTGAAACCTTTATCCCGAAGGTAGTCTTTTTCTTTCCGCGTGAGTTCAGAGACGCTACCCCGCGTACCATGGCTCTGAGACCCATCCTTGTTAACCACAACTTCAGCCTTCCTTGTCTTGCATTGGCAGTGAGCGTGAACCTGTTGATTCGTATTTTCCACATGCGGTGGGTCTATCCGAATGCGGCCATTGCCGACAGGCTCCCAACGACCAGACTTTGCTAATCCAAGCGGGTCGATCCAATTTACTGGATTTGGAGCATATGCATAAAAATTCAAACCGCCGGCATAGCGAATAGGATCCTTACTGACAAAACGCCCTGTGGCCGGATCATAGTACCGATACCTGTTGTAATGCAGCCCCGTCTCATGATCGTGATACTGCCCCTGGAACCTGATCGGGTTCATCACGCCATGCTGCCGCGCCCAGTCCGAACGCTGCTCGGTCACCTGCCCCCACGCCTTGTACTGCGCGGTCCAGGCCATGTTGCCTTGTGAGTCCGTCAGTTCCTGCGGCGTGCCCAAGTGATCGCACTGATACCAGGCCAACGCATCAAACGGTAATGCCGTTGCCTTGTGATTCCACATCGGGTCTTCATCAAGGCTGTATTCACCACTGTAATCCGGCAACCCCATGAGGTTGATCGGCGCATGCCGTACAGCCTGTGCAACAGGGACAAAAGTGCCCGGTTCAAAGACGTAATGCACCGTGCGACCCGGTTCGCCATCGCCCTGCGCCAGACTGCTTTCCCACGCAAGGTTGTCGCCATCCCATCCATAAAGCGTAAAACCGCAGCCCAGTTCGCGCTGTTTGCGGGCGTGCTCGTTTCTGTTCCAGAGGGAACCGGCTTCCGGGCGCTGTTTGTAGTGGGCGCGGGAGTTCTTGTGCAGGCGGCGTCCCAACGCGTCGTAGGCGAAATCCACGCTCAGGCGCGTGTCCTCGAAATGCACCAGTCGATCAAACAGGTCCCAACGCAGATCGCTGCGTTGGCCGTTGTGCCAGCGCTGGATCTGGTTACCGCGTTCGTCATAATCGTAGTGGGTGCCGGCGTATTCGCGCAGCAGGTTGTCGACCAGTTTGCTGCGCGGTGGCGTCAGATCCAGTGGACGACGGATTTCGGCGGTCTTGTCATCCAGCAGGTTACCGGCCGGGTCGAAGGCGAACGTTTCAACGCCTTGACGCGTCACGGCGCTGAGCAGTCGACCGACGGGATCGTAACGATAGGCGAGCGGGCCGCGACGACTGTCATTGATGTCAGTCAGTTGGCCGGCAGCGTCGTATTTATATTCGCGCTTGAGCAGAGTGCTTTTGTCATCGCTGCGCCCCAGCAGTTGTTCCTGCAAGCGACCGGCCGGGTCCCAGCTTTGAGTTTGCAGCAGGCGATTGCCTTGGTGGCGGGCGATTTCGCGGTGCAGGTCGTCGCGTTCGTAGCCGATCAGTTCATGCTCATCCAGACGCATGCCCAGCAGGTGGCCGCTACCGTAGGTCAACCAACTGACACGGTGACCGTCCGGGCGAACGGTGGCAACACGTTGATTGAGCACGTCGTACTCGTGCTGCCAGATCGCGACGGTGGGCTTTTCCAGTCCGAGGTAATGTTGGTGTTCGCGCAGCAGATTGCCGGCCGGGTCGTGGAACCATTGCAGGCGGCTGTCGGCGTTTTTGGCCAGCACCAAGCGTTAAAGGTGACAGAGTCATATAGTGCAGAGGAACCACTACAAATGGCCAAAGCTGTATAAAATTGTTTTTGAGCGCGACAGGTACTCAAAACCGAACTAAAAATCTCGCTTCTACGAGAAATCCACATCTTCTAACGTGCCGTTAAATATCAGATTTAACGTAGATGCCCATACTTCAGTTTTGGCGAAGCGTTTTTACACACTCTGGGTCGTAAGCAGCCTTGATTGAAGTATCGGCAAAGTGCGGCCGATCAGAGCCTTCGAAATTAGTGCGATTCAAAATGGATAGTTCACACCCACAAGACTCAGCAGATAACCGTCCCTTTAGGACCACTAGCAATCAATGCGGCCCCACAAACGGTTTTCATGCCGTGCAAGGCGATTGGCGTGCCATCGACGGTATAGGTGCTGCTGCCCTCGGCGATTGGAAAAATCCCTTTACACAGAGGGCAACTCACCTTGTGACCCACCCCAGCTATAGGTTTGCCGTTGAAGTCGGCTTGGGTGAATGCTTCAAGAACTTTGCCACCGTGAGTTGTGGAGTCGCCCAGTCGGATAACGTCTTTCATAGGGCAACTCTCCTAAACCGGTGTATTAGTAATCAATTGCATTCAATGACCGCGATAACTTTAGCATTTCTGCGAGCCATTAGGAACCAATGTACTTGTAATAAACCCTCAGCCCCCCATTAACTCCGGAAATCTCGAGGTGAAGGATCGCTTCACCAGGTGCACCATCAGCAAAAAGAACACATTCTAAGCCGAGCGCTTTTTCATTAGTTTCATATACATCAATGTAAGGCCGGCCTTGCTTGCTTGAGTCAAAAGCCTTTTCTTCAGGCGCGATGGATATCTTGGTGCCTTTAGCGAAATAATCATCAATACACTCAAAAATCTCATCAGCAACCGCGCTGGATATTCCAAAATCTTGCTCAAGTGTAGACGTGTCACGTCGATCGATGGCCTCTACGAGCAATTGGGTCTTGGCATAAGCTTCGTGATTGGTGGGTGTACTCATTTATCGACTCCGTCTCTTGGAAGGTGTTGCGGTGCTGGTACCCGCGTTGGCTTTAATACCGGTGAAGTAGCCACGAGCCTGGAGTGTCGCACACTTCGCTGCCTTCGGACTAAGTCCCGCAGCACGTAGCGACTTGAAGGCTACGACAGTCTCACTTCCTAGCAGGCCGGCAGTTGATGCCTTATCTTGGGCTCGATTAGCATTATAATGCGGAGTTCCTCGTGTGGTTCCGTCTGGGTTTCTTCCTTGAAGGCTTATCGCTGGCGCATCATTGTATTTATAACCTGAAATTCCATTCATCGACGCATCCTGATAGATGTGGTGGGAGTCTTGGAGCCCCCCTATTTTTCGAAGGTCGCCATGGCGACCTGTCACTACACCTTCAGCTTCAAGTACTTTATTACATTCACATGGGCATGTTGCACTCAAACCAAGGCTATCGACCCAGCCTGTCGGATTTGGTGCATATGCATAAAGATTTAGCCCTCCCATGTAACCGATCGGGTCTTTGCTAATGAAACGGCCAACACTTGGGTCATAGTACCGGTGTCGATTGTAATGCAGCCCCGTCTCATGATCGTGATACTGCCCTTGGAACCGTATAGGGTTCGTCACGCCATGCTGCCGCGCCCAGTCCGAGCGCTGTTCCTTCACCTGCCCCCACGCCTTGTACTGCGCGGTCCAAGCCATATTGCCTTGTGAATCCGTCAGTTCCTGCGGTGTACCGAGGTGATCACATTGATACCAGGCCAACGCATCAAACGGTAACGCCGTTGCCTTGTGATTCCACACTGGGTCTTCATCAAGGCTGTATTCACCACTGTAATCCGGCAGCCCCATCAGCTTGATCGGCGCATGTCGTACAGCCTGTGCAACGGGTACAAAAGTGCCCGGTTCAAAGATGTAATGCACCGTGCGACCCGGTTCGCCATCGCCCTGCGCCAGACTGCTTTCCCACGCAAGATTGTCGCCGTCCCAACCGTAAAGCGTAAAACCGCAGCCCAGTTCACGCTGTTTGCGGGCGTGCTCGTTTCTGTTCCAGAGGGAACCGGCTTCCGGGCGCTGTTTGTAGTGCGCGCGGGAGTTTTTGTGCAGGCGGCGCCCCAGTGCGTCGTAAGCGAATTCAACGGACAGGCGCGGATCTTCGAAATGTACCAGTCGATCAAACAGGTCCCAACGCATATCGCTGCGTTGGCCGTTGTGCCAGCGCTGGATCTGGTTGCCGCGTTCGTCGTAGTCGTAGTGGGTGCCGGCGTATTCGCGCAGCAGGTTGTCGACCAGTTTGCTGCGCGGCGGCGTCAGATCCAGTGGACGACGGATTTCGGCGGTCTTGTCATCCAGCAGGTTACCGGCCGGGTCGAAGGCGAACGTTTCAACGCCTTGACGCGTCACAGCGCTGAGCAGTCGGCCGACCGGATCGTAACGATAGGCGAGCGGGCCGCGACGACTGTCGTTGATGTCAGTCAGTTGGCCGGCAGCGTCGTATTTATATTCGCGCTTGAGCAGAGTGCTTTTGTCATCGCTGCGCCCCAGCAGTTGCTCCTGCAAGCGTCCGGCCGGGTCCCAGCTTTGAGTTTGCAGCAGGCGATTGCCTTGGTGGCGGGCGATTTCGCGGTGCAGGTCGTCGCGTTCGTAACCGATCAGTTCATGCTCATCCAGACGCATGCCCAGCAGGTGGCCGCTGCCGTAAGTGAGCCAACTGACGCGGTGGCCGTCGGGGCGTACGGTGGCGACACGCTGATTGAGCACGTCGTACTCGTGCTGCCAGATCGCAACGGTGGGCTTTTCCAGTCCGAGGTAATGTTCGTTAAAGGTGACAGATTTATATAGTGCAAAAGTGATGCAAAAATAAATCCGCCCCCCATTATTCCATCTTTATTGAAACACCAAATCAAGCAAGAGGCTTGATAACATGAATCAAGAGAGAAGTATCAGGCGTTGGGTCATATATGAACGTCAACACCTCGCTCCGCGGAGATTGAATCTGGAATGTCAGGCACGCGCCTGCCTCAAACGTGTCGGCGGCATCAAACACCACCAATTTTCTATCAGCCCACTCGACAACCAGATTTTCGATGTACAAAATCGAGCCGAAATCAATTTTCTCGACTTCAGCTTCAACATCAGTCTCACTTTCAGCCCACCTCCATCTCACGATCAGTTGCAAGCCATCTGCTGTGGCTATCGCTGTCTGCAGGGGTTCATCACCTAGAACCATCACCTGCGAATCGTGGACTGTCAGTTTTTCCGCATAATCGTTTACCTGACAGGCAAGATCATAATCCGATGGCTGACCGTCGATCCCTGTCCATAATTTTGCCCTAGATTCGTCCATTACTATCAGCGGACCGCCTGAGCTGGATAGCCATGTAGAAAAGTTAAATTTACTCATGGAAGCAATGCTCTCCTTTTTGCCTGAGTAACTTGACCGGCCTGTTTATAACTGCACGCCTTGTAATGAGGATACAACCGTTGTGGATTACCCTCCGCATTGAGCGCGTTGGGCGTTTGGTGATCAGGAATGAAGTTGCCACTCTTCGTACCTGGCTCCGTAGCACCACAAGTGTGGCATCCGTCTGTTGTACCAAATGCATTGATTTGCTCGCGTTCTTCACGTGTGAAGTCCCTTTGAGGCCCACGAGCAGGAATTGATCCATTGGCAACACATTAAAGGTGACAGATTTATATAATCATGCTGCACCGCTTCGACTTCTGCATGGGCTTTCGCGTTAAAGGTAACCGTTAAAGGAGAAAGATTTATATAGTGCAGTCGTTGCAGACCTTGAATACGGCTTGCAAAATCTCGGAGTACGTCCGCAATTTCTAATGCCTCCGATTCGGACAACTCAACAGGATCGTTCTGCACTATTTTTGCCTTGATCTAAATGGACGCACCTTGCTCGATCCAAATATGAACAGCCCCATCGCTTGTTTCAAAGTGCTCTTGCGCCGATCTACTTGACATACATATCAATATCATCAAGAGCATCTTGGGCTCTACCGGATAAAGTGTCGTCTGTGAGTCTGCTACGTAAAATTGGGACAACCAACGACCTATCAATATCTGAGTGGATGCGTGCAACATGCCCTATGCAAGTTATAGCCAACCCCTTGATGTCGTCATTCCCTGCACCCTCTATTGCTTCAATGCATTTGGCCTGAATCCACTCTGGATCGTTTATGTTGAAACATAGATAAAGAAGGGCATCTATCACCACGTCACTATCATTAGATCGCAACATGATTTCAAGCTCTTTTTTGCTGTGTTCTTTGCTCATGGTTATCACCTTTTAATTTTTCCCCTACCAGTTACCATGCCGGCTTTTTTGAGTGCTGACTGTTGATCATTGTGCAAGTCACACCAACAGCGGACGTGGCCATGAAATTCCTCATCTCCATTCGGATAGGTTCTGGTCTTATCCATGACAACAAGTTTTTTTTCAAAGGGGACAGACTACTTTTAATCACTGGGCAGGGACTCGTACTCAGAAAGCCTGTTCGTTGGTTTGAGCCTGGTTAAAAATCTCAAACGTAAAACACGCGACGTTGAAGTGAACCTAAACGAAATTTAGAGACTCAGCTGACTACGGCCCCTTTTGGGCCGCTGACAATCAGCGCCGCCCCACAGGGGGTTTTCATGCCGTCGAGCGCGATTGGTGTACCGTCCACGGTGTAGGTGCTGCTGCCCTCGGCAATCGGGAAAATCCCCTTGCACAGGGGGCAACTGACCTTGTGACCAACCCCGGCAATCGGCTTACCGTTGAGGTCGGTCCGGGAGAACGCTTCGAGGACCTTGCCACCGTGAGTGGTGGAGTCGCCCAAGCGAATGGCGTCTTTCATGTTGTCACTCCTTTGACCATGGCCTGTCTATTTGCACTGACGCACGATGCAGGCCTTCAACCGCTCTTCAAACATTGCCCTTGATGCGAAATGCTTCCTTGAGCGGTACCTTTTTATCGTCATCACCATCTTCAAGACATCTATAGTCGCTGCCGCCCAACGCCGAGAGCATGGTTTGGTAAAGGCTCAATGACTTGAAATTGACCTGAAGCCACAGAGCGCTCTCACTTCCATAGATCAATCGAGCGTCATAATCAGCGCTGCTGTTGAGAGACTGATCTTTCAGGTAGAGGTCATCAGGCTGTTGCACGCGAACGCATGCGCCGCTGCCCCCTACTTTTTTCATTACTTTGCTGGCTGATGTGGTGTCGTCGAACACCAGCTTGCAGTCATAACTCATTGCAAAAATAAATCCGCCCCCTTTATTCGATTGTTATTTACATCTCAAACATACGCCTTCTCGCGAAAGGGGTTTTTATTGTGAAATTCCGTGTTAACTGTGTTGGAGTCCGATTGGAGTCGGTTCGAACCAAAGTGTTTGCGAGCTCTGAAAATTCGATTATCTGTTCCGGATGGCCTGAGATTAGTATTGCTCGAGTATCAGAGAGATCTTCACCTAGCATGACGACAGTACACTTTTTTGAAAATAGCATTGCCGTTATTTTATGAAATAACTCTAATGAGGAGGCCTCAGAGAAATCTGTTCCTGAGGCTCTATACATCTCAGAGATTACACCGAGAATTTCTTTTTTATCACTTTCATTCAGCCCTATCTCTGATAAAAATATTAATGCATTCCACCCTTTGTATGTGGCAGCCAAAAGGTTTTTTATTTCTTCGCTGCTAGAGAGGGCAGAGAGGTCACAAAAATAATGTTTCCCCTCAAGATCCAAGTCTAACTCCAAGTGTCTTCTTTTGTTCGCTGCGGCCAAGCCAAGCTTCCCAAACGCTCTTTTATGCTGGCCTAGTTTCTTCGCGATACTGCTACTGGAATCGAGCTCGGCAGCAAGCACCGCATATATACTATGCTGAAAAAAAATGGGAGCCAAGTAATCAAAAATCAATCCATAATCATAGCCTGTAGCCAGATACCATATCGAGTCGCATGAATTATCAAAGCGAAATCCTGCAGATTTCGAAGCAAGAACAGACCCGGCATCAACTACAGCTTTCATTGTGGGCATCCTTTAGACTTTTGATTCTCATATAAATAATGCTCTCCGCTGACACCGTGGTAGCGGGGGAGTTCATAGGTGTCATTATCCTTAAACTCGTGCCCGGCGTCGTGTATTTTTACGGAACCTATTGGTGTTTCACCCCCCGCTTTCTGACCGCCAGTGGTGAGGGTTTCAAATTTATATCTCTCACCAGGGTGAATGCCTTTACGTGTACCCTCTGGATCCTTGATAGTTCTAGAGTTATAACTTTGAGACGTAGGAATATTTTTCGAACGCATCGCAGCCCTTCGTGCCGCTCTCTTTGAAGGAAATGTTTGGTCTCCTGGTAACTGAGTACGTCGAGAGCACGATGGAGTTAACCCGAACGGATCGATCCAGCCTGTCGGGTTAGGAGCATAAGCATAAAGATTGAGTCCCCCGTGTTAAAGGTGACGGATTTATATAATGCATAAGTGATGCAAAAAAATAAATCCGTCAACTTTATTAAAAAATCGTTCAACTACATAAATATCTGCCTTGCTAGTTCTCTCCCTAACCGAATATTCTATTTTCCCCAAACACTAACTTACATCAACTCGTGCACAGGTAATTTTCTTCAGATACCGGTTTAGGGCTAAATCGCATGACGACGTTCCCATGTCTCACTGCTAGCGCGCCAAACGCTAACCCCATCAATTTTTGGTTCATCACGTTCAACGATCACGGTGTATCTATAACGTTGTTTCAGCCCTTTTTTTCGGACTGCCTGAATATTCGTTACCGTATCTAGCTGTTCTTCGGTATCAGTCAAAATGGTCTGTTCATACTCCGGAGGCTGTCCAGTGCCTAATGTATCGAGCCTTGCTGATCCAAGGGCAATTGAAGCTTTCACACTCAGATTTTCAGAGAATATCGCTTCCAACCTTGATTTTGCTGCTTCATTCGCCTTATTCCGATACCCCGAATCCGTCTTATATGCGTCGCTTCGCTTCTCGGCATGAAATCCCACCTCCCACTCATGCATCTGCGAAAGAAAATTTTGTAATCGCTCACTAGGTGACATAAAACGCTCCTATCAACAATCGCACGAACAAGGGTTGTGGAATAGCCGACTTTCAGTATTCCCGTCAACTCTCGCCTGGTACAAAACAGAATGAGGTCGAGTGGCACCTTCATCGTACTGAGGGGTGACACGTACTATTACGTTACTACCGCCTTTAACAGCTTCGGCAATATCTCCCTCAAAGTCACGGAACTCACCACGGTTAACACTAGGGGCTTGAGGAAAAATGTTCCCCTTACCACCGCTTCCACCCAGTCGATTTCCGATGGCATGGCCAGCGTCGTCCGTATTACAGCCCAAGTTACGCGCAAACCCCCTTGAACTGGCGTTGGTATTTGTCCCAGTTCCCAAATCTTCCGGTCGAATTTTCGCGGTTACGCTCTTCAGCGATCCGTTCTCATTGTGACGATATTTTGTTATCGGATTTGAGCCCCAAAGGCCCAATGGATCCACCCACTCAACCGGATTCGCTGCATAGGCATAAAGGTTAATGCCTCCGGTATAACTTATTGGATCTTTGCTTATGAACCGCCCAACCCCCGGATCATAGTACCGATACCGGTTGTAATGCAGCCCCGTCTCATGATCGTGATACTGCCCCTGGAACCTGATCGGGTTCATCACGCCATGCTGCCGCGCCCAGTCCGAGCGCTGCTCCGTCACCTGCCCCCACGCCTTGTACTGCGCGGTCCAAGCCATGTTGCCTTGGGAATCCGTCAGTTCCTGCGGTGTTCCCAGGTGATCGCACTGGTACCAGGCCAGCGCATCAAAAGGCAATGCCATTGCCTTGTGATTCCACACCGGGTCTTCATCAAGGCTGTATTCACCGATGTAATCCGGCTGCCCCATGAGCTTGATCGGCGCATGGCGCACAGCTTGAGCGATCGGGACAAAAGTGCCCGGTTCAAAGACGTAATGCACCGTGCGTCCCGGCTCGCCATCGCCCTGCGCCAGACTGCTTTCCCACGCAAGATTGTCGCCGTCCCAACCGTAAAGCGTAAAACCGCAGCCCAGTTCACGCTGTTTGCGGGCGTGCTCGTTTCTGTTCCAGAGGGAACCGGCTTCCGGGCGCTGTTTGTAGTGCGCGCGGGAGTTTTTGTGCAGGCGGCGCCCCAGTGCGTCGTAAGCGAATTCAACGGACAGGCGCGGATCTTCGAAATGTACCAGTCGATCAAACAGGTCCCAACGCATATCGCTGCGTTGGCCGTTGTGCCAGCGCTGGAACTGGTTGCCGCGTTCGTCGTAGTCGTATTGGGTGCCGGCGTATTCGCGCAGCAGGTTGTAGACCAGTTTTCTGCGCGGCGGCGTCAGATCCAGTGGACGACGGATTTCGGCGGTCTTGTCATCCAGCAGGTTACCGGCCGGGTCGAAGGCGAACGTTTCAACGCCTTGACGCGTCACAGCGCTGAGCAGTCGGCCGACCGGATCGTAACGATAGGCGAGCGGGCCGCGACGACTGTCGTTGATGTCAGTCAGTTGGCCGGCAGCGTCGTATTTGTATTCGCGCTTGAGCAGAGTGCTTTTGTCATCGCTGCGCCCCAGCAGTTGCTCCTGCAAGCGTCCGGCCGGGTCCCAGCTTTGAGTTTGCAGCAGGTGATTGCCTTGATGGCGGGCGATTTCGCGGTGCAGGTCGTCGCGTTCGTAACCGATCAGTTCATGCTCATCCAGACGCATGCCCAGCAGGTGGCCGCTGCCGTAAGTGAGCCAACTGACGCGGTGGCCGTCGGGGCGTACGGTGGCGACACGCTGGTTGAGCACGTCGTACTCGTGCTGCCAGATCGCGACGGTGGGCTTTTCCAGTCCGAGGTAATGTTGGTGTTCGCGCAGCAGATTGCCGGCCGGGTCGTGGAACCATTGCAGACGGCTGTCGGCGTTGTCGGCCAGCACCATATTGCCGTTGCCGTCATAGGCAAAGGTTTCGCTTTGCGATTGGTCACCCAGAGTGGCGCGACGCTCGGTCAGGCGGCCCATCGGGTCGAAGCTCACCGAAATGATGCGTTGGCCATTGATCGATTGGGCGAGGCGGCCGGTGAGTGGGTCGTACTCATAACGCGTGCAGCGCCCATCGAAACCGCGCTCTTCGAGCAGACGACCGACCGGGTCGTAGTGGAAGTGAGCGCGTTGTTCGTTTTCGTTTTCCAGGGCCGTTAGCCGTCCGAGACGGTCCCAGCGATAGCGCAGGGTTTGCTCGGCGGCATCGACACGTTCGGCGATCAAACCGGCCGCGCTATAGCTCCAGGTGGTGCAGCGATCGAGACCGTCGACATGCGTCAACAGCCGGCCTTCGGCGTCGCGTTCGAAGCGCTCTTCAGTCTTGTCCGGGTGCTTGATCAGCACCAGTTGGCCAGCCTTGTATTCGTATTCGGTGGCGTTACCGGCGGCGTCGGTGAAGCAGATCATCTGCCCCAGTTCGTTGTATTCCCAGGTGCTGGTCTTGCCTGAGCAGTCGACGTACTCGACCAGTTGCCCGGCGTCGTTGTAGTCCAACGTCTTTTCGTTGCCGTTGGCGTCCTTGATCGCCGTGGGCTGACCGGATTTGTTGTAGGCGTATTCGGTTTTGTTGCCCAGCGGATCGAGCGCTTCGACCAGGTTGCCTTGTTCGTCATAGGCGCGTTGCCACTGACCACCCTCGGCGTCGCTGATCTTGATCAGCAAATCCTGATCGTCGTAGGCGTAATGAATCACCGTGTGATCGGCACGGATGTGTTCGAGCAGGTTGCTGCGTTCATCGTAGCTGTAGCGATCGGTGCTGCCGTCGGCATTCACGCGGCGAACGATGTTCTTGGCCTCGTCGCGGAAGAACCATTCCGAACGCTCATCCGCGTAACGGATGCGGTAGGTGTAGCCAAGGATGTCGTAGTAGTGCCAGGTCTCGTTGCCAAGGGCGTCGGTGACGTAGGTCAGACGGATGTTTTCGTCCCACTCCAGGCGCGTGTCGAAGCTGCCGTCGTCCGCCCATTCGCGGATGGCTTTGGCCTTGGCGCTTGAACCGTCCCACTGCAGGTTCATGCCGCGCCCGGTGCGGTCGGTGTAGCGAGTGATCAGGTGATGCTGGAACTGATACGACCAGACTGCACCGTTCTCGTCCTGAGCCTGAACCAGGTCGCCATAGGTGTCGTACTGGTAGGCGCAAAGTTGTCGCAACGGTTCGCCGTCAACGATTTGCCAGAGGCCGATAAACCGGCCGTGATCGTCGATCATCGTGCCGAGGTGCAGGTGGACTTTGGTGAAGTCGTTTTCCTGATAGGTGATCAGGTCCGAAAGCACCGACTGTTCGCCGTGACGATGCTCGTAATGCAGCATGATCCCGGCGCCGTTGCGCAGCGAAATGTTGGTCAGTACATAACGCTGGCCACGGCGGACGTAGGTTTCCTTGCGTTCGAAACCGTGACACACCAGCAACTGATCTTCGCTGGCACGAACGAGGGTGATGTTTTCGATGGCGTCGTAGTGGAACAGACCGACTTTGGGCAACGGATAGCTGTGATCGCGGCCGTCGGCGCCGTAGAAGGTCAGGCCATCGTCCACGCAGTCGAAACGTGTGGTGAACTCGTTGATCCAGCGCGCACCGAGATCGCTCTGATCGTAGGCGTCGAGGCGTGAGTTGTAAGTGCGGGTCCACTCGATCGGAAAGGGTCCGGGCAGGCTGAAATCGGTATGGCTGAGACTTTCCGAACCCAAGGCGAAATTGATGCTGAAGTCCGTGGCGCATTCGCAGGGACCTTTCTTTGGATTGGGCGCGCCTTTCGCCGGTGCCTGTTGGCCGTGGGCGGCCAACTGCCCCTCAGATGCCGTACGCTTCGCCTGTCCGGTCTTCTCCGGGTGGACGGCGGCGTTCTGGCCATGGGCATTGCGCTTGCGCCACAACGTCACGGCGCTGGAAAGGATCAACAGCAACCAACCGATGGAGTTCTGAACGGACTCGTCGTCCAGCTTGCTCAATTGGGTGCGTAGTTCCGGGCCCATCGCCCGCAGTTTTTTGGTTTCGTCGGAAACGGTTTTTTTAAGGTCATCAGGGACGAGATTTTGCGCCACGCTGTTGGCCAGGCCTTTGCCTGCTGACTTCAGCGCGCTGTTGGCAGCCCCAAAAATATTGCTGAAAGATGCCAGCGGATCATTCTTGAATTGGTCGGCCGCCGCGCTTGCCTGGGCGCTGGCTGCATTCAGATCACCTTTGGCATCCAGATTGCCAAACGCCACCGCTTCGATGCCTTTGGCAATTTCGTTAACGACGTCTTCGCCCAGCTTGCCAGCGTCCGCCAAAATACCGGGCAACTTGCCTTTGGCCTGTTCAACAAAATCATCCAGCGTGCCGATTATCGAGGCGTTCAGGTGACCGACCAGCACCTCGATCACGGAAGTGCTGAGTAACAACTTGCTGCTGGCCCTCATCTCCTGGCGCACCAGAAACAGAGTCGGACGAAGGGTCATCCGTGCAGCTGCCATCGCTGGTGGCAACGGCAATACACCGATCAGGTTGATGCCAAGGCTGGCCCACGCGAGCAAGTCGCGCTGCTTGGCGTTCGACAGCGTGACGATGTCACCCAGCGCATCGACCAGCGCCATGATGTTGCCGACCACCGGCAAGGAACCGGCAACGTTCTTGATCCGGTCGAGGGTGACCACCCCGCCGCTGGCGGATTGAAGCCAGGCATCGAAGGTCGCCGCACCGCTGGCGACATCCTGAATGTCGATGGCATTCAGGGGAACAATGGCAACCTGAGGTTCACGTTTTACAACAGCATTTTCAGTGGTCATGACAGCATCTCACCCGCCAGCAGGCCCGGGGTTTTCAAGGAAGTTTTTGGAAGCGTCGGCGCCGGCAGACTCGGCAACTTGCCAGCCTTGCTCGCCGCCCCGAGGATCCCCGATGCACTCGGCATCGCCGCACTCGCCAGTTTCGGCAGTCCGGCCACCCCGCCCTGCATCACACCTTTCACCTGCTGCGCCGTTTGCATCGCACCTTGTGCGGTCTGCACCGCTCCCATCCCTGTCTGTGCCAATTCCTTGCCCTTCTCCAACATGTCCCAGTTCTTGCTTGGCAGCACCTGCGCCACCATCGCCTGCACCTGGCTCGGAATGTCTTCGGCCCCCGGTGGATTCAACGGCCATTCCGGCTTGCCGATGTAGCTGCCTTCGCTCCAGGTGTCCGCCGGGTCCTTGCCGAACAGCACCCGCGCTGGCCCCGGTGCGGCGCCGGCGACGCTGGCAAAACCTTTGGCGTCGAGCTTGCCCTTGATGCTCTTGCCCAAGGCATCGATGACTTCGTAATCGCCGTCCTTGATGCCCTGGCGACCGGCGTACTGGTTGAACAATTCGAGGTTGCCCTTGCCCGGTTTCGGTGGTTCCGGGAACACCCCGGCGAGGGATTTCGCCCCGGTGTAGGCGAAGTTCGCCGCGTGGGCGGTGTACGGGCCGCTGGTGGCGTGGGTGATGCCGCCGGCGTTGTAGGTCGTGGCGCTGCCGCCGCCCTGGATCACCAGTTCGGTCTTGGCGGTGATGGTGATGCGGTCGGCGTTGGCGGTGATGTTGAGTTTGGCCAGCAGGTTGATGCTGTCCTTGAGCGCCTTGACGTCGATGTCGCCGGACGCCGCCACCAGACGCCAGCCCATGCTCTGCACGAACAGGCGCATGCCGCGACTGGCGCTGGCCAGCAGGCGTTTGCCGATGGAAAAACTGGTGTGGCCGGTGCTGCTCAGCGCCAGGTGTTCGCCGGTGGCGATGTGGCTGGAGCGCGGTGTGGTCAGGGCAATGCCGGCCGGGCTCGCCAACACCAGATGCGGCTCGGTGAACTCGGGAAATTCATTGGCGGTGAGGTTCGCCGGTCCCGAGCCAAGCACGCCCTGATGCTGCGCGTGCAAGGCCTTGGCCACGTCGTCCTGATCGCCGGCTTCCTGGGCTTGAAGTTCCTTGGCCTGCGTGGCGAAACCGTCCTGTTGATCGCTGGCGGTGGCCAGGCGCTCGGCGGTTTCCGGCAGGTCCTTGTGGTGTTTGGATTCGTTCGGGCGCGGTTCGGTGGTGATCAACAGACCGGCGCCAGCACGCACGGCGCCGTGGCGGTCGGTTCTTAACTCAAAACCTTCACCCCGAGGCTGACCGCCGCTTGGACGCGGATGGGTCAGGTAACCCAGGTTGATCGCGCTCGCGCCGTGATCGCTGCGCAGCGCGATGCTGATCTCGCTGGTGGTGTCGTCGATGCGCAGTTCGTTGGCGCGGCTGCCCTTGTATTCCTTGCTCTTGACCGTGGCCAGGGTCTTGAAGTCCGGCAACTTGTACGGCGGCAGGTTGGCGCCGTGGTACAGGCAACCGGTGATCAGCGGCTGGTCGGGATCGCCTTCGAGGAAGGTGATCAGCACTTCCATGCCGACCCGCGGAATGTTGATCGAGCCAAAGGTTTCCGCCGCCCAGCTGGAGGCCACGCGCATCCAGCAGGTGGTCTTGTCGTCGTGCTGGCCATCGCGGTCCCAGAAGAACTGCACCTTCACCCGGCCGTACTGGTCGCAGAAAATTTCTTCGCCTTCGGGACCGGTGACCACGGCGCTTTGCGAACCGAGGACTTTGGGTTTCGGGTGATCCAGCGGCGGGCGGTACGGCACGTCCCACGGGATCGCGTTGAAACGGTTGCGATAGCCCTGATGGAAGTCGTCCTTGTGGTCGGTGGTGTCGCTGGTCACCGACTCTTCCAGCACTTGCGGCTGTTTGCCTTCGTGGAAGATTTCCGTGAGCAGCCACAGGTCGTTCCACGTCGGGTTGGCGTGGTCGGTCAGGGCCAGAAAATGCCCGGTGACCAGAATCGGCTGGTCGCTGTTGCCCTCGGCCAGGCGATAGTCGCTGCGATGGCGTTCGAGGTTGCGGTTGGCCAGGTGCTTGCCACGCTCACGGTCCACGAAACGGCCCGGGTAATCGTAGTCTTCCAGGTCCGGCTGGGCGCTGCTCTTGGCGTCGCTCTCCAGCTCGATCTTCGGTTTGACGAAGTCGTAATCGCGCCGCGTGGTGCGGCTGGTGCGGGTGGCCAGGCGCAGGCCGAAACGCTTGACCACCGGCTGGTCCGCCACCAGCCCGGAGTCCTGCTGATAGGCCACCGGCGCGAGTTTCGGGAACACCGTCTGGTCATCGCCGAAGGTCAGTTTGTGGCCGCTGGACGTGTGCTGGAAGTGGTAGTGAATCCCCTCCTCCTCGCACAGGCGCTGGACGAAATGCAGGTCGCTCTCATCGTACTGCGTGCAGTAGACGCGCTCGGGATACACCGCGCTCAGCTGGAAGTGGTAGTCGCTGGCCAGAATGCCGTGTTCTTCCAGCACCTGACTGATGATCTGCTGCACCGTCATCTGCTGGAAGATGCGCTGATTGAAGCGGTGTGCGAGGTAGGAAAGCTGCGGGCGCAGCGAGATCCTGTAGCGGGTCAGGCGCTTGCCCGCCTCGCCCTGGGCGATGCTGTAGATCAGCCCGTGAATCCCGGTGCCGCTCGGCGACAGCTGCAGAAACGCCAGTTTGTGCAGCAGGCTTTCGAGGTTGATCGAGGCCTTTTCACTGACCAGTTCCAGCTCGAATTCGAAGGGTGTGTTGAGGGCTTCTCGACCGGTGAACGACAGCACCTGAAAGTCGCTGTCCGCGCCATCGATGGTCAGATTGAAATGGGGCTGGTTGGCCGGTGAGAACATTCCCTTGTCCCTCGCACAGTGCTGCGATGCCGCCAGATCGATAAGGATCGGGCGGCAAAAATTCTTTGAGTAGTGAAGGTGCCTCGACCGGCGAAACCGGCCGAGGCGATACAACCATCAGTCGCGATTAAACGACCGGAGCACGCCAGTCATCGGAACCCGAAGTACCGGAGACTTCGTGGGTCCAGGTGATTTTGCGGTAGGTGAACTGCACTTCTTCCAGATGAGTGAAGTGGGCGTTCGCCGGGTCCTGGCAGTTGTGCATTTTGTTGTTGATGGCGACGATGATCGCGTCTTCCAGTTTGGTGGTGTAGTAGTGCTCCTGGGTGCCTTGCGCCGAGGTGCGGTACCACTGGATGACGATTTCGCTCATGCGCTCGCCGGAAGTCAGAGCTGCTTGCAGCAGCGGCGAAGCCTTGTCGTAGACCTTGGTGATCACAACTGGCTTGTGCACGCGCTGACCGGTTGGCTGACCGGATTGCGGGTCACGCGGGATGATCACGTCGTGGGTGAACGCCTGAACCATGACCTGGTCTTCGTGGCCTTCCTGATAGGTGTTGCCAACGGAGTCGGCGGTGAAGGCGCCGGCAGTGATCAGGCCTTGTTTTTCGCCGGTAACCGACATGTACGCGGGTGTTGCCATGGGATGCTCTCCTTGCTGAATCATTGGGTGCGCCGATAGGTGATATCACCCAAGAGGCGGCCAACGGCCATCAATTAGCATGCCAACTTTTTCAAACCCTTATAAACCGGGGGTTTGGTAAGTTTTCTTCGCAGATGCGGCGAAAATTCCCACTGATTCCGTCGAAAAGTGCGCAAGAAGTTGCGCAGTGCTGTGCAACTTCTTGCGCACTTGGCTGGAGACCTTGATCGGCAAGGACTGTAGCGTTTTTGACCATGGTTTTATTACGTATAACTGCGCAACTTCTTGCGCACTTCCCAAACTCCCGCTCACTAGCCGACACACCTCATTTGGAACCCGTGGGCTATCCTGCTGCCCACTCTAGGTATCGACCGTTTTCAGATAGGAGGTTGGAATGCGTACCCTCGAATTGGCTGGCGTGCAGGTGCCGGTGATTGGCCAGGGCACCTGGCGCATGGGCGAAGACCGCTCGGCGCACAAGCGTGAAGTCGCGGCCCTGCGCAGCGGCATCGAACTGGGCATGACCCTGATCGACACCGCCGAAATGTACGCCGAGGGCGGTGCCGAAAGCGTGGTCGGCGAAGCCATTGCCGGCCTGCGCGATCAAGTGTTCCTGGTGAGCAAGGTCTACCCGCACAACGCCAGCCGCAAAGGCATTCCCCAGGCCTGCGAGCGCAGTCTGCGCCGACTCGACACCGATTACATCGATCTCTATCTGCTGCATTGGCGCGGCCAGTATCCGCTGGAAGAAACCGTCGAGGCCTTCGAGCGCCTGCGCGAGGACGGCAAGATCGGCCGCTGGGGCGTGTCAAACTTCGACGTCGGCGATCTTGAGGAACTGTCGAATTCCGCCTGCGCGACCAATCAGGTGCTGTACAACCTGGAAGAACGCGGCATCGAATTCGACCTGCTGCCGTGGTGCCAACAGCAGCGCATGCCGCTGATGGCGTACTGCCCGATCGGCCAGGGCGGGGCGATGCTTGTCGAGCCGGTGCTGAAACAGATTGCCGCTCGTCACGGCGTGACCCCGGCACAGGTTTCGCTGGCGTGGATTCTGCGTCAGGATGGGGTGATTGCGATTCCCAAGGCCGTGCGCCCGGAACACGTGCAGCTCAATGCACAAGCGGCGCAGCTGCAACTCGAGGCTGGGGATCTGGCGGCGCTGGACCAGGCGTTTCACGCGCCACAACGCAAGCAGCGGCTGGCCATGGTCTGAGCCACCGCCGACTGACAGAGGGCTTCGCCATGAGAAGCACTGATCAGGAAGACCCGTACGATCTGCAACGCTTCGTGCTCGCCCAGGACCCGGTGTTTGATCGGGTCCAGCGCGAACTCGGCGAGGGCCGCAGCGCAGCCACTGGATGTGGTTCGTATTCCCGCAGTTCGCCGGGCTGGGTGGCAGCGAGATGTCGCGGCGGTTCGCGATCAACTCGGCCCCGGAAACCCGAGCCTACCTCGACCACCCGTTGCTCGGCGCCCGTCTGCGGACCTGCACGCAGCTGGTGCTGAACGTGCAGCAGCGTTCGATTGCCGAGATTTTCGGCCATCCGGACGACCTGAAATTCCACTCATCGATGACCCTGTTCGCCCAGTTCGCCGACGACGACAGCCTCTGGCATCAGGCGCTGGAGCGTTACTTCCACGGCATTCAAGACGAATGGACCCTGCAACTGCTGGACTCAAAACAGGCCCAGTTGCCCCCCGATCAGGGTTGAGAAATCGTCGTCGACAAACGGCAGGATCGCATCCGCCACCGGTTGCAGCTGGCGGGTGATGTAGTGGTCGTAGTCGATGGCGGCGCGACGCACTTCCAGCGGTTCGGGCCCGGCCAGGGTGATGACGTAGCTGATCCAGCCGCCGTTCTGGTATTGCCGCGGGCGGCCATGCTGCGCGTTGTAATCGTCCGCCAGACGCGCCGCACGCACATGCGGCGGAACGTTACGCTCATAGTCGTCGAGAGTGCGGCGCAGGCGCTTGCGGTAGACCAGTCGCTCGTCGAACTCGCCGGCCAGGGTCTTGCGCACGTACTCGCGCACGTAATCCTGATACGGCTTGCGCTGGAAGATCCGTTCGTACAGTTCCTGCTGGAATTGCCGGGCCAGCAGCGACCAGTCGGTGCGCACGGTTTCCAGGCCTTTGTAGACCATTTCTTCGCTGCCGTCGGGGCGGGTCACCAAGCCGGCGTAGCGCTTTTTGCTGCCCTCCTCGGCGCCGCGAATGGTCGGCATCAGGAAGCGTTTGTAGTGGGTTTCGAACTGCAATTCGAGGGCGCTTTCCAGCCCGTACTGCTCGCGTACATGCTCGCGCCACCAGTCGTTGACGTGCGCAACCAGCGCCCGGCCGATGGTCGCCGCCTCTTCCTGACCGTGGGGGCGACGCAGCCAGACGAACGTCGAGTCGGTGTCGCCATAGATCACCGCGTGGCCCTGGGCCTCGATCAGCTGACGGGTGCGCAGCATGATTTCGTGGCCACGCAGGGTGATCGACGATGCCAGCCGCGTATCGAAGAACCGGCAACCGCTGGAACCGAGCACGCCGTAAAAGGCGTTCATGATGATCTTCAGCGCCTGGGACAACGGCGCATTGTGTTCGCGCTTGGCAGTCTCGCGACCCTCGGCGACCCGGGCGACGATGGACGGCAGGCAATGCCGCGTGCGGGAAAACCGCGCACCGCGAAAGCCCGGCACCGAGTCGCTGTCGTCAGGATGCTGCAAGCCTTCAATCAACCCCACCGGATCAATCAGGAAGGTGCGAATGATCGACGGATAAAGGCTCTTGTAGTCGAGCACCAGCACCGACTCATACAGCCCCGGCTGCGAGTCCATGACAAACCCGCCGGGGCTGGCCTGCGGTGGATTGGTGCCAAGGTTCGGCGCCACAAAACCCTGACGGTGCATCAACGGCATGTACAAATGAGTGAACGCCGCCACCGAACCGCCGCTGCGATCCGCCGGCAGACCGGTGACGCTGGCACGCTCCAGTAGAAACTTCAGCAACTCGGTCTTGGCGAAAATCCGCGTGACCAGTTCGCAGTCCTTGAGGTTGTACTTGGCCAGCGCCGGTTTGTCCTCGGCGAACATACGGTTGATTTCGTCCATGCGCTGGTACGGGTTGTCGATGGACTTGCCCTCGCCGAGCAAGGTCTGGGCGACGTTTTCCAGGCTGAACGAGGGGAAGCTCCAGGTCGCCGAACGCAGGGATTCGATGCCATCGATGATCAGCCTTCCTGCCGCTGCCGCGAAGTAATGATTGCGGCTGCCGTGTTCGCGCCACTGCATTTCCTCACCGCCGCGCCCGAGCTTGAGCGGCACGCCGAGGCGTCGGGCGTGTTCGTGGAGGATGCGCAGATCGAACTGCACGAGGTTCCAGCCGATGATCGCGTCAGGGTCATGGCGGGCGAACCATTCGTTGAGCTTCTTCAGGATCAAGGTGCGCGATTCGCAGTACTCAAGGTCGAAATCGACAAGGCTGTCATCGCCGTTTGGCGTGCCGAGCATGTACACCTGACGTTCACCGCAGCCTTCCAGCGCAATGGAATACAACTCGCCCTGCTCGGTGGTTTCGATGTCCAGCGAGACCAGTCGCAGTTGCGGTCGATAGTCGGGCGCAGGCTTGAGGTGGGCGTCGAGCAGCACGCCGTCGGCATCGGGCGTGCCGCTGAACCACACCGGCGCGGTGATGAAACGCTCCATCAGGTAGCGCTCGGGCGGTCGCACATCGGCTTCGAAGACATCGACACTGTGACGGTTGAGCGCCGTTTCCAGACGCATCAACTGACCGTGTTGCTGGCAATACAGCCCGAGCACCGGGCGATGTTCGAAATCCTGGAGGGCCAGGGGGCGCAGTTCGACGTTCTTTTCATCCGCCAGCACCCGCTCGGCCTGCTCACGCTGCGCCGCCGGGATGAACGCCACCGACGGCTGATGCGGCAGGCGCACACGGCGTGGCCCGGCTTCGGTCGCCAGCCAGAACTCGACTTCGGTGCCGGCCGGGGTGTCGCGCCAATGCCGGGTCAGGACGAAGCCCTGCTGTAAATCCACCACTGCGACCTCAAGAATTGATTCAGAAAGGCATTCTACGCGGCATTGCCACAACCGGTGGCACAGGTCTGGCAATGAAAAAACCCGTCAAATGACGTTTTTTGCGTGTTATCTGCCGTTTTGCGGCCTTGCTCTGCGCGCCACGGTCTACGATGCTTGGAGAACAACGACAACACCTGAGTAACCGCCATGAAAACCGTCGCCCAGCTGCTCAAGCTCAAAGATCAGAAAAATCAGGAAGTGCATCAGATCAAGCCCGATCACATGGTGCTCGAAGCGCTGATGAAGATGGCCGAGAAAAACGTCGGCGCCTTGCTCGTGGTCGAGGACGAAAAAGTGGTGGGCATCATCAGCGAGCGCGATTACGCACGCAAGCTGGTGCTACACGGGCGCTCCTCGGTAGGCACGCCGGTACGCGACATCATGGTGGCGAACGTGATCACGGTGGATACCCATCAGACCGTCGATACCTGCCTGAGCATCATGTCCGACAAGCGTCTGCGCCACTTGCCGGTGGTGGAAAACGGCAAACTGCTGGGCCTGCTGTCGATCGGCGACCTGGTCAAGGAAGCGATTGCCGAACAGGCCGAGCTGATCAAACAGCTGGAGCAGTACATTCGCGGGGAGTGATCAGCCGGGCCAATGCCGCGCAAAGACCGGTGCCAGCACCGGGTGTCGGTCAATGCGTTGCAGCCACGCATGGAAACCGGGCCGTGCCTGACGCAGGTGTTCGCGGGCACCGGCCCAGCGCGTGACCACCGCTGCCAATACATCCAGCGCCCCCGGTGTTTCATCGTCCAGGTACAGCTCGGCGGAGAACTGGTCGGCAAACACCTCCCAGGTCCAGTGCAATCGTTCCCGCGCACCCGTCATCAGATTCTGCCGCGAGGCCTCGTCCGGCATCACCAGCCAGCGCTCGGGGTAATCAATGATGCCGATGGCCGCATAGCAATTGCTGACGATGTACACCAGGCCGCGAATCGCTTGGTCACGGTCAGCGCCCGCGGCGGGCAACAGGCCGGATTGCGGAAAACTCAGCCCCAGATGAATCAGGATCGCCGCACTTTCGGTGATTGCACTGCCGTCCGGCAGTTGCAGGGTCGGGATCTGTTTGAGCGGATTGAGCCGCGCCAGCTCCTGCGCCGCTTCCGCACCGGCCTCGATATCGATGAAGCGGTAAGCCACCTGGCACAGTTCGAGTGCTGCCTCGATGGCCGCCGCCCCTGAATTGCGATGTCCGTAGAGCTGATACATATCCCCTCCTCCACTGCGAAAGGCATCCTGCCCTGGCCCTATTTATAGCTCTTGTATCGAATTTGGCACGGATTGCGCATTCATCGGCAGCTTGCGAATCCCTGATCTCGCAAAACAGCGCTGGCGGTGCCCATCCCGCACCAAGAGCAATCAGCGAACGCTATCCGCGTTCTTGTAAGGTGCGATACCGAACCAAAAGTTCGCGTATCCGAGCTGGCAACAAGGAGTTCACCGCGTGAATCTTCATCTGCTGCGCCACACTCTTCTCTCCGTGCCCCTGTACCTGCGCCGTGTTCGTCCTGCGAACAGTGCGTGCATGCCTTTTATTACCTGAACGTCTGCACTATTTATTTTTTAAATAGCACGCAAGAAGTCATTGCGTGCGCACTGCTTTAATGAATGCAGGAAAACATTGTTCGACAATAACTTCCAGACAGCACACCGCTACAACTTTCGCCGTTCGAAGTTAATGTCCGAAGCGCACCAAAACTGCACTTGCAGCCGATACACCGTTCCTGTGGAGCGACCGACTTTACTTAAACAAGAACAAGGAACATCGCCTGTGACCCGCTAAAACACTGACCCGCACCAATTCAGTCCGCCACGCACCATCACGCGTCCTGGCCGACACGAGAACAGCCGCTCTATCTCGCTGAACAGCGCGATACCGCGCCCGGCCTGTCTCGCCCTGAAAAAAGTCCTGCAAAGAGGGCCTTCGGGAGGTTGTGCGCCCATGAAAACCGGCATGCTTGATGAAACTTATATAAATGCGACATACGTATCATCCGTGAAATAACCGCTACACAATTGTTCACTCTTTGGCACAGCGGTTGCTATTGCATCAACCATGAGGGCAAGAATGATGTTAGCCACTCAATTGCACACCCACTTATAAAAGAACAGCCACGGACCGGATCAATGAACCATCGAAGTCGGCATTACTGAAGCAACAAGCTGCACAAGCCCTGTTCAATAGATAGTTCAACTATCGGCTTCTGCACACCTGTATGAAAGTTGCGACCACTCACTCGAACAACGCCTTGTTGTTCGAACGGCACCTTATTGCCCTTCATCCACCCGAGGGAGCTTTAATGAACGATGCGGTAAAGCACAGAACGCCGCCGGGGCCAGTACCGAACGCAGCGCTTGCGTCGGGAGCGGGTCGGCCCGTCTACAAGGCCAACACTTCTCAGCCCGGCGGCCTGAACAAACAGCAGATGCTGTTGCTGGTGGCAGTGTCGGCGCTGATACACGGCGGCGCCTGGTGGTTTTTCCAGCAGGCGCGGGCCGAACCGCTGCCCACGCCACCGGAAATCCCGGAAATGACCGTCGAGCTGACCAGCCCGACACCTCCGGCACCGCCGACACCGGAGCCGCCGCCCCCACCGCCGCCCCCTCCCGAACCGGAACAACCGGTGGAAGACGAGGACGCGGTCAAGCCGCCGCCCAAACCGGTGGAGAAACCCAAGCCGATCGAAAAACCGAAACCGGTCGAGAAACCCAAACCGGTGAAAAAGGCCGAGCCGCCGAAAGCGCCGCCCGCCCCTGCGCAACCGGCAGCGCCTGCCGCTCCGGCCACCCCGAGCGCGCCGCCGGCACCTGCGGCGGCACCGGGCCCGGTGAAAGAGTCGGCGGCGATTTCCGGCCTCGCCAGCCTCGGCAACCCGCCGCCGGAATACCCGTCGCTGGCCCTGCGGCGCAACTGGGAAGGCAGCGTGGTGCTGCGGATTCAGGTGCTGGCCAACGGTCGCGCCGGCTCGGTGACCGTGACCAAGTCCAGCGGCAAGCCGCAACTGGATGACGCGGCGGTCGCGGCGGTGAAGGCCTGGAAGTTCATTCCGGCCAAGCGCGGCGACACACCGATCGACGGCTTCGCCACCCAGACCATCGATTTCAAATTGCCGCAATGACGGCGCGACAACCGAACTCACAACCGATTAACGCAAGCGAGGTGTAGCCATGAACGATTCTCTGTCTTCGATGATTGTCCCCGGCGTGCTCTGGGGGCTGGTGCTGTTTTCCGTGGTCAGCTGGGCGATCCTGCTGGTCAAGTCGGCGCAATACCTGCGCCAGAAAACCCAGAACAAGCAGTTCAGCAAAGCCTTCTGGGGCGCGCCGGATCTGCTGACCGCCGCCGAACACGCCAGTCAATATCCAGGCTCGCTGGCGCGGATCGCCAGCAGCGGTTTCGAAGCCTTGCTGGTGGAAGAGTCCCCGCGCACCACCCAGCAACTGGCGCACACCATCAACCGTTCCGACCGACTGGAACGCAACCTGCGCCAGCAGATCCAGAAGGAACGTCGCTCGCTGGAAAACGGCCAGGCGATCCTCGCCAGTATCGGCAGCACCGCGCCGTTCATTGGCCTGTTCGGCACCGTGTGGGGAATCATGGAAGCCCTGCAAAGCATCGGCGCCAGCGGTTCGGCCAGCCTGGAAACCGTGGCCGGGCCCATCGGCCACGCGCTGATCGCCACCGGTGTGGGGATTGCCGTCGCGGTACCGGCGGTGCTGATTTACAACTTCTTCCTGCGACGCCTGAAACTGGCCTCCGCCGACATGGATGACTTCGCCCACGACTTCGACGCCCTCGCCTCGCGCAGCGCGTTTTCCATCAGCCGCCAGGCCATCGCCAAATCCACGGCCGCCGTGCGGGAGGCCAGCTGATGTCCTTTTCCACTCAAGACAGCGATGAAGTGCTCAGCGAAATGAACGTCACGCCGCTGGTGGACGTGATGCTCGTGCTGCTGGTGGTGTTCATCGTCACCGCGCCGCTGATGACCAACGCGATCAAGGTCAACCTGCCAAAAACCGACGCCGTCGCCCCCGCCGAAAAGAAGGATCCGGTGGTGGTCAGCGTCGATCAGGACGGCAAGTTCTTCCTGGCCAAGACCGAGCTGGCACCGGAATCACTGGAGGCCAGCCTCAAGGAGGTCAAGGCCAAAGATGCCGACGTCCGCGTGCAGCTGCAGGCCGACTCCGCCGTGAATTACGGCCAGGTGGCCAAAGCCATGGCGTCCATCGAGCGCTCGGGCATCACCAAGATATCGGTGATGACCACCCGCTGACGGCGGTGCCGGGCGCGCAGTGAGGGACGCGCCCGGCACCGTTCGTTGAATCCCGTCGCAATCGGCCGACCGAAAAACGCAGCGCGTCTTCGGAGGGGATCGGCTTGCTTGAAGAAAGTGGTTTTCGCGGCGCGGCACCACCGTGCTCCGTGCAAAGAGGGCTCACAAGGCCATTTCGATAAACGTCTAACAAAGTCGGAAACAACCATGCTGATGAACACTCCACGCTTCACGCTCAAACCCTTGGTGGCAACGATTTCCCGCCACCGTTTCGTTCCGTTGTACCTGGTGGCCATGGGGATGGGCGCCGGGGTTCAGGCCGCCGAGGACGACAACGGCGTCCCGGCCGCCGCTGCGGTGGTTGCGCCGACCACGCAACTGCAACGGGTCGAAGTGACCGGTTCGGCGATTCGCCGGGTCGATGCGGAAACGGCGGTGCCGATTACCGTGCTCAAGGCCGATGAACTGCGCAAACAGGGCGTGACCACCACCGCCGAACTGGTGCAGCGCATCACCGGCAGCCAGTCGATCAACAACAGCGCAGGCTCGGTCGGCGCGGCCACCGGCGGCGCATCGTTTGCCGACATGCGCGGCATCGGCGCGAACAAGACGCTGGTGCTGCTCAACGGTCGCCGGCTGGCCAACAACGCCCTGTCGGGCACCAACTCGGCCGGCGGCGCGGTGGATCTGAACATGATCCCGTTTGCCGCGATCGAGCGCGTGGAAGTGCTGCGCGACGGCGCCTCGGCCCTCTACGGCACCGACGCCATCGGTGGCGTGATCAACTTCATCACCAAAAAATCCATGACCGACGGCCAGCTCACCCTTGGTGGCGAAACCCCGACCCACAGCGGCGGCGGTGCGACCAAGGACATGAGCGCCAGCTGGGGCTACGGCGACCTGGAACAGGACCGCTTCAACGTGCTTGGCGTGTTCAACTACAACAAGCAGCAGAACCTCGACGCCAACGACCGCTCCTTCGCCCGCGACTACGTGCCCGGCCGTGGCCTGGACCAGACCTCCGGCACCGCGTTCCCCGGCAACTACAGCCAGAACGGCAACGCCACCAACCCGCTGGCCAACAGCAATTGCAACGGTCCCAACCTGGTGGCCCGCGACGGCCTCTGCCGCTTCAGTACCCGGGAATTCATCGACCTGGTGCCACAGACCGAGAAGACTTCGTTCTTCGGCAAGACCACCGGCAAACTGGCCGACGACCACAACATCAACCTCGAATATTTCTGGTCACGCAACAACAACGCCACCGCCGTCGGCCCGGCGCCATTGACCGGCCTGAGCCTGGATTCGTCCTCGCCCTACTACCCCGGCAACGGCATCACCCCGGCACCCACCGGCTTCGCCCTCGACCCGACGCAACCGGTGGACGTGAACTGGCGCGAAACCGCCGCCGGCCCGCGTGAATCGAAAGACCAGAACACCAGCCAGCGCTTTTTGCTGAGTTTCGACGGTCTGGTCGGCGGCTGGGACTACAACGTCGGCGCCTCGTACAACCAGAACAAGATTGTCTCCAGCGTCACCAGCGGCTATGTCAGCGATCAGGCAATGATCAACGGTCTGGCCAGCGGCCTGCTCAACCCGTTCGGTCCGCAGACCAGCGCCGGTCAGCAGTACATCGATCAGGCCATGTACCACGGCGCCTATTCCACGGCGGTCGGTCGGGTCGCCGGTTTCGACGGGCGGATCAGCCGCGAGATCGGTGACTGGTTCGGTGCCGGTCCATCCGGCCTGGCCCTGGGCGGCGAGTACCGCAAAGAGAAATTCCACCAGGACTTCGAAGCCTTTGCCGGTGACATTCAGAGCCTGGGCATCGACCCCGCCGGCAGCGTCGAGGGCGACCGCAGCGTGAAAGCCGCCTACGCGGAAATCAACGTGCCGGTGCTCGACAGCCTGGAATTGTCGGCCGCCGTGCGTCACGACAAATACAGCGACTTCGGCAGCACCACCAACCCGAAATATTCGTTCCGTTATCAGCCACTCAAGGAGCTGGTGGTGCGCGGCGCCTACAGCGAAGGTTTCCGCGCGCCGTCGCTGTATGAGCTGTATTCGCCGCGCAGCATCACCTACACCCAGGGCTACTACAACGACCCGGTGCTGTGTACCGGCGGCGTGGTGCAACCGGGCGGCAACGGCGGACGCGATTGCGGTCAGCAGTTCCTCAACCAGATCGGCGGCAACGAAGACCTGGCCCCGGAGAAAGCGCGCAACGTGACGCTGGGCTTCGTTTATCAGCCGGTCAGCAACCTGTCCGTGGGCCTGGATTTCTGGTGGATTCACATCTCCAACCAGATCCAGCCGTTCCCGGAATCCACCGTGTTCGATCAGGCCGGCAGCTACCCTGACCGCTTCGTGCGCAACGCCGACGGTACGCTCAATTACATCGTCACCGGCAACGCCAACCTCGGCATCGTCGAAACCAACGGCGTCGATGTGTCGCTGGACTATCGCTTCCCGAACACGCCTTACGGCCAGTTCGGCCTGGGCCTGCAAGGCACCTATGTCGACGAGTACGACTTCCAGAGCACCATCAAGGGCCCGTTCACCGACAAGGTCGGCGACTTCAAGGGCGACGGGGTGATTGCCCGCTGGAAACACAACCTGACCGGTTCCTGGACCTTCGGCGCCGCCCGTGCAGCGCTGACCAACCGCTTTACCACCGGCTACAACGACTACG
This sequence comes from Pseudomonas sp. 58(2021), assembly GCF_017491585.1. Lineage (NCBI taxonomy): Bacteria > Pseudomonadati > Pseudomonadota > Gammaproteobacteria > Pseudomonadales > Pseudomonadaceae > Pseudomonas > Pseudomonas sp. 58(2021). The sequence continues at coordinate 300,566 of NZ_JAFGYZ010000002.1, forward strand.
ACCGCGAAACCAACGCACGGGTCGCGTCGTATTCGGTGTGGGACCTGTCGGCCGGCTACACCTTCGACAAGGTGCTGGACGTGGACGCCGGGGTGAAGAACCTGTTCGACCGCGATCCGCCGTTCTCCAACCAGGCCTACAACTTCCAGAGCGGCTATGACCCACGTTACACCGACCCGCTGGGCCGCACGCTGTTTGCGCGCATGACGTACCACTTCTGAGTACCGGTCGGGGCCGCGCAAGACTCCGGCCGGCCCCTTCCCCTTGCGAATTCGCATCCCGCAGCGGCCAACCGCCGCTTCGGGTTTTTCCGGCTCAGAGGAACGACTTCATGACATTCATGCGCAACATGGCCGGCCTGCTGCTCGGCAGCGCGCTGCTGTGCAACGCGGCATCTGCGCTGGCCGGCGGCAGCTACGCAATGACGGTGTACGGCGAGGCGCCGAAATACCCCGCCGGTTTCCAGCACTTCGATTTCGTCAATCCCGACGCCCCCAAGGGCGGCTCGCTCAGCCGCGCATCGATGGAGATCGGTCAGTACAACTACATCACCCCGTATGCCGATCAGGGCATTTCCGTGGTCCAGGTCAACGACTGGGTGTATTCGCCGCTGGCGTTCCGCTCGCTGGACGAGCCCTACACCGTCTACGGTCTGGTGGCGCAATCCATGGAGCGTGACCCAGGCGGTCTGTGGGTGCGTTTCAACCTGAATCCCGAGGCGCGTTTCGCCGACGGCACGCCGATCACCGCCGAGGACGTGCGCTACACCTTCGAGCTGTTGATGACCAAGGGCAGCCTGAGTTATCGCCAGCAGTACGCCGACGTGCAGGATGTGCTGATCGAAGGCCCGCGGCAGATTCGCTTCACCTTCAAGAACAACCTCAACCGCACCCTCGCGCTGGATCTGGCGTCGCTGCGACCGGTGCCCGAGCACTGGTGGAAGACCCGCGACTTTGCCAACGGCGGCGGCTTCGAACCCCCGTTGGGCAGCGGCCCGTACCGGGTGAGCAAGGTCGATGCGGGGCGCAGCATCGGTTTCCAGCGCGATCCGAATTGGTGGGGCAAGGACCTGCCGGTCAGTCGCGGGATGTACAACTTTGACAGCCTGACCGTGAATTTCTACGGCGACACCGACGTCGCCCGGCAGCTGCTGCAGGCCGGGGCGTTCGACTACAACCGCGAGTTTTCCTCATCCGGCTACGTGGTCGGCTACGACAGCCCGGCACTGCGCGACGGACGCCTGCAACAGGCGATTCTCGCCCCGGACAAACCGACCAGCGCCCAGGGGTTTGTGTTCAACCTGCAGAACCCGCTGTTCAAGGATCGCCGCGTGCGGCAGGCACTGAGCCTGCTGTGGGATTTCGAGTGGACCAACAAGCAGATGATGCGCGGCTTCTACGTGCGCCAGAACAGCTACTGGCCGAAGAGTGAAATGGCCGCCACCGCCCTGCCCGACGCCAGGGAGCTGGCGATCCTCGAACCGCTGCGCGGACAGATTCCGGACGAGGTGTTCACCCAGGTCTATCAGGCGCCGAAAACCGATGGTAGCGGCTACATCCGCGACAAGCAGTTGCAGGCCCTGAAGCTGTTGGCCGAGGCCGGGTGGACGCCGAAAAACAATCGGCTGGTGAACGCTGCCGGCGAGCCACTCGAATTCACCTTCCTCGACGGCCAGGGCGGTTTCGACCGCATGTTGCTGCCGTACAAACGCACCCTGGCGCAGATCGGCATCACCCTGAATCTGCGGCGCATCGATTCGGCGCAATACATCAACCGGCTCAACGCCCGGGACTACGACATGATCGTTACCAGTTTCCCCCGCAGCGGCGATCCGATCGTCTCGCCGGGCCGCGAGTTGTACAGCCTGTATGCCTCGCAGAGCGCGACCCAGGTCGGCAGCTCCAATTCGATGGTGCTGGCGGACCCGGCGGTGGACCGGCTGATCGACGGCCTGGTGCAGGCCAATACCCGCGACGCCATGGTGCGTTACGCCCGCGCCCTCGACCGGGTGCTGCAATGGGGTGACTACATGATTCCCAACTACTACTCCAAAGGCACGCCGACGGTGTTTCAGAACCGCTTCGGCAGGCCTGCGGTGCAGCCGATTTACAGCGAAGGCCTCGATACCTGGTGGGAGGTCTCGGCCAAGCCGCTGACCAATCAGCAGATGAGCGCCTTGCGCCAGCTCGCGGGGGGCCAGTGACATGTGGCGTTATCTGAGTCGACGTCTGTTGCTGATCATTCCGACGCTGCTGTGCATTCTGGTGGTCAACTTCGTCATCGTGCAGGCCGCGCCCGGCGGCCCGGTGGAACAGGCCATCGCCCGCCTGCAAGGCTTCGGCGGGCACAGCATGGGCGGCGCCAGCGAGGTGACCGCGATCGGCGGTGCCGGGCGCAGCAGCCGTGGTCTGGATCCGGCGCTGATCGAGGAGATCAAGCATCACTACGGCTTCGACAAACCGATGCATGAACGCCTGTGGCTGATGCTCAAGAACTACGCGCAACTGGACCTGGGCAGCAGCTTCTTTCGCGGTGCGAAGGTGACGGACCTGATCGTGCAGAAGCTGCCGGTGTCGCTGTCCCTCGGCCTGTGGGCGACCTTGATCACCTACCTGATTTCGATCCCGCTGGGCATTCGCAAGGCAATCCGCAACGGCAGCGCATTCGATGTCTGGAGCAGCACGGCAATCATCGTCGGCTACGCGATGCCAGCGTTTCTGTTCGCGATCCTGTTGATCGTGGTGTTCGCCGGGGGCAGCTACGTCAACTGGTTTCCGGTACAGGGGCTGGTCTCGGACAACTTCGACAGCCTGAGCCTGTGGGGCAAGGCCGGCGACTACCTCTGGCACCTGGTGCTGCCAGTGACGGCGTTGGTGATCGGCGGTTTTGCGACGCTGACGATCCTGACCAAAAACAGCTTCCTCAACGAGATCAGCCGTCAGTACGTGATCACCGCACGCGCCAAGGGCCTGACCGAAAGACGCGTGCTCTACGGCCATGTGTTTCGCAACGCGATGCTGCTGGTGGTGGCCGGTGTGCCGTCGGCGTTGATCGAGGTGTTTTTCGCCGGCTCGCTGCTGATCGAAACCCTCTTCAACCTCGACGGCCTCGGGCGCATGAGCTACGAAGCGGCGGTGTCGCGGGACTACCCGGTGGTGTTCGGCACGTTGTTCCTGTTCACCCTGTTCGGCCTGTTGATCAAGCTGATCGGCGACCTCTGCTACACCCTGCTCGACCCGCGCATCGACTTCTCGGCGAGGACTGCCTGATGTTCACACTCTCCCCTCTGGGCCGGCGGCGCATCGCGCAATTCAAGGCCAACCGTCGCGGGCGCTGGTCGCTGTGGCTGTTCATCGGGCTGTGCCTGATCTGCCTCGGCGGCGAACTGATCGCCAACGACAAGCCGCTGGTGATTCGCTACCACAACGCCTTCTACTTCCCGATCCTCAGCGACTACCTGGAAACCGATTTCGGCGGCGAACTGCCGTTCCAGCCGGATTACGCCAGCAGTTACGTACACAAACTGATTGAGGATCAGGGCGGCTGGATGCTGTTCCCGCCGATCCCGTTCAGCTACGACACGGTCAATTACGAGCTCACGGAGCCGGCGCCGAGCCCGCCGTCCTCCAGCAACTGGCTGGGCACCGACGATCAGGCGCGGGACGTATTGGCGCGGGTGATTTTCGGCACCCGGGTTTCGATCCTGTTTGCGCTGATCCTCACCGCCGTCAGTGCGTTGGTCGGTATCGTCGCCGGGGCGTTGCAGGGCTATTACGGCGGCTGGGTCGACTTGCTCGGGCAGCGGGTGCTGGAGATCTGGTCGGGACTGCCGGTGCTGTACCTGCTGATTATTTTGTCCGGGTTCGTCTCGCCGAGTTTCTGGTGGCTGCTGGGGATCATGGCGCTGTTTTCCTGGCTGGCACTGGTGGACGTGGTGCGCGCCGAGTTCCTGCGCGGGCGCAGCCTGGAGTACGTCAAGGCCGCGCGGGCCCTGGGCCTGACGGACAGCGAGCTGATGCGCCGGCACATTCTGCCCAACGCCATGACCTCCACCCTCACCTACCTGCCGTTCATCCTGACCGGCGCCATCGCCACCCTCACCGCGCTGGATTTTCTCGGCTTCGGCATGCCCGCCGGCACCGCGTCGCTGGGCGAACTGATCGGCCAGGCCAAGCGCAATCTGCAAGCGCCGTGGCTGGGGCTGACGGCGTTTTTTGCCCTGGCGCTGATTCTGTCCTTGCTGGTGTTCATCGGCGAAGCCTGCCGTGACGCGTTCGATCCGCGATCCTGATCCCCGGAGCTGAAATGACCGACAACCTGATTGAAATCCGCGACCTGCGCGTCGCCTTCGCCGGGCACGAAGTGGTGCACGGCGTGAACCTCGACATCCGCCGTGGCGAGTGCCTGGCACTGGTCGGCGAATCCGGCTCGGGCAAGTCGGTGACGGCGCACTCGATCCTGCGTTTGCTGCCGGGCAAAACCGTCAGCAGCACGGGCAGCATCTGCTACAACGGCGTGGACTTGCTGCACGCCAGCGAACAGCAGCTGCGCGGCTTGCGCGGCAACCGCATCGCGATGATTTTCCAGGAGCCGATGACCTCGCTGAACCCGCTGCACACGGTGGAAAAACAGATCAGCGAAGTGCTGGAGATCCACAAGGGGCTCAAGGGACGCGCCGCGCGCCAGCGCACGCTGGAGTTGCTGGAACTGGTGGGCATTCGCCAACCGTTGCAGCGTTTGAAGGCCTATCCGCACCAGCTCTCCGGCGGCCAGCGACAGCGAGTGATGATCGCCATGGCGCTGGCCAACGAACCGGAATTGCTGATCGCCGACGAACCGACCACGGCGCTGGACGTGACCGTGCAACAGAAGATTCTCGAGCTGTTGATCGAGTTGCAGCAACGCCTCGGCATGTCGCTGCTGCTGATCAGCCATGACCTCAACCTGGTGCGGCGCATCGCCCAACGGGTGTGCGTGATGCGCCACGGGGAAATCGTCGAACAGGCCGATTGCGCAACGCTGTTCCGCACCCCGCAGCATCCTTACAGCCGCCTGCTGATCGAGGCCGAACCGTCGGGCGCGCCGGTGCCGAGTCGCTACGATCACAACTTGCTGGAGGTGGATGACCTGAAAGTCTGGTTCCCGCTGCCCAAGGCGTTGTTCAGCCGCACTCAGGAATACATCAAGGCCGTGGACGGCGTGAGTTTCCGTCTGCAGCGGGGCAAGACTCTGGGGATTGTCGGCGAGTCCGGCTCGGGCAAATCGACGCTGGGCCAGGCGATTCTGCGGCTGGTGGAATCCGAGGGCGATATTCGTTTTGGCAACAAGCAGTTGAGCCTGCTCAATCAGCGTTTGATGCGCCCGTTGCGCCGGCAGATTCAGGTGGTGTTCCAGGACCCGTTCGGCAGTCTCAGCCCACGGATGTCGGTGCAACAGATCATCGCCGAAGGCCTGCTGACCCACGGCATCGGCACGCCCGAAGAACGCGAGGCGGCGGTGATCCGCGTGCTGGAGGAAGTCGGCCTCGACCCGCAGAGCCGCCATCGCTATCCCCACGAGTTCTCTGGCGGCCAGCGCCAGCGCATTTCCATCGCCCGGGCGCTGGTGCTGGAACCGGCGCTGATTCTGCTCGACGAACCGACCTCGGCGCTGGACCGCACGGTGCAGAAACAGATAGTGGAATTGCTGCGGCAGTTGCAGATCCGCCACGGGCTGACGTACCTGTTCATCAGCCATGACTTGGCGGTGGTGCATGCGCTGGCGCACGATTTGATGGTGATCAAGGACGGCAAGGTGGTGGAACAGGGATCGTCGCGCCAGATTTTTGCGGCGCCGCAGCATGCCTATACCCAGGAACTCCTGAAAGCCTCCGGCCTGGCATTGGCAAAAACCGGGGGTGAGCGGGTTACAGCAATCTGACCTTCAGTGCTTTCAGATTTATTTTCCGGCCACTGCATCCAAACGCCTCCGTCACGGGTAGTCCCTGTAACAGCCCTCTTTCGGCTGTCAGCGGTTTACCCTTTTTCGGAGAAACACTGATGAACATCACCCAACTGATCGGCTTCACCGGTTTGCTCGCCGTCGCCTCGACAAGCTTTGCCCAAAGCAGTTATCCCGACGCGATCAAGGTGCCGGACGGCCACAAGATCGCGATGGAAACCACCGGGATCGGCGAGATCACCTACGAATGCCGTGACAAGGCCAATGTCGCCGGCCAGACCGAGTGGGTGTTCGTCGGCCCGAAAGCAGTGCTCAACGATCGCAGCGGCAAACAGGTCGGCACCTACTTCGGCCCGCCCGCCACCTGGCAGGCTCAGGACGGTTCGAAAGTCACCGGCACGCAACTGGCCGTAGCGCCATCGAGTCCGGGCAACCTGCCCTATCAGCTGGTCAAGGCCAACCCCGCCGAGGGCAAAGGCGCGATGAGCGGCGTGAGCTACATCCAGCGCGTCGCGCTCAAGGGCGGCGTGGCGCCGGGCAGCGAATGCACGGCGGCGAACAAGGGCAAACAGGAAGTGGTGAAGTACCAGGCCGACTACATTTTCTGGGCCGCGAACTGAACTCGGCTGGACGTTTGGCCGATGCTTGCTAGATTGCAGGACATGCCCTTGCCCGAAACCGCGTTCGATTACGAAGCCCGCCTCGCCGCCTGTGCCCGCGGCGAGCGCGGGGCCCTGCGCGAATTGTATGTGCAGGAAAGTCCGCGGCTGCTCGGTGTGGCCCGACGTCTGGTGCGCGACACGGCGCTGGCCGAAGACATCGTTCACGACGCATTCATCAAGATCTGGGCCGGCGCGGCGGGTTTCGATCCGGCGCGCGGTTCGGCCCGGGGCTGGATGTTCAGCGTGACCCGTCATCTGGCGCTGAATGTGTTGCGCAACCACGACCGGGAAACGCCGCTCAACGACAGCAACGAATTTCCGGCGAGTGATGACGGTTTCGACGCACTGGCGCAATCGACCCGCATCCACCGCTGCCTGCATCAACTGGAACCGCAACGCCGCCGCTGCATCCTTCACGCCTACGTCGACGGTTACAGCCACGCGCAGATCGCCCAGCGCCTCGACACGCCGCTGGGCACCGTCAAAGCCTGGATCAAACGCAGCCTCAATGCGTTGCGGGAGTGCATGGGATGACCACCGAATCGGCGCAGGAACGCGATGAACTGGCCAGCGAATACGTGCTCGGCACTCTTTCGGCCGAAGCGCGCGCCGAACTGCAACGGCGCTTGCCCAACGATCCCGAGCTGCAAGCGGCCGTGGACGCCTGGGAGCGACGTCTGCTGGAGCTGACCGACCTCGCCCCGGCGCATCAACCCTCGTCGCAGCTGTGGCAACGCATCGAACGCAGTGTCGGGCAACTTACCCATAAGAGGGCGCCAGAGATTTCATGGTGGAACCGCCTGTCGCTGTGGCGCGGCTTGAGCGCTGCCGGACTGGCTGCAACCTTGTTATTGGGCTCGATCCTGTTGACCCAGACCACGCCGAAACCAAGCTTTCTGGTGGTGCTGGTCGCCCCGCAGGACAAGGCGCCGGGCTGGGTGATCCAGGCCAGCAGTCCACGGGAGATTCAGTTGATTCCGCTGGGCGTGGTCGAGGTGCCGACGGATAAGGCGCTGGAATTCTGGACCAAGGCCGACGGCTGGCAGGGTCCGGTGTCGCTGGGGCTGGTCAAACCGGGCCAGGCGCTGTCGATCCCGCTGGACAAGCTGCCGCCGCTGCAACCGAACCAGTTGTTCGAGCTGACGCTGGAAGGCGCCAACGGCTCGCCGATCGGCAAACCCACCGGGCCGATCCAGGCGATTGGCCGCGCGGTGAAGGTGCTGTGACAAACCATCATCGACGTCGATGTTCACCATCACGTCAATGAAGTTCTCTTAAAAAATCCCGGGCGTAACATCGGCTCCATACCCAACAAACAAAACCCCCGGAGCACAAAATCATGAAACGCCAAGTCATCCTCAGCATTGCCCTTTCGGTTCTGGCCTTCAACGCATTTGCCGCCAAACCGGCCCACACCATGATCGCTGAAGGCGGTTCGGATCGGTTGATCGAACAGCGCGTCGCCGAAGGCGGCTCGGATCGCCTGCAAGAACGCCGTGTTGCCGAAGGCGGCTCCGATCGCCTGCAAGAACGCCGTGTGGCCGAAGGTGGCTCTGATCGTCTGCTGGAACGTCGTGTGGCCGAAGGTGGCTCCGATCGTCTGCTGGAACGTCGTGTGGCCGAAGGTGGCTCCGATCGTCTGCTGGAACGTCGTGTGGCCGAAGGTGGCTCCGATCGTCTGCTGGAACGTCGTGTGGCCGAAGGCGGTTCGGATCGTCTGATCGAACGCCGCGTTGCCTGAATGAAGGGCTTCATCGCAGCAACCCGGAAAAAACCCGGCTCCCGTCAGCCGGGTTTTTTAACGTCAGTCCCTGGCCATGCAGCGCCGATAGCGCTCATCGACCCGTTTGGCGAACCACGCAGTGGTCAGTTTGCGAGTGATCTTCGGGCTTTGCAGGACAATCCCCGGCAGCACCGCCCGGGGCAATGATTTGCCTTCTGCCTTATCCGCCAGTTCGAAGACCCGCTGATAGAGCCTGGTCTCCTCGAACCCCAGCGTATTGCCCTTCTCCAGTTGATCGCGGATCTGTGGATTACGCATGCCCAGTGATTTGCCAAGTCTGCGTACCGCCAGCTCGGTGGTGCCCGGCATGATCGAGTCATAGCGAATCAGGTCGCCATCCAGCGCCAGCGGAACGCCCGAGGCCCGACTGACTGCATTCTGAAACGCTGCGTTGCGACTGGCGTACCACCCGGCATTGAAGTCCGCAAAACGGTACAGCGGCTCGCGATAACTCACCGGATAACCCAGCAGATGGGCGATGCCGAAGTACATGCCGCCCCGACGACTGAACACCTCGCGACGAATCGTCCCGTCCACCGGGTACGGATAGTCTTTGGCATGCTGTTCGGCGAATTCGATGCTGACCTGCATCGGCCCGCCGGTGTGCACCGGGTTGAAACCGCTGAACAGCGTGCGGCCCATCGGCACCGAGCCGATGAAGTCGTCGAAGATCGCGCTCAATTCCTTTTCGCTGCGGGCGGCGCTCAGGCGATCGCTGTAGGTCTTGCCGTTCGGCGAGCGCACCTGCAAGGCACCGCTGACCAACAGGCTCGGGATATGCACCTTGGCGGCGCGGCGGTCGATTTCGTCACGGGCGATCTTGCCCAGTCCGGGCACCGGCGGATCGACCTGGAAAGTGGATTCCTGCTCGGCGACGGCCAGCACCGAACACAGGTTTTGCGTGGTCGGGCTGATGCCCTGGGCGGCGAACGCGGTGTAGATGTCCGTGGCCCAGCCCTGGCGGTCGGCGGTTTTCGCCGGCAGCAGGCGCACGATCTGCGCCTTGACCTCGGCCGGTGCGCGCGGCGCCGGTTCCTGGCTGCGCTGCCCGGCGCAACCGGCCAGTATCAGCAGCGCGGCGAGGCTGACGAATAATCGAGGGGTGTGCATAACGCTTCATCCAGTCCGTTGAGCCGGGTTAACCCTACGCTCTATCGCAGGGTGCAGGATAGGACTGCGGGCCGGCGACACTGTTCCCTCCCCCCGTTTGGCAGGCGAACTGGCCGTGCCCGCCCGCTGATCCATACTTGGTGCTGCACACTCAGTGGCAAAGGGCACGCGAGGAGGACAGACCATGAACCGCAGTGACGTTCTGATCATCGGCGCGGGTCCCACCGGACTGGTACTGGCCCTGTGGCTGAGCAAACTGGGCGTGCGCGTGCGCATCATCGACAAGACCTCGGCGCCGGGCACCACCTCGCGTGCGCTGGCGGTGCAGGCGCGCACGCTGGAGTTGTACCGGCAACTGGATCTCGCCGAAGCGGTGGTGCGCAACGGGCATCGGGTGGCAGCGGCGAATTTCTGGGTCAAGGGCAAACCCGTGGCACAGTTGCCGCTCAACCGGATCGGCGAAGGCCTGACGCCCTATGCCTTTCTGAAAATCTATCCGCAGGACGAACACGAGCGACTGCTGATCGACCGCCTCGAAGACTACGACGTGTTCGTCGAGCGCAATACCACCCTCGAAAGCTTCACGGAAAACGGCGACGGTCTCACCGCCCATTTGCGTCTGCCGGATGGCGAACAGGAGATCTGCCAGGCCTGTTACCTGGCTGGATGTGACGGCGCCCGTTCGGTGGTGCGCAAGACCCTCGACACCGGCTTCCCCGGTGGCACCTATCAGCAGATTTTCTATGTCGCCGACGTGCAGGCCAGCGGCCCGGCGCTCAACGGCGAGTTGCATCTGGATCTGGATGAGGCGGACTTTCTCGCGGTGTTCCCGCTGGCCGGCGAAGGTCGCGCACGGCTGATCGGCACCGTGCGCGACGAACGTGCGGATCGCGCCGAAACCCTGGAATTTTCCGATGTCAGCAGCCGCGCCATCGAACATCTGAACGTGCACATCGAGGACGTCAACTGGTTCTCCACCTACCGTGTGCATCATCGAGTGGCAGACCACTTTCGCCAGGGCCGGGCGTTTCTGCTCGGCGATGCGGCGCACGTACACAGCCCGGCCGGCGGTCAGGGCATGAACACCGGCATCGGCGATGCGATCAATCTGGCGTGGAAACTGGCGGCAGTGCTCAGCGGCGGCGCCACGGCGAAGCTGCTCGACAGCTACGAAACCGAACGCATCGCCTTCGCCCGGCGACTGGTGTCGACCACCGACAAGGTCTTCAGCTTCGTCACCGCCGAAGGCCGCATGGCCGATCTGTTGCGCACACGGCTGGCGCCGTTCCTGATCCCGAAAATGGCGTCATTCGAAACCAGTCGCGAATTCCTGTTTCGCACCGTCTCGCAAATCACCGTCAATTATCGGGGCATGGCGTTGAGCGAGGGAGTGGCCGGGCACGTCCACGGCGGCGACCGCTTGCCGTGGGCCCATGATGGCGAGGGAGACAATTACGAACCGTTGCGCAACCCGTGTTGGCAGGTGCATGTGTACGGCGACACCAGCGACGAGATGATCGCCTGGTGCAATGAACACCACTTGCCGCTGCACGTGTTCGACTGGCGCCCGGCGTTTGAAACGGCGGGCCTGGGGCGCAACGGCTTTTACCTGCTGCGCCCGGATACCTACGTGGCGATTGCCAACAACAGCGCGGATCCGAAGGTGATCGAACGGTACTTTCGTGATCACGGGATCCGGCCGTTTTTCAATTGCCCCTGACGGATCAGATCCCGGCCAGTGCCAGGTCCATCGCAAAGTAGGTGAAGATCAGATCCGCACCGGCGCGTTTGATCGCGCCAAGGCTTTCGCGCACCACGCGATCCTCGTCGATGGCTCCAGCCTGGGCGCCGAACTTGATCATCGCGTACTCGCCGCTGACCTGATACGCCGCCAGCGGCAGGTTCGAGGCTTCGCGGATGTCGCGGATGATGTCCAGGTAGGCGCCGGCCGGTTTGACCATCAGCGCATCGGCACCTTCCTGCTCGTCGAGCAACGATTCGCGCAGGGCTTCGCGGCGGTTCATCGGGTTCATCTGATAGCTTTTGCGATCGCCTTTCAGCGCGCTGCCGCCGGCCTCGCGGAACGGGCCGTAGAGTGCCGAGGCGAATTTGGTCGAGTAGGCCATGATCGGGATTTGCGTGAACCCGGCGTCGTCCAGCGCCCGGCGAATTGCCCGCACCTGGCCGTCCATTGCCGCCGACGGCGCAATCACATCGGCGCCGGCACGGGCCGCCGCCACGGCTTGTTTGCCGAGATTGATCAGGGTCTGGTCGTTGTCGACTTCATGATTGTGCATCACACCGCAATGGCCGTGATCGGTGTATTCGCAGAAGCAAGTATCGGACATTACGATCATGTCCGGCACCGCGTCCTTGGCGATCCGCGACATGCGCGACACCAGCCCGTTTTCGCGCCAGGTGTCGCTGCCGTTGGCGTCCAGGTGATGGGACACGCCGAAGGTCATCACCGACTTGATCCCGGCACGGGCGTAACGCTCGATCTCGCTGGCCAGTTTGCGCTCCGGAATACGCATCACGCCGGGCATGCTCTTGATCGGCACGAAGTCATCGATTTCTTCCTCGACGAAAATCGGCAGCACCAGATCGTTGAGGGAAAACTCGGTTTCCTGGAACAGGCTGCGCAGGCTCGCATTGCGACGCAGACGGCGTGGACGTGCTTCGGGGAACTGACTGGACATGGGGCCTTTCCTGAAAAACGGGCAGATGAGACGAAAGTCGTAGGGGGCGAAGCTTATGCCTTGCGGGGGATGAGGTACAAACCTGGATCAATCAAGAGTGCATTACCGGGGACGCAACAATCTGCGCACCCGGCAGACACAGGGTCAGGAAGGAATGGTCAGACCACGCACCACCGCCGGCCGCGCCAGAAAACGCTCCAGCACCCGGGTAACGTTCGGGAAGTCCTTGATGCCCACCAGATCGCCCGCCTCATAGAAACCGATCAGGTTGCGCACCCACGGGAAGGTAGCGATGTCGGCGATGGTGTAGCGCTCGCCCATGATCCAGTCGCGTCCCTCGAGGCGGCCGTCGAGGACTTTGAGCAGGCGTTTGCTTTCGTCGACGTAACGGTCACGGGGACGTTTGTCTTCGTAATCCTTGCCGGCGAATTTGTTGAAGAAACCGAGCTGGCCGAACATCGGGCCGATGCCGCCCATCTGGAACATCAGCCACTGAATGGTTTCGTAGCGCAGTGCGCCTTCCTGGGCCAGCAACTGACCGCTTTTGTCAGCGAGGTAAATCAGGATCGCGCCGGACTCGAACAAGGGCAGCGGTTTGTCCTCGGGGCCATGGGGGTCGAGAATCGCCGGAATCTTGTTGTTCGGGTTCAGCGACAGAAATTCCGGGGACAACTGGTCGTTGGTGTCGAAGCCCACGCGGTGCGGCTCGTAGGGCAGACCGATCTCTTCGAGCATGATCGAGACCTTGACGCCGTTGGGGGTCGGCAGGGAATAGAGCTGAATCCAGTCGGGGTACTGCGCCGGCCACTTCTGGGTGATCGGGAACGCGGACAGATCGGTCATGGGTAGCATCCAGTCAAAAAATGAAAGCCCCGAGCATAATCCACGTTTTCGGCTCTGGCTCGGGTTCTTTTTTGCCGTGAACGCCACGCTTACTTAATTCCGCAACATCCTGTCGCTAACCTTCCCTCAAGCCTTTGGGCGATGCCATTAGAGTGCGCCCCGGCAAGCGGATCGAACCAAAGGGCCTGCGGGGGCTCCAAGAAAGCCAATCAAGACAGGGAAAAACACCCGGCCCCGGCAGCCCGCGGTGTAGAGGTTTGTCAGCCTTAACCGAACAGCTGAAGAATCCGGATCTCATGACGAACTTGATGAAAGTCGCCAAACGCTTCAAACATCGCGCCTATGTGGCCCTGCCCTCGCTGCTGGCGATGAGCGCACTGTTCCTGTCCCTTGAGTCCAGCGAAAGCCGCGCGCAACCGGTGGATGGCACCCAGACCCTGATCTTCCTGCGCCACGGTGAAAAGCCCGACGGCGGCCTCGGCCAGCTCAACTGCCAGGGCCTGAACCGGGCCATCGAGCTGTCGACCCTGCTACCGGAAAAATTCGGCAAGGCCGACTACGTATTCGCCGCCAACCCCACGCGCAATGTCGAGGAAGGCGAGCTGGACAATTCCTACAGCTACATCCGCCCCCTGATGACCATCAGCCCCGCCGCCATCAAACTCGGCCTGCCGGTGAACATCGAGTTTTCGGCCAACGACACCAACGACCTGGCCCGGGAACTGATCGCCGACAAGTACCACAACTCGATCATCTACACCGCGTGGTCCCACGGCTATCTGCCGGAGCTGATCAACAAGGTCGCGGGCAAGGCCGTGGGCGAGAAACAGACCATCACCGAAGACTGGGCATCCGGTGACTATGACTCGCTGTATGTGCTGACCCTCACCTGGCACAACGGCAAGGCCAGCCTGCAGAGCCACAGCTACAAGCAGGGGCTGGATAACGGCAAGGTCACTTGCCCGACCTGAGTTTTGCGCTGCCAGCCTTAACCTTTTCGCGAGCAAGCCCGCTCCCACATTCAAGCTTGCGCCGAACTCAAATGACGGGTTCAGCGGATTTCCAGTGTGGGAGCGGGGGCTTGCCCGCGAAGAGGCCGCTGAATAGCGCATCAAGCCTTCTGATTCACGCGATCGTGCAGATATTCAATGACTGCTTTCTGCTCCCCCGCAAACTCGATTCGCGCCCCCTTCTTCTCGCGCTGAAACACATACATCGGGTCGTAATACTCGCGCAGCAACCCTTCGATCCAGCCCCGGTGCAAATCCACCGAGCCGCTGCGCCCCTGCTCGGCCAGTGCGTCCTCCATCAACAGCAGCATCCGTCGATGGCGTTCACCGCCCAAGCGTTTCTGCACATTGTTCAGGCTTTCGAGCAAGCGTTCAGAGAACAGCGCAAAACCCTGCTCGCCATGCACCGTCGAAAACTCGGCCGACAGGTCCACCACGTAATCACGCAGGATGCGCTGCACACGGTCCTCGAAGCGGTCCTCCAGCCAGACCATCGGGTAATGCTGCATGCCCTGATACAACGGCAGCGGCAACGCGCAACTGCCCACCACCCGGCTCTCGTCTTCGAGCACAAACTGGCCGATACCGGCGTCACGCTTCTTGAGGATGTCGATGGCCAGTCGGTTCTCGAAATCGATGTTCGACGGTTGCCCGGTGGCGCGCTTGCCGAAACTGGAACCGCGATGATTGGCGTGCCCCTCAAGATCCAGACCATTATCCAGCTGTACCAGCAGTTCGGTCTTGCCGGTGCCGGTCATGCCGCCCAGCAGCACAAAATCACATTGGGTCACCGCTTGTTCGAGGGTGTCGATCAGGAAGTTGCGCAGTGCCTTGTAGCCGCCGCCGACTCGCGGATAGTCGATCCCGGCCTCGCTCTTGAGCCACTGCTGGGTGATCTGCGAGCGCAGGCCACCACGAAAGCAATAGAGATAGCCGTCGGGATGGGCCCGGGCGAATTCGGCCCAGGCCTCGATGCGTTCGGCCTTCACCGCGCCGGACACCAGACGGTGGCCCAGTTCGATGGCCGCCTGCTGACCATGCTGTTTGTAGCAGGTGCCGACCTTTTGCCGCTCCAGGTCATTCATCAGCGGCAGATTGACCGCCCCGGGGAACGCCCCCTTGTGAAACTCCACCGGCGCGCGGGCATCCATCAGCGGCCGGTCGTTGAGGAAAATGTCGCGGTAATCGTTGCAGTCGCGGAGCATCAAATCACCTCGACTGCGTGGGTCTGTCGCTCGACCAGTTCACCGATCGGCGCCAGATTCAGGCCCAGCTCTGCGGCCACGGCGAGGAATTCGGCGTTGCCGTCCGGGGTTACGGCCAACAGCAGGCCGCCGCTGGTCTGCGGATCGCACAGCACGCGCTTGTGCAGTTCCTGCACGCGTCCGAGCTTGCTTGAATAACTGTCGAAATTGCGCAAGGTGCCGCCGGGTACGCAGCCTTGTTCGAGGTAATACTCGACACTGGCCAGGCGCGGCACGCGGTCATAGGCGATACGCGCGGTGAGGTGGCTGCCGTCGGCCATTTCCACCAGATGCCCGAGCAGGCCGAAACCGGTGACGTCGGTCATCGCAGTGACGCCGGCCAGTTTGCCGAAGCGGCTGCCGGGTTTGTTCAGCGTGCACATCCAGTCCCGGGCCACGCCGATGTCGGCGTTACGCAACTTGCCCTTCTTTTCTGCGGTGGTGAGGATGCCGATGCCCAGCGGTTTGGTCAGGTACAGCAGGCAACCGGCGGTGGCGGTGTCGTTGCGCTTCATGAAGCGCTTTTCGACCAGGCCGGTGACGGCGAGGCCGAAAATCGGCTCCGGCGCATCGATCGAATGGCCACCGGCCAATGGAATACCCGCCGCGTCGCACACCGCGCGACCACCTCGAATCACTTCCCGCGCCACTTCCGGCGCCAGCACGTTCACCGGCCAGCCAAGAATGGCAATGGCCATCAACGGGTCACCGCCCATGGCGTAGATATCACTGATCGCGTTAGTCGCGGCGATTCGGCCGAAGTCGAACGGGTCGTCGACAATCGGCATGAAAAAATCGGTGGTCGACACCACACCGCGCTCGGCATCGATTTCATACACCGCCGCGTCATCGCGCGAGGCGTTGCCGACCCACAGTTTCGGGTCGAGGTTCTGTGCGCCGCTGCCGGCAAGGATCACTTCCAGCACCTGCGGCGAAATCTTGCAGCCGCAACCGGCACCGTGGCTGTATTGGGTCAGACGGATGGGTTCGCTCATGGGGCAACCTCTGGCAGGGAATGGGGCGGATTCTAACAGAGGCGATTGTCGAGCAAAAAAAACCGCCCTTGCGGGCGGCTAAAGTGCTTCGACCATGATCAGAAGCTTTGGCTGAAGCTGATGGTCATCGCGCTGTCGTTGTTGTCGCTGGACACCTGGCCCGAATAGCCGATACCGAGCTTGCCGGTCGGGCTGATCTGGAAGTCCACGCCGGCTTCGAGCAGCGCACTGTCCTTGGCAATCGGCACGCCTTGGGTGCTGAACGACGCGCCTCCGTCGATGAAGGTCAGGTCGGCGTCAGGCTTGGTGTCGCCGTAGGCATGCCGCCAGCCGATCGCTGCCCGTGGAGTGAGTTGGCTGCCATTGGCCAAGGTCACCAACTTGCCGATGCGCACACCGAGGGTCGAGTAGGTGATGTCCTGATCGGCATCGCCCTTCAGGCGCCCCACTCCGCCTTTTTCCTTGGCGGTGTCGCTGTCGTAGTTGACGTAGGCCAGGCCGGCGAAGGGCTCGATGGCCACGCCTGCTGCATTGATCGCATAACCCACTTCACCGAACACCTGGGCACTGCGGGCATCGTAATCAGCCTTCAGGCGGTCGTTGTAGCTGCCGACGCTGACGTCGCGCTTGGTCTCGATGCTGTGCCAGCTGTAGGCCGCACCGAGGCGCACGGCCAGGGCATCGAACTGCGAGCTCAGGTAGGCCGCCAGGTGGTAGCTGTCGACTTTGGCATCGGAGTTGCGGTCATGCGCGTTGAGGTTGCTGCGGGTGTAGCCCGCCGCCATCCCGGCGCGCCATTGATCGTCGAGTTGCTTGTCGGTGCCGAGCATGAAACCGCCGAGGCTGCGATCGACTTTCGCCGTGTTGCTGTCGCCGCCCATGTCACCCCAGGCACCGATGGCGCGGGCCCAGCCGACCATTTCACCGTGACAGCCGTTGCTGCTCAGTTGCGTGTCGCTCGGCGCCAGCGTGCGACGCGGATCATCCGCAGCACCGCAGGTAGGTTGACGCATACGGTCATTGACCGCTTCGCGCACAAAGCGTGAATCCTCCAGGACCGCGCTGGCGGTGCTGGCGTGGATTTCCCCGGACAGGTTGTCGAAGGCCTGCCGCGCACCCGCCACACTGAGGTTGACGATTTCGTTCTGCAGTGCCGCGCCCGCCGGGCCGTTGCGCGTCAACGCCGAGGCGGTGCTGCGCTGGTTACCGGTGGCGGCGACGTCGGTGAACGAGTTGCCGTTGCGACTGACCAGCAGGTTTACCGCATCAGGGCTGTACACCAGCGTTGAGGAGAGGAACGCGTACTGCGGCAGATCGGCCGCGCTGAAGGTGCCAGTCACTCCACCGCCGGCAGTGATCAGCGAATACACGGTGTTGCCGGTGAACGGCGCCAGGCTGTTCACTTGCAGGCCACCGCTCAGGTTGGCTGTACCACCGACGGTCAGTGGCGTAGCGGTCGGCGAACTGACGGTCAGAGCCAACACGCCATCGGCGGCGTTGATCAGGTTGCCGGCCACGCTCAGGTTTCCGTCACCACCACCGGAGGCCACTACCCCGTGGTTGACCACCGAACCGACGCTGCCGTTACCGCTCAAACCGGCGCCGTTGGCCACGGTCACTTGCCCGCCCAGAGAAGCCCGCGCCGCACGGCTGCCGACCTGCAGCACGCCTTGATCCACCGAGACAGTGCCACTGAACGGCTGATCGCCGGTCAACAGCAAGGTTCCGGTACCGCGTTTGGCCAGCGCACCGGTACCGCTGAGGCGACCGTTGAACTTGCCATCGGCATTCTGCTGGAACACCAGCGCCGCGTTGTCGAGGATGTTGCCTTGCAGGCTGGTGCTGTTACCGATCAGCGTACCGCCGCTGACGGTGGTGCCACCGCTGTAGGTGTTGGCACCGGTGAGAATCAACGTGCCGGCGTCGAGTTTCTCGATACCACCAGCGCCGATCAACGGCACATCGATTTGCGCGCTGGCACCGGCATTGACGCGGATCGGCGCCGGTGTACCGCCCGCGCCATTGACCGGCGTCAGCGTGTCGCCGGCATCCGGCACCAGGCTGTAGCCGTTGACGAGGAACTGCAGCCCGGTGAAGTTCTGATTGCCTTGCACGGTGACCGTACCGCCCTGCCCGCCGAACACCGCGAACTGTCCACTGGAGCCTTGCGCCTGAGTGCCGGTCGCGTCGGTCCAGTTGGTGCCGGGTCCCCATACGCCGCTGCCACCACCGATGCTGCCATCCGGATTGGTTTTGCCACCGTTCCAGAACTGCACCTCACCCGGCGTACCCTGCACCAGCAGATTGATCTGATTGGCCAAGGCGGTTTGCAGGGTCAGGTTTGACGCTGAAACCGGCAGGCTGCCGAAGACGAGGCCGTTGTTGGTCAGGCTGCCGCCGTAGGTAAACAGCTGGTAGACACCGGTGCCGAAGCCGCCGGCATTGCTGATGTTCAACGTACCGTCGAGGGTCAGGTTGCCGGCGACGTTGACCACGGTGGTGGAGCTGGCGGCCGAGCCAAGGCTGAAATCCAGGTTGGTCCCCGACGACAACGCCAGCGAACCGACGGACAACGGCGTTGCAATGCCGCCGCCGGTCAGCGTCGCACCGTTGGCCAGTTGCACGGCGCCGCCGATCACGCCGCTGCCGCCGATGGCCGCCCCGCTGGCCACGTTGACGTTGGCACTGTTGAGCACACCGTTGACGTTCAGCGCACCAGCCTGCACCGCGGTGTTGCCGGTGAAGGTGTTGTTGCCGGTCAGCAGCAAGGCGCCGGCGCCGGTTTTGTTGAGGGTGCCGGCGCCCGTCAGATTGCCGGTGTAGCTGCCATCGCTGTTCTGCTCGAAGGTCAGCGCCGCGTTGTTGACGATGGCGCCCTGCAGGCTGCTGGTGTCGCCACGGGTGTTGCCGCCGTTCAACGTAGTGCCGCCGCTGTAGGTGTTGGCACCGCTGAGCAGCAGGTCACCACTGCCGTTTTTCACCAGACTGCCGCTGCCGGTGATCGCACCGATCAGCGTGGTGTTCTGGTTGCCGGCCAGGGTCAGTTGCGCCCCCAGGTTGATGGTGTTGGCCAGTTGCAGCGCAGAGGTGCTGTCGAGCGTTCCGTTACCCGACACATTCAGCGCGCCGCTGCTGATCGCACTGTTGTTGCCCAGCACCAGCGTACCGCCGGAGAGCTGGGTGCCACCGGTATAGGTGTTGCTGCCGTTGAGGGTCAGGCTTGATGCGCCGGTCTTGATCAGACTGCCGCTGCCGCTGACCACCCCACCGAGGGTCAATGCATTGGAGCCGGCGACGGTGAGTCCGCCGTCGAGCACCACCGCGTTAGCCAGGCTGACGGCGGTGTTGCTGTCCAGCGCGGTGCCGTTGGCAGCGGTCAACACGCCAGTGCCGAGGGCGGCGTTGTTGCCGACCACGATCTTGCCGCCATTGAGTGCGGTGCCGCCGGTGTAGCCGTTGGCGGCGTTGAGCACCAGGGTGCCGGTGTCGTATTTGCCCAGTGTGCCGGCACCGTTGAGCGCCACGCCCACCGTCGCGGTGACGTTCGGATCGACCCGCACGGTGGCATTGCCCAGCGATCCGTTGACCAGATTCAGCGAACCGGCCGTGCCGTTCTGCAGGCTGTAGCCATCGGTGACGAACTGCATGCCAGTGATGGTTTGCGCGCCGTTCACCGTCACGGTGCCCGCTGTGCCCTGGAACACCGCGAAGTTGTTGGTCCAGGCCTGATTGGTGGTGCCGTTGACGTCGGTCCAGTTGGTGGTGCCGGTGCCCCAGGTGCCGCTGCCGCCATCGACCGAACCGTTGGCGACCAGTTGGTTACCATCCCAGAACTGCACGGTGACGCCCGGTGCGGTGACCAGCAGGTTGATCTGGTTGGCCAGCGCGGTTTGCAGGGTCAGGTCGCCCGGGGTGACGCTGCCCGGCACGGTGCCGATCAGCATGCCGTTGTCGGTCAGGCCACCGGTGTAGTTGATCAACCGGTACACGCCGCTGCCGAAACCGCCGATGTCGCTGACGTTGAGGGTACCGTCCAGGGTCAGGTTGCCGCCGACGTTGACCAGCGCGTTGCCGCCACCGGAGACCGGTGTGCCGAGGCCGACATCGAAGTTGGCGTTGGCGTTGAACACCAGCGAATTCACCGAAAGCGTGCTGCCGGTGGCGCCCGCCAGATGACCGCCGTCCGCCACGGTCACGGCCCCGCCGAGCGAGCCGCCGCCGGTCAGGGTGCCGCCGCTGTTGACCAGCACACTGGCACTGTCCAGCGAGCCGCTGACGTTCAAGGTCCCGGCGTTGACCGTGGTGTTACCGGTCAGGCTGTTGAGGCCGGTCAGGGTCAGCGTGCCGGTGCCGAGTTTGCTCAACTCGCCGGTGCCGGTGAGCACACCACCGAAAATGCTGCTGGCGTTGTTGCCGCCGATGCTCAGTGTGTTTCCGCCACCGATCAGTGCGGTACCGCTGCCGGTCAGGCTGGCGAGGCTGCCCGAACCGCCGAGGTTCAGCGTCGCGGCATTGCCGAGATTGACCCCGGCGTTGCTGCCCAGCGCCGAGTTGCCCAGGGTGGTCAGGCTGCCGGACTGCACGTCGAATGTGCCGCTGAAGCTGTTGTTGCCGGACAGCGTCAGGTCGGCCAGACCGTTCTTGGTCAAGGTGCCCGCCCCCGCAATCACGCCGCCCAACGTCAGGTTGTTGTTGCCGGCCACGCTCAGGTTGGCATTGACGTTGATGTTGTTGGCCAGCACCAGTGGCGCCGTGGTGTCGAGGGTCGAAGCGCCCGCCACGGTCACCGCGCCGGAGCCCAGGCCCGACGAGGTGCCGAGGGTCACGGTACCGGCGTTCAGCGTGGTGCCGCCGCTGTAGGTGTTGATGCCGTTGAGGGTCAGGTTGGACGCGCCGTTCTTGATCAGACCGCCGGTGCCGCTGACCACGCCGCCGAGCGCTACGTCGCTGCTGCCGGTGTTGGTCAGATTGGCGTTGAGCACTACGTTGTTGCCGAGCGACGCCGACGTGTTGCTGTCCAGCGAGGACGCACCGGCCACGGTCAGGTTGCCCAGGCCCAGAGCGCCGTTGCTGCCGGCGGTCAGGGTGCCGGCATTGAGGGTAACGCCGCCGAGGAAGTTGTTGGCACCGCTCAGGATCAGGTTGGCCGCGCCGTTTTTGGTCAGGCTGCCGGCGCCATTGATGGCCCCGCTCAGTGTCAGATCGTTGCTGCCGACGATGCCGAGGTTGCCCGCCAGATTGATCGCATTCCCCGCCGTGAAAGCGCCGCTGGCATCCAGGGTGGTGCCGTTCGCCGCGTTCAGGGTGGCCGAACCCAGCGCGCTGTTCGACGCCAGAACCAGACCGCCCGCGTTCAACGCCACCGGGCCGAGGAAGGCGTTGTTGCCGCCGAGGGTCAGGCTGGCCGAGCCGTTCTTGATCAAGCCGCCAGTGCCGGAAATGACACCGTTGAGGGTCAGCGCATTGCTGCCGAGCACGGTGAGGTTGCCATTCAGCGTGGCCGCGTTGGCCAGGGTCACGGCGGTGTTGCTGTCCAGTTGCGTGCCGGCGTTGGCGATCAACGCGCCAGTGCCCAGTGCGGTGTTGCTGCCGACCACCAGGGTGCCGCCGTCCAGTTGCGTGCCACCGGTGTAGCTGTTGGCGCCGTTGAGCACCAGGGTGCCGGCGTCGAGTTTGTTGAGGATACCGCTGCCGTCGATGTTCACCCCGACCGTGGCGGTCACGCCCGGATCGACCCGCATCGCGGTGGTGCCGCCTGTGCCGTTGACCGCGGTCAACAGCCCCGAGGAACCATTCACCACGTTGTAGCCATCGGTGAGGAACTGCATCCCGGTGAACAGTTGCGTGCCGTTGACCGAAACGGTGCCGGCCGTGCCCTGGAACACTGCGAAGTCGCCGGCCCAGGTCTGGTTCAACGTGCCGTTGGAATTGGTCCAGTTGGTCCCACCGGCATTCCAGGTGCCGCTGCCGCCATCCACTGTGCCGTTGGGGATCGTCTGGCTGCCGTCCCAGAAGCGCAGGTTGGTGTTCGGCGCCGACACGACCAGATTCACCTGATTACCCAGGGTCTGCACCAGGATGTCGCCGAGGCCGTAACCCACCGGTACACCGGCCACGGTCAGGCCGTTGTCGGTCAATGCGCCGATGTAGTTGAACAAGCGATAGACACCGACACCGAAACCGCCGGCATCGGTGACGTTGAGATTGCCGTCGAGGGTCAGGTTGCCGCCGACGTTCATCAGCGACGTGGTCGATGGCGTGGCGAGGCTAGCGTCAACATTGCTGTTAACGGTGAGAATCAATGACGAGGCGGACAAGGTATTGCCCGAAGACAACGCCAGATGACCGCCGCTGTTGACGGTGATGACGCCAAGCGCCGAACCGGTACCCGTGAGGGTCGCGCCGTTGTTGATGTTGAGCTGGGTGCTGGCCAGCGATCCGGTGAGATTCAACGTACCGGCGTTGACGTTGGTGTTGCCGGTGAGGCCGCTGCTGCCGGTCAGATTCAACGTGCCGGTACCGACTTTGGTCAGCGCACCGCTGCCACCGAGGTCGCCGTCGAACGTGCTGGTGCTGCTCACGCCACCCACCGTCAGGGTGTTGCCGCCAGCGATCTGCACACTGCCGCTGCCGCTCAGCCCGTTGAGGCTGGTGCTGCTGTTGAGATAGAGATTGGCACCGGCGCTGATATTGGCGCCGGAGGTGTTGCCGAGTGCCCCGCTGCTCACGGTGGTGACGCTGCCGGAGGCGATGTTCAGCGCACCGGTGAAGGTGTTGTTGCCGCTGAGCGTCAGGTCGCCAAAGCCGTCCTTGGTCAGGCTGCCTGCACCATCGATCACACCGCTGAGGTTCAGGGTGTTGCTGCCGGCCAGGGTCAGGCCGGCGTTGAGGGTGATGTTGTTGCCGACGCTCATGCCGCTGCTGGTGTCCAGCGTCGACGCACCACCGACGGTCAGACCGCCACTGCCCAAGGCAGCGGCCGAGCTCAGTGTCAGCGTACCGGCATTGAGAGTGGTGCCACCGCTGTAGGTGTTGGTGCCGTTAACGGTCAGGTTGGCCGCGCCGTTCTTGATCAACTGGCCTGCGCCGCTGACCACGCCACCCAGGGTCAGGTCCTGGGTACCGCCGACGCTCAGCGCCGCATTGAGCACCACCGCGTTGGCCAGGCTGACCAGCGGCGAACTGCTGTCGAGCGTTGCCGCACCGCCGACGGTCAAGGCACCGGTGCCCAGTGCGGAGCTGTTGCCGACGGTCACTGTACCGGCGTTTAGCGTGGTGCCACCGACGTAGGTGTTGGTGCCGTTGAGGTTCAGATTTTCCGCACCGTTTTTCACCAGGCTGCCGGCTCCGGCGACGGTCCCGGTGAGGGTCAGATCCGCGCTGCCGCCGATGTTCATCGCACCGGCCAGGTTGACCTGGTTGCCCAGGGTTACGGCGGTGTTGGTGTCCAGCGTGGTGCCGGCCGCTGCGTTCAATGCGCCGCTGCCGATCGCGGTGTTGCTGCCGACAATCAACTTGCCGACGTTGAGTGCGGTGTTGCCGAAGTAGGTATTGGCGCCGTTGAGGATCAGGTCGGCCGGGCCGCTCTTGATCAGGCCGCCAACCCCGGCAACCACGCCGGTAAGGGTCAGCGCGTTGCTGCCACCGACCGTCACGTTGCCGCCGAGGTTGACGTTGTTGGCCAGGCTGGTCGCGGTGCCGGCATCCAGCGTGGTGCCGTTGGCGGCGTTGAGTACGCCGCTGCCGAGGGCGGTGTTGGAGCCGACGATCAGCGTCCCGGCGTTTAGCGATGTAGCGCCGCTGTAGGTGTTGTTACCGTTGAGAGTCAGGGTAGAGGCACCTGTCTTGATCAGGCTGCTACCACCGCTGATCACTCCGCCGAGGGTTAACGGGTTGGCGCCGCCGACGGTAAGGTTGGCATTCAGCGCAATCGCGTTGTTCAGTGTCACGTTGGCGCTACTGTTGAGCGTTGCGCCCGCCCCGCCTACGGTCAGCGTGCCGGTGCCGAGTGCCGCGCCGTTGCCGACGGTCAGGCTGCCGTCGTTGAGCGCGGTGCCGCCGGTGAAGGTGTTGGCACCGTTGAGGGTCAGGTTGGCCGTGCCGTTCTTGATCAACTGACTGGCGCCGCTGAGCACGCCACCCAGAATCATGCCGTTGCTGCCGCCGATGGCCAGGTTGCCGTTGAGTGCAACGTTGTTGTTCAGGATGACCGAGGTGTTGCTGTCGAGAGTCGCGGCATTGGCGACGGTCAGGTCGCCGCTGCCCAGCGCGGCGGCATTGCCGACGGTCAGGGTGCCGGCGTTCAGGGTGGTGCCACCGCTGAAGGTGTTGGCGCCGTTGAGAATCAGGTTCGCCACGCCATTCTTGGTCAACCCGCCGCTGCCGCTGACAACACCGCCAAGGGTCAGGTTGGCGTTGCCGGCGATGTTCAGATCGCCGCCGAGGGCGACGGCGTTGCTCAGCACCACGCTGGTGCTGGCGTCGAGGGTGGTGCCCGCTGCCGTGGTCAGTGCGCCGGTACCGAGCGCAGCGTTGGAGCCGACGATCAGCGTCCCGGCATTCAGTACCGTGCCGCCGGAGAAGGTGTTGTTGCCGCTGAGGGTCAGGTTCGCGGTGCCGTTCTTGACCAGGTTGCCGGCGCCACTGATGACGCCGCTCAGGCCCAGCGCCTGAGTACCGCCGATGGTCAGATCCGCCGCCAGCGCCACGGCGTTGGCCAAAGTCACCGCCGTGGTCGCATCCAGCGTGGTGCCGGCCGCCGCATTCAGTGCGCCCGTGCCGAGGGCGGTGTTGCTGCCGACGAGCAAACTGCCGCCGTTGAGCGCGGTGGCGCCGCTGTTGGTGTTGTTGCCGGTCAGGGTCAGGCTGGCGCTGCCGCTCTTGGTGATCGCCCCGGTGCCGGACACGACGCCGGCCAGGGTCAGGGCATTGCTGCCGAGCACGTTCAACGTACCGGTGATACCGACGTTGTTGGCCAGGGTCACGTTGCCGGTGCTGTCGAGGCTGGTGCCGTTGCTGGTGTTGAGTACACCGCTGCCCAGGGCGTTGTTGTTGCCGACGCGCAAGGTGCCGGCACTGAGGCTGGTGGTCCCGGTGTAGGTGTTGATGCCGTTGAGGGTCAGGCTGCCGCTGCCGGTTTTGGTCAGGTTGCTGGCGCCGCTGATCACCCCGCCCAGGGTCAGCGCACCGGTGCCGGTCGCGGTCAGGGTGCTGTTGAGCGTGATCGCGTTGGCCAGCGAAATCGGCGTCGTTGCCGAGATGCTCGAAGCGCCGCCGACCGTAATGCCGCCAGTGCTGAATGCCGAGTTGTTACCCACAAGCACTGTGCCGCCGTTGAGCACGGTGTTGCCGGTGTAAGTGTTGATGCCGTTGAGGTTGAGCTGACCGCTGCCAATCTTGGTCAAGCCGCCAGTACCGGAAATCACGCCGTTCAGGGTGGTGCCGTTGATGCCCTGCAGAGTGAGGCCGCTGGCGCCCAGGTTGATCTGGTTGGCCAGTGACAAACCGGCGTTGCTGGCCTGGAGGATCCCGCCGTTGGACGTCAGCACGCCACTGCCGAATGCCGCGTTGTCGTTGAACTGCGCGACACCGCCATTGAGCGTGGTCGCACCACTGACCAACGGCCCTTGCAAGGTCCAGGTGCCGCTGTTGAGGGTCAGGTTGTTGAAGTTGACGTACGTCGCGCTGGACGCCGTGCCGGTCCCGGTGGTGCCGCCGCCGAGGCCGATCGGGTTTTGCAGGATCAGCGTGTTGGTACCGGCCGCGCCGCCATCGATCGTCCCGGTCGGAGCGAAGGTCAGGTTGATGCCGATCAGGCCACCGAGGCCGACGGACACTTGCACACCGTCGCCGACGTTAACGCTGGAACCGGTGATCGCGTAGAAGGTGTTGGTACTGCCCGCCCCCATCGACACGCCGCCAGTGATGTTACCGGCGTTGGTGAAGGTGTTGCCCGCCACCGACGTCTCGAACGCGATCCGGCCGTTGATCGTGCCGCTGGCACTGTTGGTCATGTTGACTTGCGAACCGCCATACACCCCGACCACTGGCGTATCGGCCAGGGTGATGCCGCCGACCGACAGCCCGGTCGAGGTAATCGTGCCGTCGTTGGTGATGGTCGTAGTGCCCGACACGGAGTTGTTCACGCCAATCCCCAGACCGTCGATGCTGGTCAGGTTGAGGCCGAGCAACATGCCGGTGCCGCGAATGATCCCGGTGGTGTTGTTGACGATGCTTACCGTGCTGGTCGCGCCGGTGCCGATGAACGCACCGCCACTGAGGATAGAAACCAGGCCCAGCAAGGCAGGATCGAGGGTGCCGGAGTTGTTCAGGTTGATGTTGGCCCCGGTCAGGTTGATCACCTTGCCGCCCAGGGTCGCGTTCATCTGCGCCCCGGAGCTGACGTTGACCGTCAGCCCGCTGGTCGCACTGCTGTAGTCGTTGAGAAACAGCGGCAGCGTCGGAACACCCGAACAGGTAATCGTGGAGCCTGCCGCCGAGCAGGTGGCGAACGCCTGCTCGCTGACACCACCGAACAGTAGCCCGGCGACACTCAGATGCACGGCAAGGGACAGTGGGGAAAAGCGCGAAACGAGGGCGACACCAAACCTTGATTCCACGGGCTACTCCTTTCGTGGCCGATTTCGTCCTTGAAGGCGTGCAACGGCGGCGAGATACCGCACACGTATCAAGCGTATGACGGTCATCAGATAAACCGTCTATTCCAGACACACGCTAGTTGATGCCCTGCGATGGGGCACCGGTTAAATAGTGTTAATACTTTTGTGCGATAAGGCCCTGCGTGGATACTTCCAGCCGTTCTGAGCAAGGGGTTGGGGGCTTTTTCAGGCGCCAGACACAGGGATCTTCAACGCTTTCGCGTTCTGACCCCGGAAACAAAAAACCGCCCTGGCGGGCGGTCTGAGTGCTTCGACAACGATCAGAAGCTTTGGCTGAAGCTGATGCTCATCGCGCTGTCGTGGCTGTCGCTGGACACCTGGCCCGAGTAGCCAATGCCGAGTTTGCCGGTCGGGGTGATCTGGAAGTCCACACCGGCCTCGAGCAGCGCGCTGTCTCTGGCAATCGGCGCGCCCTGGGTGCTGAACGAAGCGCCGCCGTCGATGAAGGTCAGGTCGGCATCAGGCTGGGTATCGCCATAGGCATGCCGCCAGCCGATGGCCGCTCGCGGGGTCAGTTGACTGCCGTTGGCCAGTGTCACCAACTTGCCGATACGCACACCGAGGGTTGAATAGGTGATGTCCTGATCGGCATCGCCCTTCAGCCGCCCCATTCCACCTTTTTCCCTGGCGGTGTCGCTGTCGTAGTTGACGTAAGCCAGACCGGCGAACGGTTCGATGGCCACACCTGCCGCATTGATGGCGTAACCCACTTCACCGAACACCTGGGCACTGCGGGCATCGTAGCGAGCCTTCAAGCGGTCATTGTAACTGCCGACGTTGACTTCACGTTTGGTGTCGAGACGGTGCCAGCTGTAGGCGGCGCCAAGTCGCACTGCCAGGGCATCGAACTGCGAATTCAGGTAAGTCGCCAGGTGGTAGCTGTCGACCTTGGCATCGGAGTTTCGATCATGGGCATTGAGATTGCTGCGGGTGTAGCCGGCCGCCATACCGGCGCGCCATTGCTCGTCCAGTTGCTTGTCGGTGCCGAGCATGAAACCGCTGAGGCTACGATCGACACTGGCCGTGTTGCTGTCGCCGCCCATATCGCCCCATGCGCCAATGGCACGGGCCCAGCCGACCATTTCACCGTGACAGCCGTTGCTGCTCAATTGGGTATCGCTCGGGGCCAGCGTGCGGCGTGGATCATCCGCAGCGCTGCAGGTTGGCTGGCGCATACGGTCATTGACCGCTTCACGCAGGAAGCGCGAATCCTCGAGAACCGCACTGGCGGTGCTCGCATGGATCTCCCCGGACAGATTGTCGAAGGCCTGCCGTGCACCTGCCACGTTGAGGTTGGCGATTTCGTTCTGCAACGCCGCGCCCGCCGGACCATTGCGCGTCAACGCCGAGGCGGTGTTGCGCTGGTTGCCAGTGGTCGCAGCGTCAGCGAACGAGGTGTCGTTACGGCTGACCACCAGATTCACTGCGTTGGCGTCATACACCAGCGCTGTATTGAGGAACGTGTACTGCGGCAGATCGGCCGCGCTAAAGGTGCCAGTCACTCCACCGCCGGCAGTGATCAGCGAATACACCGTGTTGCCGGTGAACGGCGTCAGGCTGTTCACTTGCAGGCTTCCACCCAGCGCCGCTGTACCACCAACGGCCAGAGGTGTAGCGGTCGGAGAACTGACGGTCAGGGCCAACACGCCGTCGGCGGCGTTGGTCAGGTTGCCGGCCACGCTCAGGGTGCCGGCCTCGGCACCCGAAACCAGCACACCGTGGTTGACCACCGAACCGACACTGCCGTTACCGCTCAAGATTGCGCCATTGGCCACGCTCACCTGCCCGCCCAGGGAGCCCCGCGCCGCGCGGCTGCCGACCTGCAGCATGCCTTGATCCACCGAGACCGCGCCGTTGAACGGCTGATCGCCGGTCAACAGGAAGGTCCCGGTACCGCGTTTGGCCAGCGCACCGGCTCCGCCGAGGCGACCGTTGAAGGCGCTGCTGGCGTCGTTGCTGCCGATGCTCAAGGTGTGGCCAGCGCCGATCAATGCAGTGCCGGAGCCGGTCAGTCTGGCCAGATTCGCCGAGCCACCCAGATTGAGCGTCGCAGGCGCTTCAAGGTTGAGACTGGCGCCGTTGCCCAGTGCCGAGTCGCCGACGGTTGTCAGGCTGCCGGCCCGGAAATCCAGAAGACCACTGAACGTGTTGGCGCCCGTCAGTTTCAGATCAACTTTGCTCAGATGGGTCAACGTGCCGGTGCCGGCAATCACTCCGTTGAAGACCATACCGTAGGTCAGATATTGACTGCGAGTCACCGTCAGGTTGGCGTTGAGGTCGATGTCGTTGTCAAAAGTCGTCGGATTACCCGATTCAAGACTCGAATCACCGCCTACGATCAGCTTGCCAGTGCCCAAAGCACCGGAAAATGCGCTCAGCGAGCCGCCATTCAACGTGAGGCCACCGGTCCAGTTTCTGGCCTCAACGATGTGCAGGCTGGACGAACCGTTTTTGATCAGCCGACCGCTGCCGCTGACGTCGCGCAGGGATGTCGGTACGTCGCCGGGGAGCGTCAGGTCAGCGTTGAGCACCAGGCGGTTGGTAAGCTCGACCCGATCAATAGCGGTGAGAACCGATGCGCCGTTGACAACGATAGGCCCTGGGCCCGTAGAGCGATAGTCTTGCAGAGTCAGTGTCCCGCCATTCAACACCGTTCCACGGAAGGAGCTGTTACTTCCGATCAACGTCAGGTTGCCTGTACCGTCCTTGATCAGGCCACCCTCGCCAAGGATCATACCGCTCAACGTCAGATCGTTATTGCCAAGCAGGTGCAGGTCGCCTGTGAGGTACATCGTATTGCCGATATTCAAGCCACCCGTCGTTTCCAGCGTGGCGTCATTCGCCACTTTCAGGGCGCCGGAACCCAGCGCCGTGTTCGAGGCCAGAAGCAGGCCACCGGCATTCAACGTCACCGGCCCAAGGAAGTTGTTATTGTCGGCGAGCGTCAGGACGGAGGCGCCATTCTTGGTCAGCCCGCCTGTGCCACTGATAACGCCGTTGAGCGCAAGGTCGTGATTGCCGCCCACTGTGAGGTTGCTGTTGAGAGTGATCGCGTTGTCCAGCGCGACGGCCTTGTTGCTCTCCAGTTGCGTGTCCGCATTGGCGACCAGTGCGCCGCTGCCCAGCGCCGTGTTGCTGCCGACCACCAGCGTGCCGCCATCCAGTCGGGTTCCACCGGAATAACTGTTGTCGCCGTTGAGTACCAGCGTACCGCTGTCGACTTTATTGAGAATGCCACTGCCGTTGATGTTCACACCAATCGTTGCGGTCACCCCCGGATCGACCCGCATCACCGTAGTGCCACTGAAGCCGTTGACAGCGGTCAGTTGCCCCGCTGTGCCGTTCACCAGGTTGTAGCCATCGGTGAGAAATTGCAGACCGGCGAACCGTTGTGTGCCATTGACGGACACCGTGCCGGCCGCGCCCTGAAAGATGCCGAAATCGTCACCCCAGGACTGATTCAGCGCGCCGTTGGAACGGGTCCAGTTCGTGCCGCCGGCGCTCCACGTGCCACTGCCACCGTCCACCGTTCCATTGGCGATGGTCTGGCTGCCGTCCCAGAAGCGCAGGTTGCTGTTCGGTGCCGCGACCACCAGATTGATCTGGTTACTCAGCGCCTGCACCACCATGTCGCCGAGACGGTAACCCAAGGGTACGTCGGTCACGGTCAGGCCATTGTCGGTCAGCGTGCCGGTGTAGTTGAACAAGCGATAGACACCGACGCCGAAACCACCGGCGTCTCTGACATTGAGGTTGCCGTCGAGGGTCAGGTTGCCGCCGATGTTCAACACCGGCGTGCTCGATGGAGTTGCAAGGCGCACATCGACATTACTGTCGGAATCGAGGATCAGTCGGCCTACGGACATCGTGGTGCCTGAGGACAATGCCAGGTGTCCGCCGTCGTCGATGTGCACCTGTTGCTGAATCGAACCACTGCCGGTCAGGGTGGCGCCGCTTTTGACGTCAACCGAGCTGTTCAGCAATCCGCCGACGTTCAAGGTACCGCCATCGACAATGCTTGAACCATTATGAAAGTCGTTGTTACCGGTGAGCGTCAGGGTACCGGTGCCATCTTTGATCAAGCGAGACGTATGGATCTCGCCGTCAAAGGTATTGCTGACGTCATTGCCCACGTAAAGGCTGCCGTAGCCCGACACGTACACGTTACCGGCGCCATTCAGCCCACCGAGAGAGAGATTGTGGTCAACGTAGAGATTGGTGCCGGCACTGAGGTTGACGATGGGATAGCTGCCGACCGCGCCGCCGTCATGCGTGTAGACGTTGCCGGAAACGATATTCAAAGGACCTTTGAAGATGTTGTACAGAGCCCCGAGCGTCAGATTGCCAGAGCCGGTCTTGGTCAGACCACCGCTGCCGGATATCATCCCGCTCAAGGTTATGTCGTTGCTGCCCTGCACGGTCAGGCCGTCGGCCCCGAGGCTGATCTCGTTGGTCAGTGTCAACCCGGCATTGCCGGCCTCGATAGTTCCGCCGTTGGAAGTCAGGACACCGTTACCGAACGTGGCGTTGTCATTGAACCGGGCAATACCGCCATTGAGGGTGGTGCTGCCGCTGACCAATGCCGCCTCCAAGGTCCAGTTGCCGCTGTTGACGGTCAGGTTGTCGAAGTTGACGTAGGTGGCGCTCGATGCCGTGCCGACACCGCTGGTGCCGCCGCCGACACCGGCCGTGTTCTGCAGAATCAGGTTGTTGGTGCCACCTGCGCCGCCGTCGATCTGCCCGGTGGGGGCAAAGGTCAGATTGACGCCTGCCATGCCGCCGAGCCCGGCACCACTCTGCACGCCATCACCGATTCCAACGCTGGAGCCGGTCACCGCAGTGAAGGTGTTGTGACTGTTCGCACCCAGCGAAACACTGCCATTGATGCTGCCGGCGTTGGTGAATGCGTTGCCACCCGCCGACGATTCGAACGCCACCCGCCCGGTAATCTGGCCTGTGGCGCCGTTGACCATGTTCACCTGGGAACCACCACCGTGTACCGCGACCACGGGAGTATCGGCCAGAGGAATGCCGGGCTGGACTCCGGTTGAGGTAATGGTGCCGTTATTGATAATTCGGGTGACGCCGCCCGCCGGGTTGACGACATTGATCGCCAGGCCACCGAGATCAGTCAGGTTCGGCCCCTGCACCATGCCGGTGCCACGGAGGATACCGCCGGCATTGTTGAGCACGTTGATCACGCCTGGCGCGCCACTCGCCCCCAGCAACAGAGCACCGCTCAATTGCGACATGGGGCCGGTGTACGCCGGGTCGATGGTGCCGGAGTTGTTCAGCGTGACGTTGCTTCCCGTCAGGGCTATCGCGGAGCCTCCCGGAACGGCATTCATCGCTGCGCCAGCATCGACATTTACCGTCAGACCGTTGGCAGCACTGGCGTAGGTGTTGAGGAGCAGCGGCAAGGTCGGCACACCGGTGCACGTCACGGACGAGCCGACGGTTGCGCAACTGGCGAACGCCGGTGCGCTGAAACCGCCAAACAGGAGTCCGACGACGCTCAGGTGAACAGCAAGAGAAAGGGGGGAAATACGTGATCCGAGGCCAACACCAAACCTTGCTTCCACAAACAACTCCCTATGTGGTCAATTTCGTCCTTCGAGGCGTGCGAAAGTAAGCAGATTCGACAGACTAATCAAGCAGATCTCTAACATTCAGCAACAGTTTCCCATCCGAATCCAAGCGATACCCCACTTTCAAAAATCAAAGCCATTGCGAACTTTTTCAGTTTTCAACTTTGATAATTGGTACGGCTTGTGCAAACGTTTGCGAAGCGTCAATGCCGCCACTTTCGTAACACACCCGTACAGGCCCGCCGCTCCGGGCCTTGATCCGCAAAAAGGACTTTGAATGCACGTTTCTTCCTGCCACCGCCGTCGCGGTGTGCGCACCTTTGCTGTTTCCCTGCTACTGACCGGCGTTACCGGAGTTCTCAGTCAGACCACGCTGGCGCAGCCTGCCCTGCCTGAGGAATCCGCCCAGGGCGAAGCCCTCAGCCCCGAGGCCAGCCCGCCGAAAAAAGGCGCGTACCTGTCGGACTGGTACAACCAGGACCTGATGCTGATCGGCAGCAAGGACATCAGCTTCGGCCCGCAACCGGCCGATGATATTTACCTGGAATACGAGTACTTCGGGCGCAAGGGTCCGTTCGAGTTGTACGGCTACATCGACATTCCGAAGATCTTCAACATCGGCAACAGCCACGACAAAGGCGTGTGGGATCACGGCTCGCCGGTGTTCATGGAGCACGAACCGCGCATCTCCATCGACTACCTCGCCGGCCGCAGCCTGGCCATCGGGCCGTTCAAGGAATGGTACGTGGCGTTCGACTGGATCTACGACCACGGCAGCCGCAAGGAAAACCGCGCCAACACGCTGTACAGCGGTTTGGGTACCGACATCGACACCCACTCGCGGGTCAACCTGTCGGCCAACCTGTACGGGCGCTACCAGTGGGAAAACTACGGTGCCAGCAACGAATATTCGTGGGACGGCTACCGCGCGCAGCTGAAGTACATCGTGCCGATCGACAAATTCAGCAACGGCGCCTCGCTGACCTACATCGGCTTCACCAACTTCGATTTCGGTTCGGACCTGCACAAGGACAACCCGGCGCGCACCGCCAATGCCACGGTGGCGACCAATGTGTTGCTGTACTCGTTCACCCACCTGCGTTTCACCCTGGTTGGCCGCTACTTCCACAACGGCGGCAACTGGGAGGACGGCAGCGAGCTGAATTTTGGCGACGGCAATTTCCGCGCACGTTCCAATGGCTGGGGTTACTACGCCGGCATTGGTTATCAGTTCTGAATCCAGGAGCCATCATGAAAGCAATGACGCGTGTATCACTGGCCGCTGCGGCCCTGCTCTCTTCCAACGCATGGTCGGGCGAGGCGCCGATTCAACCGAAAGTGGTGCTGATCACCATGTTCGCCCCGGAGGCGCAGCACTGGATCGATCGCCTCGAGCTCAAGCAGGAAATCCGCGTGCCGGGCCTGTCGGCCGAATACCCGACCATTCGCTGCAACACGCAGCAGGTGTGCCTGATGACCACCGGCATGGGCCAGAGCAACGCCGCCGCCTCGACCCTGGCACTGGCGCTGTCGCCGAAATTCGACCTGCGCAAAAGCTACTTCCTGATTGCCGGGATTGCCGGCATCAGCCCCAAACACGGGACTATCGGCACCGCCGCCTGGGCCCATTACCTGGTGGAGTTCGGCACCCAGTGGGAGCTGGATTCGCGCGATGCGCCATCGAACTGGCCGACCGGTTATCTCGGCATCAACACGAAAGGCCCGAACGAAAAACCGCCGCTGGACTACAAGACCGAAGTCTTCGAACTCAACCCGAAACTGCAGGCCAAGGCCTTCGCCCTGAGCCACAAGGTCGAACTGAGCGAGAGCAAGGAATCGGCCGCGTGGCGCCAGAAATACCCGGCAGCACCGGCCAATCAGCCCCCCGTGGTCACCCGGTGCGACACGCTGGCGGGCAACACCTGGTTCTCCGGCACGCGCCTGAGCGAACGCGCCGAGGTGTGGACCAAACTGCTGACCGATAACAAGGGCGAATACTGCACCACCCAACAGGAAGACAACTCCACCTACGAAGCCTTGCTGCGCGCCAGCCGCGAGGGTCTGGTGGACGTGCAGCGCCTGGCCGTGGTGCGCGCCGGCTCCGACTTCGACCGCCCGGCGCCGGGCGGCAGCGAAGTGGACAACCTGCTCAAGTACGCCGATCAGGGCGGATTCGTGCCGGCACTGGAAAACCTCTACCGCGCGGGTCATCCGCTGGTGCAGGACATCCTGAAAAACTGGTCGGCATGGGAGAACGGCGTCCCGCAATCCTGAGACCCAAAAAAACCGTGGGAGCGAACTCGCTCCCACGGTTTTGGGATGTCATGAAGAACAGAGACCGTCAGGGAATAAGAATAAATTTGTCGCCACTGCCCTGATTCACATCGGCATACCGCGCCAGCCCTTCGGCCAGCGGCGCTTCGACAAGCCCTTGCGGCAGCGGCAGCAGGTCTTCGTCGAAGAACCGGCCGAACTGCTCGAGCATCGCCGCGCAGGCTTCAACGCCGTACAGCAACGAGTTGATGCCGACCACGGAGCCGCCCTTGCGATACAGGGCCAGCGCTGGTAGTTGAACATGCCCGTCCACCGGCGCAGCGATGATCGCGATCCGCCCGAAGGTCGCCAGCGCCGCGACCGAGGCCGGCAGCCAGAAGCCGGTGGTGTCGAAAATCACATCGGCGCCGCCGCGATACACCGCGTTGACCTGCGCGCCCAGATCCTCGGGTTTATCCAGCTGAATTGTCTGATAACCCTGCGCCTGCAAATCCTTGACCTGCTCCGGCCGCCGCGCCGCTGCCAGCAACTGCGCGCCGCGCACTTTGGCCAGCGCCAGTGCCGCCGTCGCCACCGCCCCGCCGCCGATCACCAGCAAACGGGTTTCAGCGCTGACCAGACTGCGTTCCAGCGCATCCCACGCCGTGGTGTAGGGCACCCCGAGGCTCGCGGCCTGGGTGAAACTCAAATGCGAAGGTTTGTGCGCCACGCCGTTGGCCGGCAGTTTGACGAACTGCGCATGGGAGCCATCGGCGAAAAAGCCCAGCTCGCGCCCGGTGCCCCAGACCTCCTGACCGATCAGCGCCTGCGGACCTTCGACCACCACCCCGGCAAAGTCCCGACCGGGAATACGCGGCAGCGTGGTGTACGGAAAACGCCCGAGCACGTTCTTCACGTCGCTGGGATTGAGGCCCGCAGCCTTGATCTGCACCAGCACCTCGCCGGCGCCCGGCACCGGCGTCGGCACCTCGACGAAGCGCAGGGAGGAAAGATCGCCGGTCTTATCGAATTGCAGTGCTTTCATGGATATCTCCACCGAATGAAAAGGGATTCTCAGGACAACCAGCCGCTGACAAGTTGCCGGCCCAACGGCCACAACTGCTCGCCCGCCAGCATGCCCAACAGGCCGACCAGCGCGATGGCCGGTGGTGCCGGGGAACGGAAATCCAGCGCGCCATACAACAGGCCGACGCCCAGCCCGATGCCCAGGGAAATCAGGTAGTTCATGGGATCACTCCGCCACATAAAGAGAATGGGCAAAGTCTAGAGAAAGGCTAAGACCGATACCGGCCAAGGACTTCTGAATTTCGGCCAAATCAGCCTGGAAGCTGACCGGCACTGAACTGCGAAGGCGCCACGCCCAGTTCACGACGGAACATGTCGCTGAAACTGCTCGGCGAATAACCCAGCTCACGGGCTATCGCGCTGACCGGCACGCCCTGAATCAACTCCGCCACCGCCGTCGCCAATTGCACCTGACGCCGCCACTCGGCGAAGCCCATGCCCAGGCCTTCCTTGAACAGACGTGCGAGGGTACGCACACTGGCCCCGGCGTTTTCGGCGTGCTGCTCAAAGGGAATGTCCAGCGACGGCGCCGCCATCACCGCCTGGCACAGACTCATCAGCCGCCGGTCGGCATCGTCCGGCAGCGGAATCTTCAACTGTGAACGCCTTGCGCGTTTCAGTTCCAGCAACGCCAGCCCGACCAGCGCCTCGTAATACTCGGCATCACCGCTGTCGCCCTGCGTTACCAGCCCGACAATCAACTCGCGCAGCAGCCCACCGACCTCGATCACCTGCACCGTCTCATCCAGCGTCGCCGCCAGCGCCGGGCGCAGGTAGATATTGCGCATCTGCAAATCCGACACCACGCGAATCCCGTGGGGTACGCCCGGCGGCAACCACACCGCCCGCTGCGGCGGCACCACCAACGCCTCGTGCGGCGTCTCGACCCACATCACCCCGCTCATCGCATACAGCAACTGCCCCCAGACGTGCTCATGGGGCTCGATGAACAACCCACGCGGATACGTACGCGCCAGCGGCTGCACCGGCACATCGGTATCACTCAGATCGGGGGGCGCAGCGAGGGCCATGGCGAACATTCATCGGGATTGACGAGAGCGCCATGGTAACCAGTGCGCCCCCTCGCTCGCCATTGATAGATACCGTCGGACAATCCGAGTGAATTTTCCCGCAGCCCAGCGATCCTTCTATTACCACAGGGAGGAAGATGGGCTTTATGAACAACGCAAAACTGTACGTCATCGATTACACCCTTCACGGCACGCCAAAGTCGTTCATTATCCGCTCGGACAAAATGGACAACACCGAGGCGTGGCACTGGGCAAGCTGCGACGCAGGGGTGGGTCGCATCCCGCGTTTCGGCCGGGAGAAAGTGCAAAAGACCAGCAAGCCGATGGCGGAAAAATTCGGCGTGGAAAACGTCACCTGGCGACCGGCAAGCTAAGCTTTGGCGCAGGTGGGGACTATTTCGGGGGAACACACATGACAACCATCAACAGCCCGGCGCACCTGGACTACGGCCTGGACACCCTCTTCGGCCGCATCACCAAAAGCGTCGACTGCCCGGTTGGCCTGGAACCGGTCGAAAACGATCCCTACCGCTTCGCCCTGCGCGTCCCGGCCCCCTTGCCGGAAGACCTTGAAAAGGCCAAGACCATCGTCGTCAACGTCGAAGGCCGCCGCCTGCAAGGCAACGTCCGCCACACCGAACGCCTGGACGACGACAGCCTGAAACTGGAAGTGGAGCCTGACTAGGCTCCACTTTTTCATGCAGTGCGTTATTTCGGGTGCGCGCAATGGCAACCCTTGCCAGAGCACTCCTCACCGCCCTTGTGGTGATGAGCGCAGGCCTCACAGCAATAGTGCTTGCCGTGCGCCACATAGGAATGCTCACCTTCCTTGATCTTGCAGCTACATCCCGGGCAATCGCATTTTCTATCGGCCATGGAACAGACTCCTTTGGTGGTGGTTGTCTGAGGCTGAAGGAACAAGCCGTGCTACCAGTGTAGAAGGTGAAAACAACCCAACAACCAAACCACTCAACTCTCACCTCTCACCCCACCACTCACCACAATGAGCGTTAGCTCGAGTAAAGCTTTTGATCTCAAGGCCCATCGGCAGGCTGAGTGGAGGGATTGATCCGGGGGTGGGAGCGCAGCGACCGTGCGGCGCAGCCGCATGCATCGAGAGGAGGTGCAGCGAAGCAAACCGCAGGCGATGCCCCCGGATCAATCCCGGAGCGAAGGAACCCGAGCCACAGCGAGGGCCGTACGTCAGGGCCCAAGACCTTTGGTTACTTTGGGGCGTTTGCCAAAGTGACTCGCTGTAAGAGCGAAACCGCCAGCCGCAACCCCCGAAGAAACGGATATACACGCAAAACGAACAAGAGCCTGGTCGGCCCAAAGGCCGCCAAGTTCAAACAGCCTGACGCACGCTACTGCGATACATGAAAACCAGCGCCAGCCCCAAACAAACCATCGCCCAAACCCGACTCGAAGACAACTCAATAGCGGGATTCCCCAACCACCCAAAATTATCAATCAACATCCCCATCCCCAACTGCCCGACAATCACCGCCACCGTCGCCACAGCAGTCCCCACCCGAGGCACCGCCCCCACCATCACCATCATGTAAACCACACCAAACAAAGCGCCACTGAGCTGCCACTTCGGCACCTCAAGCAGACTCACCGCCTGAGCAGGCTCAAAAAACAAAATCAACAACCCCGTAGAAACCGCCCCCACCACGAACGTCAACAAACTACTGCGCAACACCCCAACGGTTTCACCCAGACGCCCATTGATCGCCGCCTGCACACTCAACACCGCACCGGCCAACACCACCACCGCCAACAAAATAACCAGACTCATCGCATCAACCCCGCGCAATCAAAACCAGTGCCGCCACAATCAACCCCAACGCCAGCCAGCGTTCGCCGTTGACCTTCTTGCGCGTAGCCCCGAACCAGCCGAAATGGTCGATCAGCACACTCTTGCCAACCTGCCCCGACAGAATCGCAATCATCGTCATGGCAATCCCGATATGCGGTGTGGCCAGGGTCAGCACCACCACATACATCGGCCCCAGAAATCCGCCGATCAACTGCCAGCGCGGCAGATCGGTCAGTGCCGGGCCCTTCTGTGGTCCCGCAAACAGCAACAGCAAAAACAGAATCGCCGAACCGACCCCGAAGATGCTCAAGGTCGCCCACAAGTGACCGACCTGCTCACCCAACGGCCCAAGCAACCCGGCCTCCACCGACAAGCCCATGCCGGCCAGAATCACCAGCGGCAGCAACAACAGGCGCAACCCCGGCTTGCTCACCGGCGCCGCCACACTGACCTCATCCAACGTCTGCATAACCCAAACCCGTACAAGTAAACGATGGCGCGGATTATCGGCTGGTGCAGCTGTGCGATAAATGGGAGCATCCGGACAACACTTTTGCGCAACTCGCACAGCAGGACACACAATGCACGGGCTTAACGAACTGGGATTCAAGGCACTCAGGCTGTTTGTGGCGGTGCTCGATCACGGCAGTTTTTCCGAAGTCGCCCGCCGCGAGGGCGTGGCGCCCTCCTCGATTTCCCGGCAGATCCAGTTGATGGAGCAGGCGCTGAACCAGCAATTGCTCTACCGCCACACCCGTGCGGTCACGCCGACCGAGGCCGGGCGCATGCTCGGCCACCACGCGCGGCTGGTGCTGGTGCAACTGGAGGAAGCCGAGCAGGCGCTGCAGGAACAGCAAAGCGAACCGACCGGACTGGTGCGGATCAACGCCCCGGTGGTGTTCGGCCAGCGCCATCTGACGCCATGGCTGGGCCGCTTGTGCGAGCGCTATCCGAAGCTGCAACTGGACATCCAGCAAACCGACCACTACATCGACCCGCTGCAGGAAGGCGCCGACCTGCTGTTTCGCATCGGCCCGTTGCACGACTCGAGCATGCAGGCGCGGATCCTCGCGCCACATCGCTTTCAGGTCGCAGCCAGCCCGGCGTATCTCCAGCGTTTCGGTACGCCACAGCAGCCCGCTGACCTCGCCCACCACCAGTGCCTGGCCTACAAGGGTGCGGCCGGCCAGCAGCGCTGGTTCTTCCGGCAGGATCAGGGCGAATGGACACCCTATTCGGTCAAAGGTCCAATCACTGGCAACCACGCCGACACCCTCACCCAGGCCGCCGAACAAGGCCTGGGGCTGGTGATGTTTCCGTCATGGCTGATTGGTGAAGCCGTGCGCGAAGGCACGCTGGTGCCGGTGCTGGGGGAGTATCAGGTGTCGAACAGTGTGGAGCCGCAGCAGATTGCGGTGCTGTGGCCGGGGAGCCGGCGGTTGTCGGTGAAGGTGCGGACGGTGATTGATTTCTTTGTTGAGTGTTTTGGGGAGGTTCCTTATTGGGATCGTCCCTGAAGATCAAAAGCCCCCTCACCCTAGCCCTCTCCCGGAGGGAGAGGGAACCGAACGGGGGAAATTCGAGAGATACGCCGACATGAGCGATCGGCTGTGAATCCATAATCGACACGATTTTTCAGGTCGATGTATGACGCAAGACACTGCGGTCAGTCCCCTCTCCCTCCGGGAGAGGGTTAGGGTGAGGGGGCCTTTGGGGGTCAGATCCGGAACTGCCCAACCAACTTCCCAAGCCGCTGCCCCAACTCCGCGAGACTGCGCGAAGTCTGCGCCCCCAACTGTGTCTCATCCGCCACGTTATCCACCGCCACCGCAATCTGATGCACGCTGCGGTTGATCTCTTCGGCCACCGCCGTCTGCTCTTCGGCAGCACTGGCAATCTGCGCGTTCATCGAGTTGATGGTCGCAATCAGATCCGCCATCGCATCCAGCGACTCCCCCGCCTGGTTGGCCTGCGCCGATGTACCGTCACCCGCTTCGCTGGAACGGCGCATCGCTTCCACCGCCGACTGCGTCCCCGCCTGCAAGCGATCAATCATCCCCTGAATTTCCTGAGTGCTGATCTGCGTGCGCGACGCCAGCGCCCGCACCTCGTCCGCCACCACCGCAAACCCGCGCCCGGCCTCGCCGGCCCGGGCCGCTTCAATTGCGGCGTTGAGCGCCAGCAGGTTGGTCTGCTCGGCAATCGAGCGGATCACCCCGAGCACGCCAACAATCGACGACACATCCTGCTGCAGGCTATCGAGGGACACGCCACTGCTGCGGATGTCGTCCACCAGCGCATGAATCTGCTTGATGCTGCCGGCCACCACACGCTTGGCGGTCTGGCCTTCTTCGTCGGTCTGCTGTGCGGCGACGGCGGCGTTCTGTGCGCTCTTGGCGACTTCCTGGGCGGCAGCGGACATCTCGTTGATCGCCGTGGCGACCTGATCGGTCTCATGGCGCTGACGCTCCATGGCCTGATCGGAACGGTGAGCCTGATCCGAGACCTGCGTCACCAGCCCGGTCAGTTGTGTGGTCATCTCGGTAATTTGCCGCACCAGGCCGTGGATCTTGTCGACGAAACGGTTGAACGAGCCGGCCAGTTCGCCGAGTTCGTCCTGGCTGGTGATGCTCAGGCGCCGGGTCAGGTCGCCCTCGCCGGCCGCGATGTCATCGAGGTTGGCTTTCATCAGGGTCAGGGGGCGCAGAATGGTGTTGGCCAGCAGCAGCCCCGCTGCCGCGATCACCAGCAGCACCACCACCGCCACACCAACGATGCTCAGCACCACGCCTTGCATGCGTTCCTGAACCTGGGCCTGCACCAGCGCCACTTGCGCCTCGATGCCGTCGAGGTTGACCGACGTACCAACCGCCATGTCCCACTTCGCCAGGTATTCGGTGTAGCCGAGTTTCGGCACCAACACTTGCGCATTGCCTGGCAGCGGCGAGCTGTATTGCAGGTAATGAGTGCCGTCCTTCGCCACTTTCACCAGGTCGCGGTTGACGTAGACGCCGTTCGGGTCGCGGTTGTCCTTGAAGCTTTTGCCCACGCCTTCGGGATCGGTGGACTTGAACAGGCGCACGGTCTCGGAGTCGTAGCCGAAGAAGTAGCCGTCCTTGCCGTACTTGATGCCCGACAGCAGTTTGATGACTTGCGCCCGTGCGTCGGTGTCACCGGGGGCGGCGGCGTCGTAGAGCGGTTTGATGGTGGTCATGGCCACGGCGACATAGCTGGCCAGCGTGGCCTTGGCGTCACCGAGCAGGCGTTCGCGGGTCTGTTCGACTTCCTTGTGCGCCTGCTCCTGAAGGATGAACAGCGTGGTCAGGCTGATGACCAGCGCAAAGAGCAAGACCGGAAGGACGGCAAGGGACAGGACTTTAGCCTTGAGACTCAGGCGCATGGGGGCTCACTCTTTTGGTTTTATTGGCGTGGTTAAAGGCGTTAACGGCACGCGAAAGCAAAAGTTGAGCTGCGGATTAACCCGCACCTTGTGGGAGCCAGCCTGCTGGCGATAGCGATGTATCAGCCGCCCAATGTGCTGACTGATCCGGCGTCATCGCCAGCAGGCTGGCTCCCACAGGGGGATTTGTAGTGTTACAGGACCATCGCGGCCACCCAGCCAAACGCCAGCAACGGCAGGTTGTAGTGCAGGAAGGTCGGGACCACGGTGTCCCAGATATGATGGTGCTGACCGTCGATGTTCAGGCCGGAGGTCGGGCCCAGGGTCGAGTCAGACGCGGGCGAACCGGCATCGCCCAACGCGCCGGCCGTCCCGACGATGCAGACAATGGCAATCGGACTGAAGCCCAGTTGCACGCACAGCGGCACGAAAATCGCCGCCAGGATCGGCACCGTGGAAAACGACGAGCCGATGCCCATGGTCACCAGAAGACCGACCAGCAGCATCAGCAAGGCACCGATGCCCTTGCTGTGATTGATCCACGACGCCGAGGACTCGACCAGCGTCTGCACCTCGCCGGTGGCCTTCATCACTTCGGCGAAACCGGAGGCGGCGATCATGATGAAACCGATCATCGCCATCATCTTCATGCCCTCGGTGAACAGGTCATCCGTCTCGCGCCATTTGACGATGCCCGACGCCGAGAAGATCAGGAAACCGGCCAGCGCCCCGATAATCATCGAGTCCAGCAGCAACTGAATAATGAAGGCTGCGGCAATGGCGACACCGGCGATCACCAGGCTTCGCGGGTTGTACTGCACCGCCACCTGCTCGACCTGCTCGATTTTCCCCAGGTCATAGACGCGCTTCTTGCGATAACTGATAAAAGCAATGCCCAGCCCCACCAGCATGCCCAGCGCCGGAATGCCCATGGCATGGGTGACGTTGATGCCGCTGATGTCAACGCCACTGCGGGCAACGTTGGCCAGCAGGATCTCGTTGAGGAAAATATTGCCGAAGCCCACTGGCAGGAACATGTACGGCGTGATCAGGCCGAAGGTCATGACGCAGGCGATCAGCCGACGATCCAGTTGCAGCTTGGTCAGCACATATAAAAGCGGCGGCACCAGCAATGGAATGAACGCAATGTGAATCGGCAGGATGTTCTGCGAAGCAATCGCCACCACCCACAGCAGACCGATCAGCAGCCATTTGACGCTGCCGCCACCGGTCGCATGCTGACGGTCGACCATCGCCAGGGCCTTGTCGGCCAGCGCATGGGCCAGACCGGACTTGGCAATCGCCACGGCGAAAGCGCCGAGCAACGCGTAGGACAACGCCACCGTCGCCCCGCCACCCAGGCCACTGTTGAAAGCCTTGAGCGTGGCGTCGATGCCCAGACCACCGGTCAGGCCACCGACCAGCGCACCGACGATCAACGCGATCACCACATGCACCCGGGACAGGCTGAGGATCAGCATGACGCCGACCGCAGCAATCACTGCATTCATTTCACTACCTCGAAAACACGACGGTAAAGCCATTCACCGCCAGACAGAATGAGTCCGGCCGGCAAGCCACGAGGGTCGCCAGCGGATTTGCATAGAGGGTCTTATTAGAAGGGCGCGCACTGTGCCGCAGCGCGGGCGCAGTGTCAAAGCGACTGGTCGTAACACTGTGTAACTTTCCATGATCAAACCGCTGAACAGGGCATATCCGCCACAACATGCG
The DNA here is from genome assembly GCF_017491585.1 of Pseudomonas sp. 58(2021). Taxonomy (NCBI): domain Bacteria; kingdom Pseudomonadati; phylum Pseudomonadota; class Gammaproteobacteria; order Pseudomonadales; family Pseudomonadaceae; genus Pseudomonas; species Pseudomonas sp. 58(2021). The sequence continues at coordinate 344,442 of NZ_JAFGYZ010000002.1, forward strand.
TCAATTCGCCATATTGCATTTGCGCCATAAAGAAAGCCGAAACGCGGCCGTTACAGTGCAAAGTCTCAGATATTTATCGAATAAGGACGTTTCCATGTCGCTCAGACAACTTTCCATCCAATGGAAAATCACCCTGCTCGCCGGGCTCTGCCTGGCCGGTATCGTGACCCTGTTGGTGGGTCTTTCGCTGTATCGCATGGAGCACAGTTCCGAACTGGTGAAAGCTTCGAGCATGGAAATGCTCACCGAATCGGCCCAGGCTCGCATCGAATCCCAGGGTGAAGTTCAGGCAGCGGGCATTCGCCAGCAGTTCATGGACGCCTATCAATATGGCCACGGCTTCTCGCGTCAGGTGCTGTTCCTGCGCGAACAGGCCGAGAAGCGCTTCCTTGATGCCTTCGACTTGCGCGAAGACATGACCCGTCAGGTGAAATCCGCGTTGCAGGCCAACCCGGAACTGCTCGGCCTGTCGCTGGTGTTCGAAGCCAACGCACTGGACGGCAAGGACGAACTATTCGCCGGGCAAAATGAATTAGGCAGCAACGACAAGGGCCGCTTCGCCCTGTACTGGTCGCAGCCGACGCCGGGCAAAGTCACCTCGATGGCCCTGCCGGAAAGCGACATGGCCGACACCAGCACCGGGCCCAGCGGCCAGGCTGCCAACGCCTGGTTTACCTGCCCGCGCACCACGCTCAAGCCGTGCGTGATCGAACCCTACTTCTATGTGATCGACGGGCAAAAGGTGCTGATGACCAGCATCGTGTTCCCGCTGATGGTCAACGGCAAAGTCATCGCCTCGCTGTCGGTGGACATCAACCTCAACAGCCTGCAAGCGATCAGCCAGAGCGCCAGCAAAAAGCTCTACGACGGCCAGACCGCCGTGAGCATCGTCAGCCCCGCCGGCCTGCTCGCCGGTTACAGCCCGGACGCTGGCAAACTCAGTCAGCGCCTCGACGCGGTGGACACCGCCAGCGGCGCCGAGCTGCTGCGTCTGCTCGCTTCGAGCCACACCGTCAGCAGCCTGCACAGCAACGCGCAACTGAAAGTGCTGTCGCCGTTCCAGCCGATTCCCGGCGGCCCGTCGTGGGGCGTGCTGCTCGATGTGCCGGAGAAAGTGCTGGTGAGTCGCGCCGAAGCACTCAAGCAACAACTGGATGCCAGCAACACCTCGGGCACCCTGATCGAACTGAGCCTGGGCGTGCTCGCCGCGCTGGTCGGCCTGCTGCTGGTGTGGCTGATGGCGCGCAGCGTGACCAGACCGATCCTCGGTGTGGCCCACATGCTGGAAGACATCGCCAGCGGCGAAGGCGACCTGACCCGTCGTCTGGCCTACGACAAGAAGGACGAGCTCGGCCAACTGGCCGGCTGGTTCAACCGTTTCCTCGACAAGTTGCAACCGATCATCGCCGAGGTGAAACGCTCGGTGCAGGATGCGCGCAACACCGCCGACCAGTCCTCGGCCATCGCCACCCAGACCAGCGCCGGCATGGAACAGCAATACCGTCAGGTCGATCAGGTGGCCACCGCGTCCCACGAAATGAGCGCCACCGCCCAGGACGTGGCCCGCAGCGCCGCACAAGCCGCCGAAGCCGCCAAGGATGCCGACCGCGCCACCCGCCAGGGCCTGACCGTGATCGACCGCACCACCACCAGCATCGACCACCTCGCCGCCGACATGAGTGCAGCGATGGTGCAAGTCGAAGGCCTGGCCGCCAACAGCGAGAAAATCGGCGCAGTGCTGGAAACCATCCGCGCCATCGCCGAGCAGACCAACCTGCTGGCTCTGAACGCCGCCATCGAAGCCGCCCGCGCCGGTGAGGCCGGTCGTGGCTTTGCGGTGGTCGCCGACGAGGTCCGCAACCTCGCCCGCCGCACTCAGGAATCGGTGGAAGAAACCCGCCAGGTGATCGAGCAGCTGCAAAGCGGCACCCAGGACGTGGTCGGTTCGATGGGCAACAGCCATCGCCAGGCCCAGGGCAGCGTCGAACAGGTCGGTCAGGCCGTGACCGCGCTGCGCCAGATCGGCGATGCGGTAACGGTGATCAGCGACATGAACCTGCAGATTGCCAGCGCCGCCGAGGAACAGAGCGCAGTGGCCGAAGAGATCAACAACAACGTGGCGACGATTCGTGATGTAACGGAGTCGCTGTCGGGGCAGGCGAATGAATCGGCGCGGGTGAGTCAGTCGCTCAATAGCCTGGCGAATCAGCAGCAGAGTTTGATGGATCAGTTCCGGGTCTAACGCTCAAGCCCGCTCACCACAGCCTTGTGGGGGCGGGCTCATCGCCGAGGCAACTGAATCTCCACCTTCAACCCACCCCACTCGCTTTCGCCCAACACCAGCACCCCGCCCCACGTCTCGACAATATCCCGCACAATCCCCAGCCCCAAGCCATGCCCGTCGGTCTGTTCATCCAGCCGCGTGCCCCGGCTGAACACCTGAGCCCGCTGCGCCTCGGGAATCCCCGGCCCGTCGTCTTCCACGCTCAATGCGAAACCTTCGGCGGTTTCGACCACGCTCAGTCGCACCTCGGCATCCGCCCATTTGCAGGCGTTGTCCAGCAGGTTGCCGAGCAGTTCCAGCAGGTCTTCACGATCCCACGGCAATTGCAGTCCCGATGGCGCAACGTAGCTCAGCGCCAGATGTTCGCCGTGGATCATGTTCAACGTCGCCAACAACCCCGGCAGTTCCGTATCGCAATCGAACAGCGCCCCCGGCAGCGCATCGCCGGAAAGCCGCGCACGGTTGAGCTCGCGATTCAGCCGTTGCTGAACCTGCTCCAGTTGTTCCTTGAGGATCTTGCGCAACTCGGGATGGGCATCGAGCTTTTCGTTCGACGCCAGACTCAGCAGCACCGCCAGCGGGGTTTTCAGCGCATGCCCCAGATTGCCCAAGGCATTGCGCGAGCGCTTGAGGCTGTCTTCGGTGTGGGCCAGCAGATGATTGATCTGCGCCACCAGCGGCTCCAGCTCCGCCGGCACCTGCTCATCAAGCTGCGAGCGCTGGCCCTGCTGCAATTGGGCGATCTGTTCGCGAGCCTTTTCCAGTGGACGCAAGGCGCGATGCACGGTCAGTCGTTGCAGGATCAGGATCAGCAGCAACCCGGCCAAACCAAGGCCCAGACCGATCTGGCGCATGCGCTGGAAGCTCTCGCGCACCGGGGTGTAATCCTGGGCCACGCTGATGGAGATCGACTGGCCGAGCCGTCGGTAATCCGAGCGCAGCACCAGCAGTTGCTGCCCGTCCGGCCCCAGTTGCAGGTTGCTGTGCAGGCCCGGCTGCGGCAGCAGCGGCAGGTCCTGATCCCACAGCGAACGCGAACGCCAGTGACTGTCGGCAAAGTCGATACGGAAATAATGGCCGGAAAATGGCCGTTGGTAGGCCGGCGACAGGTGTCGCTCATCCAGTTGCAGGCCTTGCGGGCCACGCACCAGCGCCACCAGCAGGCTCTCACTGTCATTGCGCAGGCCGGCTTCGAGGTAGCGCTGCAAACCCACTTCGAACAACCACAGGCTGGTTTGCGCCAGTATCACGCCGACAACCACCATCACGCTGATCAGGCCAAGACTCAAGCGGCGCTGGATCGATCTCACGAAGCCTGCCCGCCGAACAGATAACCCTGGCCGCGCCGGGTTTCGATCACGCTTTTGCCAAGCTTGCGCCGCAGGTGGTTGACGTGGACTTCAAGCACGTTGGAATCGCGTTCGGTCTCGCCGTCGTAGAGGTGTTCGGCGAGGTGGCTTTTGGAAAGGATCTGCTCCGGGTGCAGCATGAAATAGCGCAGCAGGCGGAACTCGGCGGCGGTCAGTTGAATATCGGCGCCGTCACGCACGACACACTGTCGGCCCTCGTCCAGGTGCAGCCCTGCCGCCTTGAGCGTCGGCTGGTTGGCCTGCCCCTTGGAGCGGCGCAGCAGCGACTGGATGCGCAAGTGCAGTTCTTCCGGGTGAAAGGGTTTGGTCAGGTAATCATCGGCGCCGGCCTTCAGGCCTTCGATGCGCTCGGCCCAGGAATCCCGGGCCGTAAGGATCAGCACCGGCGTTGCCAGCCCGCTGGCGCGCCATTGCGCCAGCACTTCAAGGCCGGGCACGCCCGGCAGACCGAGGTCGAGAACGATCAGGTCGTACGGCTCGCTACGACCTTGATAGACCGCGTCGCGCCCGTCCGCCAGCCAGTCCACGGCATAACCCTGGCGTTGCAGGCCGGCGATCAGTTCATCGGCCAGAGGGACGTGGTCTTCCACCAGAAGCAAACGCATCGATCAATCTTCCTTGTCTTTCAGTAAACGGCCGGTGGCGGCTTCGAGATGGAGTTCGCGGGCCACCCCGTCGACGGTCAGCAACTCGACTTCGTAAATGTAGACGTCGTGCTTTTCTTCCAGCTCGACTTCCAGCAGTTTCGCGCCGGGGTAGCGATCCAGCGCGTTATGCAGCACTTGCTCCAGCGGCAGAATCACCCCCTGCTGGCGCAGGCGCAGGGCTTCGTCCTGATCGAGATCACGAGCCCCGGCCACTGAGCAGAAAATCAAAAGCGCCAACGCGGTTCGACCGGTGGCGCGAGCATTCACCTTCATTACGTATCCTGATGATCCTTGAGCACTTGCCCGCTGACCGCGTCCAGTTCCACATCCCACTCCACCCCCTGCGGGTCCCGCAGATCGACCTGGTAAAGGTACTTGCCGTACTTCTCTTTCAGTTCGGCGTCGGTAATGGTGGAGCCCGGATGCCGGGCCAGCGCCGAGGCATTGAGCTGCTCGAAGGGCACGATAGTACCAGCGTCGTGCAAACGTTGGGCTTCATCCGGGCCAAGATCCCGAGCGTGAGCCAGGCTTGCGCCCAGACCGATGAACGAGGCGAGGCTCAGAGCAGTCAGGGTTTTCATGGGGTCTCCGTGTTTTCAGTGCCGCTACGGACAGCACCATAACGGTGCGAACTTAACTGAAACTGAATGGCCATCACTGGGCCAGCTTCAGCAGGGCCGGCAACATGTGCTTATAATCTTTCGCTTGCTAACGATCGAGACCGGTATGACAGCCATCCACATCAAGTTCCCTTCCCTGACCCTCAAGGCCGGCCCACGGGCGATGGCACGCATTCGCGCCCAAGGTCTGAATGCTGCCGACGTCGGCACGCTGCCCGGTGCGGCTGGCGGGCCGAAGGCGCTGGGGATTCAGGGGCTGGATCTGGCGTTGTTCGGCGAGTGGCTACCGGCGGCTCCCCGTGAACGTTCGCTGATCGGTGCGTCGGTGGGCTCCTGGCGCTTCGCCAGCGCCTGTCTGCCGGACGCCGCTGAAGGCATTCGCCGCCTCGGTCATCTGTACACCGAGCAGAACTTCAACAAAGGCGTGACCATCAGCGACGTCAGCCGCAGTTCGCAGCGCATGCTCGATGACCTGCTCGAGGGGCGCGATGCGGTACTGCTCGACAACGCCCATTACCGCTTGAACATCATGGTGGTCAAAAGCCACGGCGGGCTGGCCGACGACCATCGTGCCCGGCTCGGATTGGCACTGGGTTCGGTGATCGCCGACAACCTGCGGGGTCGCGCACGGCTTTCGCGGCACTTCGAAAGGCTGATCATCCACGACCCGCGCCTGGCGCCGCCGGTGCATGCGCTGAACGATTTCCCGTCGCGCTTCGTCGCCCTCAATGCCGGCAATCTGCGTCAGGCGCTGCTGGCTTCCGGCTCGATCCCGATGGTCATGGAAGGCGTGCGCGACCTGCCGGGCGCCGGCGCCGGCACATTCCGCGACGGCGGCCTGCTGGACTATCACCTCGACCTGCCCTACAGCGGCGACGGCATCGTGCTCTATCCGCACTTCACCGACCGGGTGATCCCGGGCTGGTTCGACAAGACCCTGCCGTGGCGCAAAGCCTCGACCGAACGTTTGCAGGACGTGCTGTTGCTCGCGCCGTCGAAGGAATACCTGGCGCGCCTGCCCTACGGCAAACTCCCCGACCGCAACGACTTCAAGCGCTTCATGGGCGATGCACCGAGCCGGCAGAAATACTGGCGGGCGGCAATGGATGAGAGCCGCCGATTGGGCGACGAGTTTCTCGAACTGACTGCCAATGGTCGCCTCGCCGAGCGCTTGCTGACCCTTTAGTCAGCACAGCCCCGGACAAGCTGGTAAACTCGCCGCCTGCCCGAATTCGCTGCGGCGAACGCCATCTGAACAGAGCTGAAATCACTGTGGAAATCTTCAAGGAATTTACGTTCGAATCCGCCCACCGCCTGCCCCACGTACCGGACGGCCACAAGTGCGGACGCCTGCACGGTCACTCGTTCAAAGTGGCGATTCATCTGAGCGGCGACCTCGATCCGCACACGGGCTGGATCCGTGATTTCTCCGAGATCAAGGCGATTTTCAAGCCACTGTACGAGCGTCTGGACCACAACTACCTGAACGACATTCCGGGCCTCGAAAACCCGACCAGCGAAGTGCTGGCCAAATTCATCTGGAATGAATTGAAACCCCTGCTGCCGGAACTCAGTGCGATCCGCATCCACGAGACCTGCACCAGCGGTTGCATCTATCGCGGCGAGTGAATCCCGCGACAAAAAAGCCACCGAGACCGGTGGTTTTTTTACGCCTATGCTTTTTGGCTCGAACCCGCCAAGAGGACAGGCCCATGACGGACTGGCTGCTGGATCAGGTCTTTGAATTCAACGGGCGACAGATTCGCCACGGAGTGCGCGGCGACGGCCCGCCGCTGGTGTTCGTGCACGGCACGCCCTTCTCTTCCTACGTGTGGCACCGCATCGCGCCGCACTTTTTCGCCACGCATCGGGTGCATTACTTCGACCTGCTGGGCTACGGACGATCCGAGCAACCGGACGCCGATGTCTCCCTCGGCGTGCAAAACGAATTGCTCGCGCAACTGTTGGATCACTGGGGCCTGCAACGCCCGGACGTGGCTGCCCACGACTTCGGCGGCGCCACCGCCCTGCGTGCGCATCTGCTCAATGGCAAGGACTACCGCAGCCTGACCCTGATCGATCCGGTGGCGCTGACGCCATGGGGTTCGCCGTTCGTGCAGCACGTGCGCCAGCATGAGGCGGCGTTCAGCGGCCTGCCGGATTACATCCAGCGCGCCATCGTGCCAGCCTACATTCGCGGGGCGATTCATCGCGACATTCCGGATGTTGAACTGGCGCCCTATGTGCAGCCGTGGCTCGGCGAACCGGGGCAAGCGGCGTTCTACCGGCAGATCGCGCAGATGGACCAGCGCTACACGCTGGAAGCGCAGCCGCTGTACCCGACGATCCGCTGCCCGGTGCAGATTCTCTGGGGTGAAGACGATCAGTGGATTCCCATCGAACGCGGACGCGAGTTGCACAAGATGATTCCGGGATCGCAGTTTCATCCGGTCCCGAATGCCGGGCACCTGGTGCAGGAAGATGCGCCTGAAGCCATTGTTGCTGCACTGCTGCGGTTCCTGTGAGCCGAAACATAACTCGTGGGAGCCAGCCTGCTGGCGATAGGGCCGGCACATTCAACGCTTGCGCTGTTTGACACACCGGCTTCGCCAGCAGGCTGGCTCCCACATTGTGCTTTGGTGGATGCAGGCGCACCGCTTTCGCGCCAAATCCGCCACCTCGTCTATACATAACCCCGTCAATCCGTGACTGGCACGACCACTGCAACCTCTTCGCGTCCTCCCCCTTTCCAGCAAGGAACGCCCCCATGACGCAAAACGATCCCGGCAACGATTACCCCCTCAGCGAAGTCCCGATGCACGCGCGCAAAGGCCTGGCCTCCACGGCGATGGTGCTGCTGGGGTTTACCTTTTTCACCGCGACCATGTTCGCCGGCGGCAAGCTCGGTGTGGCGTTCAACTTCGGTGAGATGCTCGCCGTCATCGTCATCGGCAACCTGCTGCTCGGCGTGTACGCCGCCGGTCTCGGTTACATCGCTTTCAAGAGCGGGCTGAATTCGGTGCTGATGGGGCGCTTCTGTTTTGGCGAAGTCGGCAGCAAGCTCAGCGACCTGATCCTCGGGTTCACCCAGATCGGCTGGTACGCCTGGGGCACCGCGACGGCGGCGGTGGTGCTCGGCAAGTATTTCGACTTGAACGAAGCCACGGTGCTGGGGCTGATGGTGCTGTTCGGCCTGGTGTTCTGCGCCACGGCGTATGTCGGTTATCGCGGGCTGGAGATTCTGTCGTACATCGCGGTGCCGGCGATGATGTTGCTGCTGATGCTGTCGATGTGGGTCGCCACCGTGAAAGTCGGCGGCCTCGACGGATTGCTCAGCGTCGTGCCAACGGGTTCGCTGGACTGGTCGACCGCCATCACGCTGGTGTTCGGCACCTTCGTCAGCGGCGCGACCCAGGCCACCAACTGGACGCGTTTTTCGCGTTCGGCGCGGGTCGCGGTGCTGGCCAGCCTGATCGGTTTCTTCATCGGCAACGGCCTGATGGTGCTGATCGGCGCCTATGGCGCGATTGTCTACCAACAGCCCGACGTGGTCGAAGTATTGCTGTTGCAGGGCTTCGCCATGGCGGCGATGGCGATGCTGTTGCTGAACATCTGGAGCACCCAGGACAACACCATCTACAACTTCGCCGTCGCCGGTTGCAACCTGCTGCGCACCGGGCGCCGCAAGACCGTGACCCTGGCCGGTGCCGTGATCGGCACGGCGCTCGCACTGTTGGGCATGTACGACATGCTGGTGCCTTATCTGATCCTGCTCGGCACGGTGATCCCACCGATTGGCGGGGTGATCATGGCGGACTTTTTCTTCCGCTGGCGCGGGCGCTATCCGCGTCTGGCCGACGCACGGTTACCGGCGTTCAACTGGCCGGGGCTCGCGGCTTACGCGGCCGGAACCGTCGCGGCGTTCGGCTCGCCGTGGGTCGCGCCGCTGGTCGGCATCGCCGTTGCCGCGTTAACGTATATCGCAGTGACCGGCCTGCTCGGCGCCCGCAACGCGGCCGCCCCTCTACAAGATCTATAAAAGGATTCGCCCGATGCACATCATCAACGCCCGACTGCGCAACCAGGAAGGTCTGCACGAATTGCACCTCGAAGACGGCCTGATCCGCAGCATCGCGCGCCAGACCGAAGCGCCGACCCTGGGGCCCGACGACCTCGACGCCGGCGGCAATCTGGTGGTGCCGCCCTTTGTCGAGCCGCACATTCACCTCGACGCCACCCTGACCGCCGGCGAGCCGCGCTGGAACATGAGCGGCACGCTGTTCGAGGGCATCGAATGCTGGGGCGAGCGCAAGGTCACCATCACCCAGGAAGACACCAAGACCCGGGCCAAGAAAACCATTCAGACGTTGGCCGCCCACGGCATCCAGCACGTGCGCACCCACGTCGATGTCACCGATCCGCAACTCACCGCGCTCAAGGCCATGCTCGAAGTGCGCGAAGAAAGCCGACACCTGATCGACCTGCAAATCGTCGCGTTCCCCCAGGAAGGCATCGAGTCGTTCCGCAACGGTCGCGAGTTGATGGAAGAAGCGATCCGCATGGGCGCCGATGTAGTCGGCGGGATCCCGCATTTCGAATACACCCGCGATCAGGGCGTCAGCTCGGTGAAGTTCCTGATGGACCTGGCCGAACGCACCGGTTGCCTGGTGGACGTGCACTGCGACGAAACCGACGACCCGCATTCGCGCTTCCTCGAGGTGCTGGCCGAAGAGGCCCGCAGCCGCGACATGGGCGCCCTCGTGACCGCTAGCCACACCACCGCGATGGGCTCCTACGACAACGCCTACTGCGCCAAACTGTTCCGCCTGCTCGGGCATTCGGGGATCAGTTTTGTCTCCTGCCCGACCGAAAGCATTCACCTGCAAGGGCGCTTCGACAACTTCCCGAAACGCCGTGGCGTGACTCGCGTGAACGAGTTGCTCGAAGCCGGCATGAACGTCTGCTTCGGCCAGGACTCAATCGTCGATCCGTGGTATCCGCTGGGCAACGGCAACATCCTGCGGGTGCTCGAAGCCGGCCTGCACATCTGCCACATGCTCGGTTACCGCAACCTGCAGAGCGCGCTGGATCTGGTCACCGACAACAGCGCCAAGGCCATGCACCTCGGTGAACGCTACGGCCTGGAACAGGGCCGCCCGGCGAACCTGCTGATCCTGTCGGCGGACAGCGATTACGAAGTGATTCGCAGCCAGGGCCTGCCGCTATATTCAATCCGCAACGGCAAGGTGTTGATGAAGCGGCAGATGCCGGTGGTGGAGTTCGTCTAAGGTGTAGAAGTCGGCGTCGCAACGGCGCCGACTTCTTCCGATGGAAGCCTGTCATGCCGTAGTTCGCGCGCTGTTGCTCCGCTGCCATCCTCATTGATCCGTGAGGACGCGACATGAATCAAAAGACCACTTCCGATCCCATCGCCACGCTTTACCAGGAAGGCCGCCATACGTTTGTCGAACTCGTACCCGATGGCGAGGCCAGGCTCGATACCTTGTTCCATACCGTTCCCGCACTGCGCGAACTTGCCGTTGGCGTGGTGTACGGACATTTACACTCGCGCCCCGGCCTTGATCCGCGATTGCGCGAAGCGGTGTCATTTGCCGCCATTATCGCCTCGGGCATGGTCGGGCCTCCGCTGAGCGTGCACCTCAAAACCGGCCTGGCATCGGGCCTCGCACCGGGTGAACTGACTGAAATACTGCTGCAGGCTTCGGCCTTCGCCGGTTTCCCGCGGGCCGTCAGTGCGGCAGAGCAACTCAATCATCTGTTTGCAGACGCGGGCCTTGAATCACCACCACCCCCCACCCCGAGAGACGTCACTTCAAGATTTTGCGCAGACGTTCGCGCGGGCCATTCACCGATTCCACTGAGTGCCGCCGTGAAACGCCAGTTACGCCAGGCGGACCGTTTGGCGCTGCAAGCCTGCGCAGCGCAGGCTGTGATCGTCGAGTGTTTTCAAAGCCCCGAGACGCAGCCGAAAGCCCTGCTGTATGTGACGGTGGTCGATGACGCTGTTGTCGCCGTGAAATTGTTCAAGGCCCAATGAACGATTCCATGGTTATGGATCGGGGCGGCTTTATCGCAAAACGATAGAGCCGACCTGTCAGATCTGACAGGCGACAAGCGCTGTGATCCGGCTCACAGTAAGCCCCAAGGGATCCATCGTTCCCGGGGGGACGATCATGAAAGGGACTTCACCTCTTTGTCCGCTGCGCGGTACCGAACAGACGCACGCACGCCAACTCGCCATCGCACTCCTCCAGTAAAATCGGCGCCGTACCGCCCGGCATCACCACCTGAACTTCTCCCGCCGACACCCAACCCACTCGCCATGCCGCGCTGGCCACCGCACTGGCGCTGGTGCCGGAAGACGCCGTCGGCCCCTCGCCCCGTTCGAACACCCGCGCCACAATGCGTTGATCGCCGGCGCGCGTCGCCCATTGCAGGTTGACCCCGGCACGGCACGGCTGACCGGCGCCGGTGGGCATGGCGTAGGCGATGGCGGTCAGACAGTCCGTCAGCGGCGATTCAAGCATCTGTGCGTTGCTCGGCAATGCGGCTTCATCCTGCACCAGCGTCACGCAATGCGGATTGCCGATACGCACGAACTGGCTGTGGGCCCAGGCGGGATCGAGTTGTGCCAACGGCCGAACACGGCTGAGCTCCACACCGTTGAACGGCACCGGTTCAACCTCGAGCGCATCGACGGCCGCCGGGCCGAAACCGGGCTGGCCGAGGTCCAGCCAGAAGCCCTGCACGCTTGCCAGCTGCGCCGGTTTCACCGAGGTCGACACTGGCGATTGTGCATCCTGTTTGTCGTGATGCACCCGCAGCGTCGCGCCCTCCTGCGGCATCAGCCCTTGTTCAAAGAGTGCCCGGGAAAAAATCGTCAGGCCGTTGCCGCTGCGCTCGGCCAGCGTGCCGTCGGTGTTGACGATCAGCAGGTCAAAGGGTGGCGAGGCCTGAAACGGGCCGATCAGCAAACCATCGCTGCGATGGGACTTGCTGCCGACGGGACGTTGACCGTCGGGCCAATCGCAACACTGCGCGATGGCTGCGGTACTCCACGTCTGGCGCGACAACGCGCACTGCGCGGCGCTGGTCGGCAAATCGATTCCCGCGTCGCGTAGCACTCGCGGCGAAACGACTCCGTAGATATTGCCCCGTGCGTCGTAGAACTGCGTCATGAACCCGCCCTTGTTTTTCCTGTCGACAGAAGCGTCACTGTAAATCGCAACGCCATGCAGAGGCGAGCAGGCTCGCTCCAGCGAAAGGGCTGTGCAAGGATGCCCGCTGCGGAAACGTTTTTTTTGCCAAGGATCGTTATGACCAGCCTCACCCCTCAAGACACGTTCGTTCCCGGACGCCTCGAACAGATGTCCACGCGCATCGCCTTCTTCATCGCCGGGCTCGGCATCGCTGCGTGGGCGCCACTGGTGCCCTACGCCAAGGCACGGGCCGGGCTCGATGAAGGCACGCTGGGGTTGTTGCTGCTGTGCCTGGGCGTCGGCTCGATTCTGGCGATGCCGCTGGCGGGGATTCTGGCCACGCGATTTGGCTGCCGGCGCGTGGCCACCGGCGGGACGCTGCTGATTTGTGCGGCATTGCCGTTGTTGGCGACGGTGTCGTCGATACCCGCGTTGATCGCCACACTGTTCATGTTCGGTGCCGGACTGGGCACGGTGGATTCGACAGTGAATCTGCAAGCGGTGATCGTCGAGCGGGCCAGCGGCAAGAACATGATGTCGGGGTTTCACGGTCTGTTCAGCCTCGGCGGGATCGTCGGCGCAGCGGGCGTGAGCGCTCTGCTCGGTCTCGGCTTGTCGCCATTGGCGGCGATGCTGGTGGTGGTCGTGGTGCTGATCGCGGCGCTGTTCAAAGCTGTGCCGCACATGCTGCCTTACGGCAGTGAAAGCTCGGGGCCGGCGTTTGCCGTGCCTCACGGCGTCGTGCTGTTCATCGGCGGGATGTGCTTTATCGTGTTCCTCACCGAAGGCGCGGCGCTGGACTGGAGTGCGGTATTTCTTGCTCAGGAACGCGGGATCGATACGGCGTATGCAGGCCTGGGCTACGCAGCATTCGCACTGACGATGACGGCGGGTCGCTTGACCGGTGACCGGATCGTCCGCGCCTTGGGCGCGACCCGGATCATTCTGTTTGGCGGCCTGCTGGCAGCGGCAGGACTGTTTCTGGCAACGTTCGCGCCGGGCTGGGAAGCCGCGCTGGTCGGCTATGCGCTGGTCGGGGCCGGCTGCTCGAACATCGTGCCGGTGCTGTACACCGCAGTGGGCAAGCAGACGGTGATGCCGGAAAGTATCGCGGTGCCGGCGATCACCACGCTGGGTTATGCGGGGATTCTCGCGGGGCCGGCGGTGATCGGGTTTGTCGCCCATGCCAGCAGCCTGAGTTTCGCCTTCGGATTGATGGCGACGCTGCTGGTGGCGGTGGCGATTGGCGGCAAAGCGCTGAAGGTGTGAATCAAAGAACGACCAGCGGCGCAGTTGACTGTCAGATCTGACAGTAGACGCCAACCGTCTGAGGCTCCAGCATCAGAGAAATCTTCTCGGGTGCTGAAGCCATGAAGTGTTCCAGCCTGCAAAAGTCCATCGCCTTGACGCTTCTCATCAGTACGAGCGGTTGCGTTACGCCTGACCGAACGGCCGCTCAGGATTGGGGAGAAGGCGCAGCAAACCTCTCTCCAGCGCAACCTCTGAACAATGCAGCCGGGCGTTACGATCACTGGCAAGCCATCGCTCGTGTTCAGGTTAAAGACGGGGCTGACTGCTCGGGCAGCCTGATTGACACCCGAAGCGCAAACGATGACCGCAGCGGCCCGGCCTATGTCCTGACTTCGGGACATTGCGCCAAAGGTGACGCTGACCGGTACATCGAAAACGCCCCGGCTTCCGGCGTCGTGACTTTCAATTATTTCCAGGACACTCAGCACCGGCAGAAGCCCTACCCGATTACAGAAATCGCGTGGAGCACCATGCGCGGCATCGACATTGCGATTCTCAAACTCGACCGCTCCCTGGGCCAATTGATGAGCGATGGCATCACACCGCTCAAGCTTGCAACTCAGCCCCTTGCCGTCGACAGCGATGTGCTGGTGGTGGGCGCGCCCATGGATGGCCATGTGCAACGCGCCGCCTGCCTCCAGGAACATAGTGCGGATGTTTTCGAAGCGGGCTGGGCATGGCTCGGGCAGCTCAGCAATCGTTGTCGGGATGTACGCCCCGGCATCTCAGGTTCACCGGTCTTGAATCGGTACAGCAATGAAATCGTGGCGATCGTCGGTACCACGACGCAAGGCAGCGGGCTCTCACGTTGCACTCGCAACGCCCCCTGCGAAGTCAGAAACGGTGACTCGATAAAACTACCTGAGACCAACTACGCGACAAGCGCAGTGCAATTGGAGCAGTGCTTTGCAGCTACCCGTTTCGCCCCGAAAAATTCTGCGTGCCAGCTGGGTCGCGCGACCAATTTCGAGCATGCATTTGGTGACGTCTACACAAGGTTGATCCGTGACGCAAATGGCGAGCTCATTCCGGTGCAATGGACGCAATCGTTTACCAGCGATCAACCGTTCTATCGCGTGAAACTCGTACGAACACTGGCTGACTGTGCGCTCGACGTCGGTTATGGTCCGGTTCAGCCAAGCCATGGAGACGGATCAGACAGTTCAAGTCAGGAATTACGTGAAGGGCCGGGCCTGTATTTCATGTGCGTGGTGGGGCAGCCACACAGTGCAGGCCCTGCGCAGAGGTGGGACGGCCGCAATGCAAGGATCTATTACCGCTGGGCTCTGGCAGAACCCGTCAAGACGCCGCCTACCTATCGTGTACTTGAAAGTACAAAGGATGAGTTCACCGTAAAACCGATCGGGATAACGCCGGATCTGGACGTCAGTCACTACCAATACAAAAGTGGTGAACCAGGAGCGGTCGACTGCCAGGACAGTGACGGTTACACGTTAGTCAGGCCACCGCTTCTGGACTTTCAGGTTTCGGTGGAGGACGGCCCGAAGAAAGTCTGCCTCAAGACCACAGACATGGCAGGCAATCCCTCACCAATTACTGATTTTGCATTGCCCGATCAGTGATGCTCGGCAACTGGCCCGTTCAAACCGAATGAAGAACAGGCGGCTGTTGCCGGCCGCCTGCTCAGCCGATCAGAAGCCTACGCTGGCCTGCACGAAGAACGTCCGCGGCGCGCCGACATACATCCCCGAGTTGTTGTCGCTGGAGCGGGTGAAGTACTGCTTGTCGAAGATGTTTTTCACCCCGGCGCCTAGCTTCAGATTCGACAGCTGCGCACCGAAGTCATATCCGCCGCGCACGTTCCAGGTCATGTAGCCCGGGATGTCGCCGTACTGACCGTCCGCCGTGCCTTCGGTGATGTAATTGCCGTTGAAGCTGCCATCGGCATTCACGCCGGTGCCCGGCGAGCGCTGTTTGGACTGGGCGAAACCGTCGATGTTGTAGGTCCAGCGGTTGATGTCGTAACGCAGGCCGACGGTTGCCACCTGACGCGAGTAGAACGGCAGGTCGCGGCCCTTGAAGCCCGGGATCTCGCCTTCGTATGTAGCGCGGGTGTAAGTGAAACCGGCGTTGGCGGTCAGGCCATCGAGGCGCGGATCGAGCGCCGCCATGTCGTAGTGCACCGAAGCCTCGATGCCCTGGTGCTTGGTCGCACCGAGGTTGGTCCAGCCCACGTCATTGCTGATGTATTGCAGCTCGTCATCGAAGTCGATGTAGAACAGCGTCACTTCACCGCCCCACACGTCATCGTTGTAACGCGTGCCGATTTCGTAGGTCTTGGCTTTCTCTGGCTCCAGACCGTTGGCCGTCTGGTCACCCGAGCCACCCTGACCGAGCTGGAAATACTGCAGGCTGCCGAAGGAGGTTTCGTAGTTGGCGAACAGCTTCCACGCATCCGACAGGTGATACATCACGCTCAGCGCCGGCAGCGGTTCGTTGCTCTCGATGCTGCGGTTTTTTTCCGGCACGCGTTTGCCGGCGGTGTCGAGCACGGCGCGATCGTGCCAGTCGGTGTTGATGTGCTCGAAGCGAATGCCCGGGGTGATGGTCCATTTGCCGACGTCAATCTTGTTGTCGACGTAGACCGAGTTGGCTTCAGTGCCGCCGGTACGGTCCTGGAACACATGGCCGTCTGAAGTCTTGGTGACCACCGGCTCATTGTTGATCAGCGCCAGGCGGCTCGACTGCTCGTGCATCGCTTCTTTCAGGTAGCGATAACCGACGCTGACCTCCTGAGTGGTCGAGCCCACATCAAACACCCGGGACACACGTGGTTCGATGCCCAGGGTGTAGTAGGAACGCGGGTACGAGCTCAGGGTTTTCTGGTCGCGGGCGGCGATGGTGCTGCCACGGAAGCTGTCGGTGTAATAGGTCAGCACTTCGGCCTGGGTGCGTTCGTCGATCTGGCGGATCCACTTGAACGACACGTCCTTGCGACGGCCACTGAAGTTGTCGTAGTCGCGCACCGAGTCGTACGGTTTGTCGTCGTACTGTTTCTGCGTCAGCCCGCCCGGCATGTCGGCGCTGGCATCGTAGTAGTGGAAGTTGAGGCTGAAGTCGTCCTGATCGGTCGGCGCCCAGTGGGTCTTGAGCAGCACGTCGTCGATGTCGTTGCCGTTGTTGCGCTCGCGGTAACCGTTTCCGTTAACCCCGGAATACAAGAGCGCCACGCCCATCCCGTTGTCGGCGGTGCCACCGAGGAACGCGGTGTCGATATGTTTCCAGCCGCCATAGCGCGTGGTTTCCAGGGTGGTGCCGATTTCACCGGTGGGGTTTTCCGGGATGGCACGGGTCACAAAGTTGATCACGCCACCCACGTTCTGTGGCCCGTAACGCACGGAACCTGCGCCGCGCACCACGTCGATGCTGTCGAGGTTGCCGGAGGAAATCGGTGCCATCGACAGTTGCGGCTGACCATACGGCGCGAACGCCGCCGGCACGCCGTCGATCAGCACGGTGGAGCGCGGCGACAGACGAGAAGTCAGGCCACGCACGCCGACGTTCAGCGAAATATCACTGCCGCCGGTGCCGTTGGAATCCTGCACCTGCACACCCGGCACACGCTTGAGGACGTCACTGACATTCATCGCGCCCTGTTCGACCATGGCTTCGCGGCGGATCACCGTGCGTGCGCCGGGGTGGTTCTGCACCACCGCGGCATCGGCGTCGCCGAGCCAGTCACCGACCATCTTGATGTCGGTCACGCCCAGTTCCAGCGGGCCGTTGGCGGCTACGCTCGGCGCTGGCGACAGAGTCACCGAACCTTCATTGATCTGATAGTCCAGACCGCTGCCTTGCAGCAACCGGCGCAACGCGTCCTCGGGAGAGAGGTTGCCATCGACCGTCGGGGCCTGCTTGCCGGCCACCAGATCAGGGCTGAAAAACACCTGCAGCGAGGTTTGCTGTCCCAGTTCGCTCAGCGCCTGGCCCAGTGGCTGCGCGCGGATATGAATGGGGTCGGCGGCGAAGGCCAGCGGCATCGCAGCGTTGACCGCCAGCGCGAGCGCCAGCGGTAACCAAGGGGATTTATTGTTTTTGGCGGTGGAGTTTTTCACGTCGAACGGAGTCCTGTGGATCGCAAGAGTGTGCGGCTGTTAATGCAAACCAGTTGCAGTTGAACAGGAAGACGACGAACTCGAAAAAAACCTGAATTTTATTTTGAAATTATTTCCTGACTGCCGTCGGCGAGTGTTCGCACGGCCACCGGAAGGATGTTCGGCAAGGCCTTGAGCAAGGCATCGGTGTTGTCGGATTTGAACACGCTGGTCAGGCGCAGGTTGGCCACCGTCGGGTTGGCGACGGTCAACGGCTTGTTGCGATAACGGGAAACCTCTTCGACGACTTCGCTGAGGCTGGCGTTGTTGAACACCAGTTTGCCGCTGCGCCAGGCCGTCAGCTCTGCCGGATTGACTGCGTAGGCCGGTGCCACTTTGCCCTGGGCATCGATCCGCGTGCCGAGGCCGGCAGTGAGGCTGATGAAATCGGCATCGGGCGCATGGCGACCCTGCACCTTGACCGTCCCCTGCTCCACCGCGACCCGGGTCTGAGTCACGTCGCGGCGCACATCGAAGCGGGTGCCGGTGACCGTGACCTTGCCGCTGCCGGCCTCGACCACGAACGGGCGGGAAGTGTCGTGCTCGACGCTGAACATCGCCTCGCCTTCGGTCAGCTCGATGAGTCGCCGATCCTTCTCGAAACGCACCTGCAAGCGGCTGCGGCTGTTGAGGTCGATCATCGAGCCGTCCGGCAATGCCACATGCTTGCGCTCGCCCGGCGCTGTGGCGAATTCGGCGCTGTACCCTGCCGGGTGATTCAAGCCACTGAACAGACCGAGCCCGAGCGCCACCGCGACCACGCTGGCCGCTACGGCATAACGCAACAACGGACGGCGTTCGCGCCGCGCTGGCGGAGTTTCGCACAGGGCCTTGAGCCGCGGCGCCGGCAGCAGATCCGCCGCCGTCCACAGGCCTTGCAGCAACTGGAATTCGTCATGGTGCTGGGGATGTTCGTTCAGCCAGGCTTCGAAGCTGCGATATTGTTCAGCGTCGACAGCAGGCTCCTGCAAACGCACAAACCAGCGTGCCGCCTCATCACGCACCGTTGTTTGCCCGCACGCGCAATCACGAGTATCCATCATGGAATGTCCTGTCTGGCTGGGGATGAAAAGACGCCGCGGCTCATGATTGCGCCCCGTCCAGGCGATCACGCAGATGCCGCAGGGTGCGGATCATATACTTTTCCACCATGTTCCTGGACAGGCCCAGGCGCTCGGCGATTTCGGCCTGGGTCAGGCCTTCGATCTTCTGCCAGACGAAGATTCGCCGGCAATTGACCGGCAATTCGCAGAGCGCCCGTTCGATGGAATCGGCCAGCTGGATCGCATGCATGTAATGCTCCGGATCGGCGGTCGGCGACTCACTGAGATCGATCGCCTCCGACTCCATGGCACCCCGCCGGTCCTCACGCCGATAGCCGTCCACCGCAATATTGCGCGCCGTCTGGTGCAAATACGCCCGGGGCTGCTGCACCGCCGACGAATCGGATTCGAGCACCCGCACAAAGGTGTCGTGCGCCAGATCCTCGGCCTGCGAGCGATTGCGCAGGCGGCGGGTCCAGGTGCCGATCAACTCTTCGTAATGCTCGAGAAAGCCGGGTCTGCGGGGCAGCATGGGGATCATTGCGGTGTGCTGAGGAAAGGGGAGCGAATGGTAATACTTCCCATTAAGCCGAGGCAATGGATTCCTCGGGAATGCCGACGAAGCTGTTTCCCCCTATCAACCCAGCACTCTAACCCGCGGCAATCTCTGCCTTGCGCGGACAGAACCACCCGTGCATCAAACCCGCCTGAAAGAACTGCACCGGCGCCTCGAACCCGGCCGACTCGATCAGACCGGCGACCTGCGGCGCTGGCAGAATCGCCACATCCCGGGCATAGGCCAAACGCGCTCGCTCAAGCATCTGCGCCGGCACCTGGGCCGACGCCATCAGCGTCATCCAGTGACGCAGCAATGCTTCGTAGGCCGGAGATTCGGTGTCAGAGGCCAGATCAGCATTCGCCAGAATCCCGCCCGGTACCAGACGACGGGCAATCTCATGGAAAAAATCGATACGGGTCTGGGGGTCGAGCAAAAACTGCGACACCAGAAAACAGGTCGCACCGTCGTAACCGGATTCATCCGTCAGCGTATCGAGGTAGCCTTCGTGAAAACGGCAGCGGGAGAGAAAACCGCCCTCTGTCGCTCGCTGACGGCACACGTCGAGCATGGCGCCCGAAGGGTCGACTGCGGTGAATTGCCAGCCGGGAAACTGCTGCGCCAGATGGGCCATTTCCACACCCGTGCCCACGCCGACGCAGAGTATCCGGGCATTCTCCGGCAGGCCCGCGAATACTGAATTCAGCAGCAAATACAGGGCATCACGCAGGGGCGCCATTCCGCTCCACTGTTTGTCATAGACGGCGGACTGCTGGTCGAACAGGGCCTTGAGTGCTTGATTGTCCATGGAAAACCTTCCTCTGCATCATGATCGAGTGCACCGCGCAGATCGCGGTGAAGTTTCATTATCGCAGGGCTGTCAAGGCTCTCGCGTGAAGCAGGCGATTGATCATTCCGCCCATCGACTGGTCGCAATACATCAACCCCACACCCGTTCCGCACGGTACGCCGCGTTGCAAGTGGATAAAGAGTTTCGAGCTGGCACAGTTCAACATTTCCCAAGTACACACCGAAGAACTCGGCGGCTTCATCTACTTCAACCTCGACCCGAATGCACTGTCGCTGCGGGATCTGTTCCCCGGGGCCGGCTTTCGGCAAAAAAATGCCCGCAACAGGCAGGCACTGTTGAAACTCGAACGTTCAGTTGTGCGCTCAGACCTCGTCGCACGATTGGCCAATTGGGTTCAATAACCGGACCGCTGCCAACGCATTTTTCTCACCACCGCCATTGATCGTGTAGCCAACGCGAGCCGAGCCGGTTTGAATGGGTTTGATATGTGCGTGCCAGTCACCGATGGTTTTTTCCAACCCGTTGTCGACGTCATTCTGGGTAATAAAATGATTCCGCGAGGTCTGAGTGCCGGGGATGGGCACCGTGCCACTTGGATCACTGTATCCCTGCCATGTGATTTTCAAAACACCACCGATTTGCGCACCGGTAAGTGGTCCAATTTTTACCCTGATGCCGTTCATTGGGTCAGAAAGGCAAGTGATCACACCGTTAATTGCGCCTGGAAAAGTAATGTCGCTCATTTTCAGCTCCCTGAATTGATCGGTTTGATGTCAGCGCAGGTTCAATCGGAACCACACACCGCAGGCCAATCGTCTCCCCTTGGCAGCTGTTTGCACACTGTCAGAACTGACAGTCCAGCAAGAACCATTCGCTATAACAATTTGCTCTTTCCAGCCAAACTCGATTTCACTGGGCACAAACCCGCGCGGTTCTGGATCGACCATCCGAAAACGCAGCACTCATTTTGCTGGCGGTAGACGGGTTCCTCTTCGTCGAGGATGCCCATCAACGAGTTGAAATGCTTTTCCGCAAACCCCGGATAATCCAGCCATTGCCGACAGGTCTTGCGCGCCATTTCATCACGGGCCACGCGCAATTCACGTTCGGTGCCGCGACCAGCAAGCCCTGATTGCCCATCAGCAGGATCGGCTTGTCACCGAGCAGCCTGCTCACGCGCTCCGCCTCTTCACCCAGTCCCATGCCATCGAATCCGTCACCATGCTTTTTTCGACTTGACGGGAAACGACAGTGGCTGCCGTTTTGAGCGGGGTACCTCTTAGAAACGGGAGCGAGCACGCTCGCCCCCGCCGGTTTCACTAACGGTGAATCAACCTTTTTCGTCGATCCCCGCTTGCAGGGGCTGACTGTCCAGATGACCGCTCAGGGTCACCGGGCCGACTTTCAGGTTGCCGTTTTCAAGGGACACCTTCGGTGCGTTTTCTTCGCTTTTGTGTGGCAGGTCCAGACCGGCTTTTACGCCGTAGTCGAGGTTGCTCAGGTCGCTGCTGCTGACCTTCGAACCGCCCAGATCGACCTTGCCTTCAGTCGTGGAAATCCGCGCGCCGGTCAGTTGGGTAGCGCCGCCGACCGTGAGATTCACACCCTGGCTACCGCTGATGCCGGAGGCCTGTTTCACGTTGTCCTTGTGCGCGTATTCGCCGTCGGCTTTCAGCGTTGGCTTGTAGTCGGTGCCCGCGAGTTTGCCTTTGTCGTCGGCTGGGGTCTTCTTGGCGGTCAGGCCCAGATCCACGTCAACCTTGGCGTGAGTGCTGGAGTCCTGACGGCTTTCAACCGAGAGATCACCCGACACTTTGCCGCTGACATTGCGCGCATCAATCCGCGCACCGTTCAGGCTCGCATCACCGCCGCTGTTCAACACCACCGTGTCAGCGTTGATCTGGCTGTTCTGCTGGGTGGTGCCTTGCAGGTAATCCACGCCGACTTTGGCCCCGGCATTGAAGCCGTGATCGCTGCTGACTTTTTCATCGGCGGCGGTCGGTGTGCTTTTGCTCAGATTGCCACCGGCGCTCAACGCCACATTCCAGTTGTTGCGGTTGTCGGTGGACTGCGCGGACTCCTGAACGAAGCCGCCCTTCTGCGCGTCGATGGTGACGTTTGGCGCAGTGACCTGAGTGCCTTGCTGGTGCACCGAATCGCCGCTCAACGCGAGGCCGTTCTGGCTGTTGAGCTGGCCACCGGTGAGGGTCTGAGTGTTCTCGTTGACCCGACCGATGTTGAAGTTGCCGCTGAGGTTACCGCCCTGATCGCGGCTCTTCTCGCTGCTGGTCTTGCTGCCGCCGGCCTTCAGGCCGCCGCCGAGATTGCTGCCGGTGGCGACGTGCGAATCGGTAGCTGCCTGCAGGTCGAGCTTGCCGCCAGCCTTCAGGTCGATAGCGCCAGCGCTGTCGATCTTCGTGCCCTGCTGAACCTGATTGCCACCGCTGCTCAGTTGCACCGGGCCATTGCCGCTGAGGCTGGCAACGTGCGCCTGGCTGTCGGTGGTCTGGTTGCCTTTGTGATCGAGCTGGAAGCCAGCGCCGAGATCGACGTTGGTGCCATCGGTACCCGGCAAGGTGCCGACAGTCAGCGAGCCGTTGCCGCGCAGGCTGGAGCTGTCGCTGCTCTGGCGGTCGTTGGCCTGATTCAGGGCCAGGTCACCGCCGGTCTTGACGCTGACACCGCCCTGCCCGCCGTCGAAACGGCTGCCTTCGAACTGTGCGTCGCCGCCGACATTGATATTCACGCCCTGGCTACCGGCGTAACCGCCGACCACCGCCGTGGCGCTGTTCTTGCTCGACTGGCTGCTGCCACCCGCGCCGCTGCCGGCCACGTTCACGTCTTCACCGGTTTTGGTGTAGACGCGTACATCGACCTTGGCATCCACTGATTTTTCGGTGCTGCTGTGGGTGTTGTTCGCCGCATCGGCCACCAGTTTGTCAGCGCTGATGTTCACTTTGCCGGCGCTGGCGTTGTACTGGGTGCCCTGGTCGTGCAGCGTGCCGCCGACCTTCACGTCCACGGTCTGGCCGTCGAACCGACTGACCACGGCGTTGCTGCTCTGCTCGGTTTTATCCGCGCTGACATGACCGACCGCCACGTCGATACCGACGTTCGGCTGGCCGAGATTGGCCAGTGCGTCCTTGTCCGGCACTTTGCCGTCGAGCACGTCTTTCACCACACCGGCAATCGGTCGGGCGATGTCTTTGTACTCGACGTTGGCACCGATGTCCGCCGACCAGTTGCTCTCGCTGTGAGTGCTGCTTTCGGTGTGGTTGGCGACACGGTTGTCCACTTCGTTGGCGGCGACGTTCAGGCCGTTGCCGGACTTGAGTTGCGCACCCTCGGTGACGAGTTTGTCAGCGTTGATGTTCAGGCTGGCACTGCTCTGCATACCGGTAGTTTGCGCAGTGGTTTTGCCGGTGGTGTCTTGCGAAGTGCTGTGCGAGAAGTCCACGCCGCTGCCCGCGCGGTCGAGGCCGCCGGTGTAGTAGAAACCACCGCCAGTGCTACGGGTCTCGGTCGAGGTGCTGTGGCTGTCCTGCTCGGCCAGCAACGAAACGTTCTTGCCGCTCAGGGTGGTGTCGCCGGCGGTGGATTTCACCTCGGCGCCCTTGAGCGTCACATCGCCGCCCGCCTTCACTTGCACAGTGCCGCCGCTGAGGCTGGAACCCTGCTGCGTGACGTCGTTGGCGGTGACGGTTTGCGCCTTGTCTTCGTAATGCACGCCGGCGCGATATTGCTCCGCCGTCTGTTCCTTGGCGTAGGCGTCGAAGCCACGAGTCTGCATGCTGTCGCTGCTGTCGTGGGTGTTCTGCGTCGAATGCACATTCACATCACCGGCCGCATCCGCCGTCAGCGAACCGCCGGCCTTGACCGTGGAGCCGGCGACTTCGATGTCCTTGGCGCTTTTCAGCTTGAGGTTGCTGTCGGAAGCCAGCTCGCTGCGCACCGTGATGCTGTCCTTGCTGTTCTGCCGGGACTCGTCCTTGGTGATGCCGAAGAACTTGCTGTCCTTGTCGTGGTTGTTGCTGTGCGAGGTGTCCTGCACGCCATCGATGGTCAGTGAACCGTTGTCGCTGATCACGCTGGCATCCTTGCCGCCACGCACCTGGCTGCCGCTGATGCGCACATCGTCCGCCTTGACCAGCAGTTTGCCGGCCGCGTTGATCTTGCTGCCCTGATGCTGGGTCTGGCCCTTGTCGGCGTCGCCGGTCTTGCCGAAGAAACCGCCACCGACCAGATCACCGGAATAGCGGTTGTCGCTGCTGCGGTTGGTGCGGGTCGCGGTGGTGACTTCCACTTGTTTGCCGGCCAGTCGCAGATCGCCGGTGCTGTTCAGTTCGGCACCTTCGGAGCGCAGCAGCGCAGCGGTTTGCAGGGCAATGTTGCCGGCCTTCAACTGGCTGGTGACGCTGCGCTGCTCTTCGCTGCTGCTGTCCCAATCGGCTTTCCACAGGTGCTTGCGATGCTTGCCCTGATCGGTCTGGGTGTGGCTTTCAGTGGCGGCGGTCAGGCGCAGGTCGCCGCCGCTTTGCACGCTGAGATTGTTCTTCGCGTCGACCTTGGCGGCTTTCAGTTCGGTGTCTTTGCCGGACGACAGTTGCGCGTCGCGGCTGGCGACGATCTGGCTGCCGTGCTGGCGCGAATCGCTGTCGGTCTTGGTGCGTTCGTAGGTTTCCCAGGTGATGCCGATGGTGCTGTTGTTCCAGTTCTCGCGTTGTTCCTGGAGCTTGCGGCTCTCGACGGTGGTCAGGGTCAGATTGCGCTTGGCATCGACCTTCACATCACGACCGCTGACGTCGGTGGCGGCCAGCGTCAGGTCCTTGCCGCTGTGCAGGGCGACGTCGCCCTGGCTGCTGCGAATGCCGGCACGGGTCACATCGAGACTGTCCGGAATCGCCTGACCGCTGACGCTTAAGTCGCCCGCCGAACCAATCTGCACGCCGTCGCGCCCGGCGACTTGCACCGCGCCGACCTTCACGCCCGCGCCTTCAGCGGTGCTGACGATGTTGATGCGTCCGGCCTGCATCGCGCCGAAAAGGCTGGCGTCGATCCGCTGATCGGTGGTGCCGCCCGCCGGGTCCACGGCTTTCACCTGGCCGCTGGCGTAATCGACCTGATTGCGTCCGACGGTGAGGTTCAGTTGGTCACGCGCAGTGATTGCGCCCTGGCTGTCGATGCGCGGTGCGATCAGGTTGATCGAGCCTTCGCCATTGCGCAGGCCACCGCTCTGAATCTGCAACTGACCGGTGGCATCGCGGGTGCTCAGGGCTTGCAGCTTGCCGTCATTCAGCTCGGGACGGCCGACCACCAGGTTGGCGTTCGGCGTGTTGATGAAACTGCCGCCGTTCACCGAAATGCCGTTCGGGTTGGCGAGTACGTAGTCGGCGGCGCGACCGAAGATTTCCTGGGCGCCGTTGATGGCCGACGGGTTGCGGCTGATCACTTCGTTGAGGATCACGCTCGCGGCCTGGCCCTGCAATTGCGGGTTGGCCGCCAGTTGCCCGGCGAGCTGCGATTGCCCGGCCTGCAAGGCGTTGTTCAACACCAGGCCCTGACGGTCGACGTTGTAGTCGAGGAACTGGTTGTGCGACAGGCCCGAGCCGTTGGGCGCGACGATGTTGACGATCGGGACTCCGCCCTGGGTCTGCAATTGCGCGGTGCCGCCGGGGCCGGGCGCGACCACCACACCGCCGGCCATGGCGCCCGGCAGGTGAGCGACCAGGAACAGGCTGGCGATGGCCCAGCGCAGTTTGCCCCGTGGGGAAAGGTGAAACGCAAAGGTGTTCATTGGCATAAAAAACTCTCCATGTAGTGCGGCATCACGTTGCGCGTTGAGTTAAAGGCCACGGCTGTCGCGCTCAGGTCCGATGGCTGTTGTTCACTGACGTTCATATCTGCAGTCCGACGCGCATCAGCCAGGTTTCAGGCTCGCGGTGCAGGCCGGTCGGAGTGTTCAGGCTGCGTTGGTAATCGACATCCACTTGCAGGTTTTTCCAGCCCAGGTTGAGGCCGATGCTGGCGCCGCTCAGGCGTTGAACCGAGGCGCCGTGGTCGGCCTTGATCCAGCCGTGGTCGAGTCCGACACGCGGGGTGAGCTGCACCGGCAAATCGGTGCGTAGCGGCAGGCGCAAGGTGTTGCGCCAGATCGCACCGCTGGCCCCGGACGCACTGCTGACCCGGTAACCGCGCACGGCGGAATCGTCGGTGCCGAGCAGTTGTTCGATCGCCGGCAGCGGGTCAGGGCTGTATTGCAGATTGAGTTGGCTCTGCCATTGCCAGGCTTGCGTGCCGAGCTGGCCATTGCGCCATTGGCTGAGGCCGGCGCGGTACTTGCGAAACTGCGCTTTGGGCAGGTTCCTGACCTGATGATCGGCATCGTCGTCGGCGCCGAGCCAGCGCAGGCCTTGGGCGTAGTTGAAATCCAGGTTCCACACCGCGCGATCGAGCCAGAACAGATTGAGCCCGGCCTCGGCCACGGTCAGGGTCGGGCTCTGAATGCCGAGGCGGACGTTTTGCAGATAGCTGTCGACGTCCTTGTGCGCCAGCTGCAGGTTGGCGCTGAGCTGATGACTCTGGTCGCGCCACAACACCCGGTCGGCGCGCAGGCTGAGTTGATCGGTGATGCCGGTGCTGTGCAGGGTCGCCGCGCTGAGTTTGAACGGCGCACGATATTCGGCGTGGCTGGCGAAGGTGCTGAACGTCCAGTAGCCATAGGGAATTGCGTAATAGAGGCTGGCGTTGCGGTTATAGCGGTCGCCCTGATTGAGGGTGTCGCTGGCACTCACGCTCAACAGGTCGTTGAGTCCCAGCGGGCTGTCGAGGGTCAGGCTCAGCGTGTCACGGTCACGACCGGTGCTGGCACTGCCGAGGTTGTCGAAACCGGCACCGAGGGCCCAGCGCGACTGCCCCGAGGTCCGCGAACGCAAGATGATTTTCGACGCGCCGGGCTGGCTGCCGGGAGCGATGTCGGCGGTCAGATCGAGCGAGCGCAGGCGGTTCAACTGATCCAGCCCCTGCTCCAGATCCCGCAGGTTCAAGGGCTTGCCGAGCATGCCCGGGAACGCGCCGCCGAGCGACACCGGCAGGCTCTGGTCGGCCAGTTCGATGGACTCGATATAGCCTTCGTCGACCAGGATATCCAGCGACTGTCCCGCCGCCAGCGCACTGCTCAGGTACGGGCGACTGGCGATGTAGCCCTTCTCCACATAAAGCGCGGTGATGGTCGCCAGCAGATGGTTGATCTGACCGACGCCCATGCACGGCGCCAACAGCGGCTTGATCCGGGCGTTCAGTTTGTCCTTATCGATCAGCGTGACGCCGCCGATGCGCGTGCCGCTCAGGGGCCAGCAGCGTTCGTCGGGTTTGATCGATTCGGGGATGGCCGGAGTGGCAGGCGGCGCGCCGAACGCGCCACGCTCCAGTTGCCGCTTGCGCTGTTCGATTTGCAGTTGTTGCAGATCGCGCTGCTGCTGTTGCTGCTGGCGCAGCACTTCCTGGCCCGGGTTCGACGATTCGGCGGCCAAAACGCTGGGCGCACACACACTCAACAACAAGGCCGACAACAGCGGGCGAGGCAGGAAACGACTACGAGAAACAGCGCAAAGCGAATACGGCACTCAACATCCTTGCAATCAACTGGCTTAATGCCACCCCATCAATAGCAGTGATACTCAGAGCCTTCCTACGCAATTGCAAGACGCTTCCTACAGCGCTTACATTTCTTAAACAAATGATCAGCTTTTCTTTCAACACCCCCCATCTGACGACTGGCGATAAAAATCAATTGCCACAAAATATTACTCGCGTCATATTACGGTCGTAATAGCCATTCCGCTTCCTCAGGTATTACGCCATGACCAGCATGCCCACCGTAGAACCCGATCTCGCCGTTCCGGTCAGCGCCCCCAGACCTCCCCTGTTCAAACGCCTGCTGTTGCCCACTGCGGGCCTGGCCGCGCTGGTGTTCGCCGGGTTGTACGCCGTGCATTGGTGGGGCACCGGGCGGTTTCTTGAGGAGACCGACGATGCCTACATTGGCGGCGACGTCACGGTGATCGGGCCGAAGGTCGCCGGTTACATCGAGGAAGTGCTGGTCAGCGACAACCAGAAGGTGAAGGCCGGCGACGTGCTGATTCGCCTCGACGCCCGCGACTACCGCGCCAATCTGGCCAAGGCTGAAGGCGCCGTTGCCGCCGAGGAAGCGCTGCTGGCCAACCTCGATGCCACCGAACAACTGCAACAGGCGGTAATCGGTCAGGCCCGCGCCGGCATCGATGCCGCCAGCGCCGAAACCGCCCGTTCCCGGGACGACAACGCACGCTACAAACGTCTGGTAACGACCAATGCGGTTTCGGTGGAAGCCGCGCAACGGGCCGACGCCACCTTCAAGACTGCGCAAGCCTTGAGCGCCAAGGCCCAGGCCGAACTGCTGGCCGCGCAACGCCAGCTCAACGTGATCGAAACCCAGAAACAGCAGGCCCGCGCCGCCCTCCAGCAAGCCCGGGCCGAGCGTGATCTGGCGCAACTCAACCTCGGCTACACCGAACTGCGCGCCCCGGTCGACGGCGTGATCGGCAACCGCCGCGCGCGGGTCGGCGCTTATGCCCAGGCCGGCTCGCAACAGTTGTCGGTGGTGCCGGCCAGCGGTCTGTGGGTGGATGCCAATTTCAAGGAAGACCAACTGGCGCGGATGAAACCCGGCCAGCGCGTGAGCATCCGCGCCGACGTGTTGTCCGGCCAGGAATTCCACGGCCGCCTCGACAGCCTTGCCCCAGCCACCGGTTCGCAGTTCAGCGTGCTGCCGCCGGAAAACGCCACCGGCAACTTCACCAAGATCGTCCAGCGTGTGCCGGTGCGAATCCTGCTCGACCCCGCCGACGGCGTACTCGGTCACCTGCGTCCGGGCCTGTCGGTGACGGCCGAAGTCGACACCCGCGCCCAACCTGAAACCACCGCCGTGGCCAGCGCGCCATGAGCACCGCCCTCACCGCCTCCGCGCAGCCATTCAATGCCGCCGAGATGGCGACGGCGACCAAAGTGTTCGCCTTCGCCACGATGTGCATCGGCATGTTCATCGCGCTGCTGGACATCCAGATCGTCTCGGCCTCGCTGCGCGATATTGGCGGCGGGTTGTCCGCCGGCACCGATGAAACGGCGTGGGTGCAGACCAGTTACCTGATCGCCGAGATCATCGTGATTCCGCTGTCGGGCTGGCTGTCGAGAGTGTTTTCCACGCGCTGGCTGTTCTGCGCTTCGGCAGTCGGTTTCACCCTCGCCAGCCTGTTGTGCGGCGTGGCCTGGAACATCCAGAGCATGATCGCCTTTCGCGCACTGCAAGGCTTTCTCGGCGGCTCGATGATTCCGCTGGTGTTCACCACCGCATTCTTTTTCTTTACCGGCAAGCAACGGGTGATTGCCGCTGCGACCATCGGCGCCGTGGCTTCGCTGGCACCGACATTGGGTCCGGTGATCGGCGGCTGGATCACCGACATTTCGTCCTGGCACTGGCTGTTCTACATCAACCTGGTGCCGGGGATTTTCGTTGCCGTGGCGGTGCCGATGCTGGTCAAGATTGATCAGCCGGAACTGTCGCTGCTCAAGGGCGCGGATTATCTGAGCATGGTGTTGCTGGCGCTGTTTCTCGGCTGCCTGGAATACACCCTCGAAGAAGGCCCGCGCTGGAACTGGTTCAGCGATCAGACCATCCTGACCACCGCGTGGATCAGCGCCCTGGCCGGCGTGGCGTTTGTCGGCCGCACGCTGCACGTGGCCAATCCGATCGTCGACCTGCGCGCCCTCAAGGATCGCAATTTCGCTCTGGGCTGCTT
The DNA here is from genome assembly GCF_017491585.1 of Pseudomonas sp. 58(2021). Taxonomy (NCBI): domain Bacteria; kingdom Pseudomonadati; phylum Pseudomonadota; class Gammaproteobacteria; order Pseudomonadales; family Pseudomonadaceae; genus Pseudomonas; species Pseudomonas sp. 58(2021). The sequence goes on from NZ_JAFGYZ010000002.1 coordinate 374,252, forward strand.
CTTTTCCTTCGTCACCGGCATCGGCCTGTTCGCGACGATTTACCTGACGCCACTGTTTCTCGGCCGGGTGCGTGGTTACGGCGCGCTGGACATTGGTCTGGCGGTTTTCTCTACCGGGGTATTCCAGATCATGGCGATTCCGCTGTACGCCTTTCTGGCCAATCGCCTCGATCTGCGCTGGATCATGATGGCGGGCCTGGCGTTGTTCGCTTTGTCGATGTGGGAATTCAGTCCGATCACCCACGACTGGGGTGCCGGGCAATTGATGTTGCCGCAAGCCCTGCGCGGGATTGCCCAGCAACTGGCGGTGCCGCCGGCGGTGACATTGACGTTGGGTGGTCTGGCGCCAGCGCGGCTTAAGCACGCCTCGGGCCTGTTCAACCTGATGCGTAATCTGGGCGGTGCAATCGGGATTGCGGCGTGCGCGACCATTCTCAACGACCGCACCAACCTGCACTTCACGCGGTTGGCCGAGCATCTGAACAGTAGCAACGAAGCAGTGAATCAGTGGCTGGCCCAGGTCGGCGGCAACTTCGCCGCACTGGGTCAGAGCGGCGATGCAGGCCTTACCGCCAGCCTGCGTCAGCTATGGCTGCTGACCTACCGCGAGGCACAGACACAGACCTACGGCGACACGTTCCTGATGATCATGGTGTGCTTCGGCATTGCCACGGCGATGGTGCCCTTGATGCGCAAGGTGCAACCACCGGCCGCGCCGAGTGCCGATGCACATTGAGCGATCAGGCTTGCGGGATTTTGCGAAAGCCCACGGCCAGACGGTTCCAGCTGTTGATGGTGCTGATCGCCACGGTCAGGTCGACCATTTCTTTTGGCGAGAACTGGGCAGCGACCGCTTCGTAATCTTCGTCCGGGGCATGGGTCAGGCTCAGTTGGGTCAAGGACTCGGTCCACAGCAGCGCAGCGCGTTCGCGGTCGGTGAAGAACGGCGCTTCACGCCAGGCGGTCACGGCGAACAACCGGCGTGGGGTTTCGCCGCCCTTGATCGCGTCAGCGGTGTGCATGTCGATGCAGAACGCACAGCCGTTGATTTGCGAAGCGCGCAGTTTGACCAGTTCGATCAGGGTCTTTTCCAGCGGCAGTTTCGAGACGGCGGTTTCCAGGGCGATCATCGCTTTCAGGGCATCTGGGGAAGCGGTATAGAAATCGGCACGAGGTTTCATGGTGGTTCTCCGGGGCAAGTGAATGTGTGGCTACGTTAGTCCCGGGGCCGGGCCAAACAAATAGCCAATCTCCCGGAAGACGTGTAGGCCACTCCTTTCTGGCGCCAGAAAAGAAAGTGCAAAGGGGCAATTGCCAGCGCTCGTTCGGTGCCACTAGAATGCGATCAATTCTTAATTGCACTCTAATTGCAGCCAGGCATCGGATGCCCGCAACGAGTATCTGCCGCTCATGTCGTCTCTCGATCCGCCATTGAATCAGCAAGTCCAGACGCTCTACAGCGAACACCACGGGTGGCTGCAAGGCTGGCTGCAACGCAAGCTGGGTAATCGCTGCGATGCGGCCGACCTGGCTCACGATACGTTTTTGCGCCTGCTCAGCCGTCAGGTGCTCAAGCCTCTGGGCAGCGAACCCCGGGCACTGCTGACGCACATCGCCAAAGGTCTGGTGATCGACCGCTGGCGGCGCCAGGACCTGGAGCGCGCCTACCTGGAAACCATCGCCCATCTGCCGCCTGCCGAAGTGCCGTCGCCGGAGACCCGATATCTGATTCTTGAAACCCTGTGGCGCATAGAAGCGTTGCTGCGCGAGCTGCCTGCGCAGACCCGCGACACCTTCCTGCTGTCGCAGATCGAAGGCCTGACCTATGCGCAGATCGCCACGCGGCTGAAGGTTTCGCTGATAACCGTGAAACGCCACATGCGCGCCGCGTTTCTTGCTTGCCTGAGTGTCGCCTGATGAGTTCGTCGATGATCAACCCGCAGATTCTCGGTGAAGCCGCCGACTGGCTGGTGCAATTGCATTCGGGTACCGCCTCGCCGTCCGATCATCAGGCCATCGCGCAGTGGCGCAACCGCAGCGCCGAACACGCCATCGCGTGGCAACGGGCCGAAGCGCTGCTGGGGGACTTGCGCAGCGTGCCGGCCAACGTCGCCATCCAGACCCTGCAACGGGCTTCGCGCAAAGAAGGCCTCAGCCGTCGCCAGACCCTTACCCGTCTCGGCCTGCTATTGATGGCCGGGCCGGTGGGCATCGCCTCGCAACATGTTCCGTGGCAGCAATGGACCGCTGACCAGCGCACCGCCGTCGGCGAGCAAAAAACGCTGCAACTGCCGGACGGCACCCAATTGCTGCTCAACACCGACAGCGCCGTGAACATCGCTTACAGCCCGGTCGAGCGCCGGGTGCTGCTGCTCAACGGCGAGGTGCTGATCACCACTGCCAGCGATGCCGCCGCCCGCCCGTTCATTGTCCAAACCCCACAAGGCCTCGCTCGTGCACTCGGCACGCGGTTCTGCGTGCGCACCGAAGGTTCGCGCAGCCTGGTGTCGGTGCTGGAGGGGCAAGTCCAAATCACCCCGCAATTGCTCAAGCAAAATACGATCATCAAGGCCGGCGAACGCCAGCGCTTCAAGTTGAACGGCTTCGACAGCGCTGAAACCTTCGACACCGCCAGCCTGGCCTGGGACAAGGGCATGCTGCTGGCCAGCAACATGCGTCTGGACGAATTGCTCGGCGAACTCAGCCGTTATCGTCGCGGCGTCTTGCGCTGTCATCCGGACGTCGCAGCGATGCGTGTGTCCGGGGCGTTTTCCCTGTGCGACACCGACGCCAGCCTGCGCCTGCTCAGCGACACCCTGCCGCTGAACATCAACAGCCTGACCCGCTATTGGCTGTCGGTGGAGCCCCGCGTCTGAGCCTTCGGAAAATATTTTCAATGTTCACTGATACCTTTTCGCGCCTCGTTCGGTGAGTGGATAGACCTTTCAATTCCACGCGCCCGACAGGATCGCCGAATGACCGCATTGCCCACGCCCCGCCCTGCCACTTTTCCGCTCAAGGCCCTAAACCTGAGTCTTGCCTTGGCCTTCGGCGCGCTGCTGCCGACCCTCGGCCAGGCCGCCGACAGCACCCGCGAAAGCGCCAGCCAAAGTGTCAGCATCGGCCCCGGCCTGCTCAGCCATGTACTGGCGCAATTTGCGGTCAGCGTCGGCGTGCCGTTGTCGTTCGACCCGGCACAACTGGGCAATCGCCAGAGCCCGGGCCTGCAAGGCAATTACACCGCGCAAAGCGGTTTCGCCCGATTGCTGGAAGGCAGCAGCTTCGAACTGATCAGCACCGGCCACAATGGTTACACCGTGGCGCCGAAAGTCGCGGCGGACGGTGCGCTGGAACTCGGCGCCACCACCGTCAGCGCACTTCACGACAGCAGCGATGACACCTACGGTGGCGAACAGGTCGCCCGTCGCGCACAGGTCGGCATGCTCGGTAATCAAGCGGTCAACGACCTGCCCTTCAGCGTCACCAGCTACACCGCCAGGACCATGGCCGATCAGCAGGCGCAAACCATTGGCGATGTGTTGCTCAACGATGCCTCGGTGCGCCAGTCCAACGGCTTCGGCAACTTCTCGCAAATGTTCATGATCCGCGGCCTGCCGCTGGCCTCCGATGACATTTCCTATAACGGCCTCTATGGCGTGCTGCCGCGGCAGATCATCGCCGTCGAAGCGCTGGACCGGGTGGAACTGTTCAAAGGCCCGAACGCCTTTGTCAACGGCGTGACCCCAAGCGGCAGCGGCATCGGTGGCGGCATCAACCTGCAACCCAAACGCGCCATGGACACGCCAACGCGCAGCGTCACTCTCGACTACAGCGCCGACGGCCGGGTCGGCACGCATCTGGACCTCGGCCAGCGTTTTGGCGAAGACAACCGCTTCGGCGCCCGGGTCAACCTGATGCAGCGCGAAGGCGACACCGCCGTCGATGAAGAAGACCAGCGCTCGTCGCTGTTCAGCCTCGGCCTGGACTATCGCGGCGATCGCCTGCGGGTCTCGACCGATTTCGGCTATCAGAAGCAGGTCATCAACCAGGGCCGCTCGGTGGTCTATGTCGACTCAAGCCTGACCAAAGCCCCCAAGGTGCCGCACGCCAACGCCAGCTATGCCCAGAGCTGGAGCTACTCGCAGCTCGAAGACACCTTCGGCATGGCACGCGCCGAGTACGACCTCAACGACAACTGGACCGCCTATGTGTCCGGCGGCGCCAAGCACACCCGGGAAAACGGCGTGTACTCGTCGCTGACCGTCACCGACCTCAACGGCAACGCCCGTGGCGGCATGCTCTATTCGCCCCACGACGAAGACAACCAGAGCGCCATGGCCGGGCTCAACGGCCGCTTCGACACCGGCCCCGTCACACACCAGTTGAACCTCGGCTGGGCGGGCATCTGGGGCGAGCAGCGCTCGGCGTTCGAAACCGTCGGCGCGGCCGGGCGCTACAGCACCAACCTGTACAACGTCACCGACAAGCCGCGCCCGGCACCCACCTCGTTCGCCAGCGACATCAACGACCCGCGCATCACCGGCAAGAACATCCTGCGCAGCGAGGCGATTTCCGACACCCTCGGCTTCGTCGATGACCGCATCCTGCTGACCCTCGGCGTGCGGCGCCAGCAGATGAAAGTCGATGGTTGGGCCACGGCCACCGGCGCTCGCACCTCGAGTTACGAAGAGTCGATCACCACCCCGGTCTACGGCCTGGTGATCAAGCCCTGGGAACACGTGTCGTTCTACGCCAACCGTATCGAAGGCCTGGCCAAGGGCCCGACGCCGCCGACCACGGCGATCAACCGCGACGAAACCTTCGCCCCGGTGCGCAGCAAGCAGGTCGAAGCCGGTGTGCGCCTGGACATGGGCAGCTACGGCGCCAGCCTCGGCGTCTATCGCATCGAGCAACCGTCGAGTTACACCCAGGACGGGATGTTCCGGGTTGACGGCCAGCAGACCAACAAAGGCGTGGAACTCAACGTGTACGGCGAACCGCTCGACGGCCTGCGCCTGCTCAGCGGCGCGACGCTGATGAAGACTGAACTGGAAGGCAGCAGCAACGGCGTGAATGACGGCCACCGCGCCGTCGGGGTGCCGCGCTTCCAGTTCAACCTCGGCGCCGACTGGGACATTCCGGGCCTCGAAGGCGCCGCTCTCAGCGCGCGAATGTTGCGCACCGGCGGCCAGTACCTGAACGCGGCGAATACTCAAAGCATTCCGGCGTGGAACCGTTTCGACCTGGGCACCCGCTATGCCTTCAAGCTGGATGAGAAGCAGATCACCCTGCGGGCCAACCTGGAGAACGTCGCCAACGAAGCCTATTGGGCCTCGGCCAACGGCGGCTACCTGACCCAGGGCACGCCGCGCACCCTGAAGGTGTCGGCCACCGTGGACTTCTGACCGCTCGTCATCGGACCCGGCAGTGGTGCGGGCGGCTGAACGGACAAGAGCAGGTCATGGTGAAGGCCATGGCCTGTGTCTGAACCGATTCGGTTTAATCAGCGATCCGAACGCATCAATTCGCCAACGCCAACGTCCATGGACAACACCGCCGCGCGGTTGCGACCGGAGTTCTTGGCCTGATACAGCGCCGCATCCGCCCGTTGAATGAACAGTTCCGGGCTGTCGTTGCCAGTCGGAATAAACGCATAGCAGCCCAGGCTCACCGTGAGATACCCGGTGGGCGAGCCGCTGTGGGTGATGTGTTTGTCCATGACGCTGCGGCGGATCTGCCCGGCAATTGTCAGCGCGCCGTTGATGTCAGTGTCCGGCAGCAACACCGCGAACTCTTCACCGCCATAGCGCACCGCCAGATCGGACTGGCGCTGGCAGCAGTTCTTCACCACCTGCGCGACCTGCGTCAGGCAATGGTCGCCAGCCACATGGCCGTAGGCATCGTTGTAGCGTTTGAAGAAATCGATATCGAGCATGATCAGGCTGACCGGGCTCGACTGCCGCGCCCCCCGGGCAAATTCCACCTCCAGCGAGCGCTCGAACAGACGCCGGTTGGCCAGCCCGGTCAGGCTGTCGTGGGTAGCGATCTCCTCCAGCGCCTGCTGGGCCTTGCGCAGGTTTTTCTCGATCCGTTCGCCGTCGCGCACCTGACGGATGAACACCCAACCAAACAACCCCACGCCCAGCACCACCAGCGCCACGATGACGCTGGACTGGAACGCCCGGTCATGCCAGCCCTGCAAAATCGTGTCCCGGGACGAAGAGGAGGACACCACCAGCGGATAACTTTCCAGCTGCCGGTAACCGTAAAGCCGCGTCACACCGTCAACCACCGAATCGATCATCGCGGTGCCGGCGGGGGCATTGGGCAACAGCTTCTGATAGATCTCGCCCTTGGCCATCGAGGTGCCGATCAAGGCCTCATCGAATGGCCGACGGGCGAGCAACGTGCCGTCAGTCAGGCCGAGGAACATCGTGCCGTTGTCATCCAGGCTGAAGCTTTTGAAGAACTTGTCGAAGTACGACATCTTGATCCCGGCCAGCAATACGCCCTGGAAATGGCCGGCGTGGTCGTTCACCCGTTTCGAGATCGGGATAATCCACTCGCCGTTCTCGCGGCTGCGGATCGCCGGCCCGATGTGTGCCACGATCGAGACGTTCTGCTGGTGAAACCTGAAGTACTCGCGATCGGCCACGCCATTGCCGCGCGGCAGATCCGGGAACGAAGTAATCACCCACTGCCCTTCGCGATCGAACAGAAACATGCCGTCCAACTGTTCCAGCTGCTGCACCCGGCGCGCGAAAGTCCTCTGCAGGCGCGGTCTCTGCGCTGCGCCATAGCCGTCTTCCTGAATCCAGTCGACCAGACTGGTCATCACCAGATCCGCCGCCAGAAAGGTGTCCTCGGCCTGCTGCGCCATCGCCCGGGTCAGGTTGGCCGATGCCACTTGAGCATTCGCCAGATCCTGGCGCCGCGACTGCTCGATCTGCAGATACAGCAAGCCGGACAGGCACAGACACACGGCAACGATGAACAATACCGCCGCCTTGCGCAGGGGCAAACGCTTGAGGGTGCCGCCGGGGGCTTGGTTCGGATCGTGAATGGGGATAGGCAAAAGCGTGTCCTGGGCAGGTACGACAGGGGCAGAAGCCCGAAACCCTTGTTTTTGTGAGCGTAGCCCACCGGGTTGTACGGGGCAACCAAGTGCCCTCGCGACGATCCCGACCCAGTTACTATCGGCGCGCAGGGCAATTGGATGACCTGCGACGCAAATTATTTTTGCCTGTCCGTTTTTGCCCGCATCAGCCCTGACGGGCCAAACGCCGCATCGCACTGCGCAGATGCGCCCGCGCACTTTGCGGATCGCCTTCGCGCATCTGCGCGTACGCCCGTTGCGCAACCGCGTGCGGCACCGGTTCCAGCACCCGTTGCGTGGCCATCGCCAATAGTTGCACCTGCGCGGCGCGCTCCAGGTAATACAGATCGTCCCAGGCTTCGGCGATGGTCGGCGCCGCGACAATCACCCCGTGATTTTTCAGGAACAGAATGTCGGCATCACCCATCACCCCGGCAATCCGGTCGCCTTCGCGCTCGTCCAGCGCCAACCCGTTGTAGTGCTCGTCCACCGCCGTGCGCCCGTAGAACTTCAGCGCGGTCTGACTCAGCCACAACAGCGGCGGCCCCTCCAACAGGCACAACGCCGTCGCGTTCGGCATGTGAGTGTGGAACGCAACCTTCACCCTTGGCAGTCGCTGGTGCAGGCGTGCATGGATATAGAACGCCGTTGCCTCTGGCTGGCCCTCGCCGTCCACCACGTTCCCTTCGAAGTCGCAGACCAGCAGGTTGTGCGCCGTCACTTCGGAAAACGCATAACCGTAGGGATTGACCAGAAACAGGTCATCGTGCCCCGGCAACATCGCCGAAAAATGATTGCAGATCCCCTCCTCCAGCCCGTGCAGCGCCGCCAGTTGAAAGCACGCTGCCAGTTCGTGGCGGGCGGTGGTAATCGCTTCGCTGTCGAGGTTCAACGAGCCGGAACGCGCAGGTCGGGCGCAGCCAGTCAGGGTGTGGGCCATGGCGAAACTCCTTTATTCCCAGCCAAGGGACGCGAACAGCGGCAGCACTTCGTCCAACGTGTTGAGGATCGCGTCGGGCCGATAGTCCGGCAGTAACTGACGACCGGTCCTGCGGTCGATCCATACGCAGCGAAAATGCAGGTCGCGGGCCGCCGTGTGGTCGAGCATCGGGCTGGCGCAGATGTGCACCACCTGATCACGGCTGACGCCCAATTGCTCATGAGCGTAGTCGAACAGCCTCGGCGCCGGTTTGTAGGCGCCGGCCTGTTGCGCGGTGATCACCCGGTCGATATGGCCACCGAGTTGAGCGACGTTGCCGGCGATGATGTCGTCATCGGTGTTGGAGACGATGCACAGCTTGAAGCCCTTGGCCTTGAGCTGCCCGAGGGTCTCGACGACTTCGGCAAACGGCGGCATCTGCGGGATCGCGGCGGCCAGGCGCTTGCTGTCTTGGCTGGCACTCGCCAGCCCCAGTTCCTCCAGGGCCAGTTGCAGGCCGAGGGTGCTCAGCTCGCGAAACGAGCGGTGCGGCGGCGTCTGTTCCAGGCGATGTTCGTGGCGGTCATAGACCTCGATCAGGCGCCCGGCATCGACCCGGTGTTCGCCCTTCTCGCTCAGGATCTGCTCGGCCACGGCGCGCAGGCCTTCGTCCCATTGAATCAAGGTGCCGTAGCAATCGAAGGTCAGCCATTGCGGGCGTGGTGTATTGATCAACGTCATGGGGGCATTCCTCTGCAAGTGAGGGCTTCAGCTTATGAACTCGGGGTGATAGTGTGAAATTAAATAAATAGCCAACCCTAAGTTGCCAAACAAATATCGAGACCGCTGCCATGCTGGATCTGGAACTGCTGAAAACCTTCGTCTGCGTGGTCGATGAAGGCAGCTTCACCCGCGCCGCCGAACGCGTCCACCGCACCCAATCCACGGTCAGCCAACAGGTGCGCAAACTTGAGGACCTGGTCGGCCACGCCTTGCTGTTGCGCGACCGCACCGGGCTGAACGTCAGCGTCACCGAGCACGGCGAACTGCTGATCCACTACGCCCGCCGCCTGCTGGCCTTGTCCGCCGAGGCCAGCGAAGCCCTTGCCAGCGATCTGGATCTGGAAATCCTGCGCATCGGCATGCCGGAAGACTTCGACGCCCGACGCATGGCGCTGATCCTCGCCGGCTTCACCCGCAGCCACCCGCAAGCGCGGCTGGAAACCGTCAGCGGCATGAGCCTCGATCTGAGGCAACGCCTCGACAGCGGCGAAATCGACATCGCCCTGATCAAACGCGAACCCGACAGCGGCCCCGCCTGGGCGACCTGGCCGGAGCGACTGGTGTGGGTCAAGGGTGCTGAGTTCGATTCTTCCAATGGTGTATTGCCGCTGGCGCTGTTTCCCCAAGGCTGCCTGTACCGACAACGAGCGATTCGCCTGCTCGACGTGGCGCAACGCCCATGGCGTGTAGCCTTCGGCAGCCACAGTCTGACCGGCATTCAAGCGGCGGTCGCCTCAGGGCTTGGGGTTTCGGTGCTGCCGGCATCAGCGGTATTGCCGGAGCATCGGGTGTGCACAGACTTGCCGCCGCTTCCACCGACAGAGCTGGCGCTGGTCAGCCGCGAGGGGGTGTTGAGCGGGTTGCAGCGAGGGTTGGTGGAGTTTCTGCG